>DUAN01000018.1 GCA_012960845.1 Planctomycetota bacterium | reverse complement strand
CTCGATGGTTTCACCCGGTGCTGGCAAGGTCCAGGAGAGTGAAGCGGTCGAGCCGAGTGCCGAGCAAGCCATGTCGGTCGGGGTCGATGGAACATCGACGCTGCAATCGACGGTGGCACTGGTGCTGGACGGGCCACCGTGGGCGGTCAGGTCGTAACTGTGAGCACCGTGTGCAGGCATCGCATCCTGGAAGGAGCTATCTCCTCCCGAGAGGATCGCCAGCAGCTGGCCGTCACGGTTGAGAGTGAGAGTGCTGTAACTGTCGTTGTTGGTCCAGGAGATCTCGACATTGCCCGCGACGGTCGAACAACTGAAGTCGCTCGGATCGGCCAGCACGTGAATGGTCGCGCAGATGGTCGCACTTGTGGCATCGCCGATTTGCATCGTGATGCAGTACTGGTAGTCGCCCGGGGCCAGCCCGATGTCGTCATGGGACTGGGTCGCTGCGGGTAAGGATGCGATCGGCATGCCATTTCTGGTCAGTTCAGCAGTGTCTCCAGGTCCGGTGTGAATCCACGACAATGAGGTGGTCGAGGCGAGTGCGGTGATCGTCAGATCGGTCGCCGGAGCGGGAACATCTTCGGAACAATCCACCGTCGAGGAACTGTTGCCGTCCTTGGCACCACTGAGGGTGTAGGTGTGCGAACCGGGTTCGGTGGCGACATCGGTGTAGGAGGTGACGGCTCCCGGTAACACCGCGATGACGGCTCCATCTCTGAGCAGGGTCACGCTGTCGTATTCCTCGTTATTGGTCCAACTCATGTCGACATCTCCGGCGCTGCAGAGGCACGAGAAGTTGGTCGGAGGAGCAGGAACCAACAGGGTGCAGCAAGCGGAGGCACTGGTTTTGGGTCCGAAGCGATTCAACACGCAGTAGCTGTAGGTCGCAGGAGCGACACCAGCATCGGTGTATCCAGCACTGGAGGGATCGAGTTCGGCAATCAAGAAGCCGTCGCGCCACACCTCGATGGTGGTGGAGGGCTGGGTGTTGACCCAGGTCAGAACCGAATCCACTCCACCCGAGACTGAACAGGTCAGATCGGCGGGTGGGTACGGAACGGTGACCTCACAGGCGATGGTCTTCGATTCGTGATCTCCGATGCGGCCACTGACCTCATAAAGATGAGGACCGGGTCCGGCAATGGTATCGACATAACTACTGGCGAGGCCATCGAGGTCTTCCAGGATGGTGCCTCCATCGCGCTTGAGGATCACATTGTCGTAGGCCTCTGCATTGGTCCAACTGATGGTGGCGATGGCAGAGTCCACCCCACAGATGATATCCACCGGTGGAGCAGGAACGATGGCCGGGGTACAGGTATCGACGCTGTGGTTGTTGTCGATCCGGGCGCGTAAGCAGTACTGGTAGGTACCCGGGTCGAGGGTCGGATCGATGTAAGAGGTTGCCGAGGCGGGAAGGGTCGCGATGACGATTCCGTCGCGGAAGATTCGGATCGATGTGGCGTCCTCGGTGGGGGCCCAGGTGAGTAGCATGTGAGTGCCCTCGACCAGTCCGGTTCCGAGGGCGGTGATCGCCTCGGGAATGACCGTGGTGCAGTGGGTCGGATCACTTTCACTGGTACCTTTGAGACCTCGAAGGGTGTAGGAGTAGTCTCCTGGGGCCAACGAAGTATCGATGTACTCGGATGCGGTACCGGCCAGGGTGGCGAGGACAGTCGATCCTCGCATCACCTCGACCTGGTCGTAGGCGGGTGTCGGGTTCTGCCAGTTGAGACGAACCTGATCCCCCTCTCCCCTGCAGGTCAACGCTGCTGGACTGCGCAGGACCGTCAGTCCACACGATTGTTCGGCAGAGATCCCTTGACGACGCTGTGCGGTGATCGAGTAGGTGCGATCTCCATAGGAAACGTCTTGATCGGTGTAACTGGAACTACCTCCAGAGATGGTATCGATCAGGAATCCGTCGCGGCGAATCGCGATGCTGTCGTAGGTTCCTCCGTTGGTCCACTCGAGGAACACCGAGGAGCCGATGGCGGAGCAACTGAGTGTTCCCAGCGGATCGGGGACAGTCAGAGTACAGCAGGTTCTTCCGCTTTCTCCGGTGAACTTGACCCCGCGCACACAGACCGCGTAGTTGCCAGGTCCATCGAGGATCTGGGTGGTGTAACTCTGGCTAGTTCCAGGGATCTGATCGATCTGCGCCGGGGCGGTGGAGCCGTCTCCGGGGCCGAACTCGATGATGATGTAGTCATAGGCGTCGGTATTGGTCCAACTGAAGGTGGCGATGTCCACATCCGAAGAGCAGTTGATATTAGCGACCGAGATGGGATCGACCAGTTCACAGGAGGCACGAGCGCTGACCGCGCGGCCATCATCGGCGACACCCTCGATCTCGTAGAGGAAACGTCCTGCAGAGATCATATCCTGGGTCGTGGTGGCATCTCCGGAGAGGGTCTGGATGAGGGTTCCATCGCGATAGATGTGGATCAGCTGGAAACCAGTTGGATTGGGCATCAAGTTCCAGTGGATGGTGGCGATGATCTGATTCTGGGCATCTGGAGCGGCACTACAGGTGGCGGTGTAGGGCGGCATCAGAGCAGTGATACTGCAACTGGTCGAGAGTGTCGTGGTTCGATCTCCGCGCTCTACCACACTGTACTGGTGGATTCCAGAAGAGACATTGTTGTCGTGGTAGGAGGTGCTCCCACCCGGCAGAATGCTCTGCAGAACACCATCGCGGTAGAGGTCGATCAGGTCGTAATTGTCACTGTTACTCCAGGAGATGGAGATGTCCCTGTGCAGGGATGTGCAATCGAGAGCCGCGATCGGCACCATCACGCGGATGTCGCTGCTGTGCTCCACGGTATTGATTCCACGACGCCGTCCACGGACCGAGTAGTTGTGATCTCCGTAGGCGACTGCTGAATCGGTGTAGGCCTCGGTGTCACCTGGCAAGGTTGCCAGCATGACATTATCTCTGAACAGGTCGACTTCGTCGTACACCGCACGGTTGTTCCAGGTCACATCGACGGTCTGTCCCAGGCAAACGGTCTGAACGTTGTTGGGAGAACGCAGTTTGTGACCGAGGAATACGTATACTATTCCTGCCATGTTGCGTCCGTAGGGCTTCGCTCCAGGCGCACCGATCAACAGGTCGTTTCCTCGGTCATCATTGAAGTCGCCAGCGGCACCGACCGAGAAACCTACTTCTTGCCCTTCGGTGAGACCGAGGTATCCGCGTCCTTCATGCTGGAACAGGTCCAGCAACTGGGATTCACCCAGCATCTGGCCACCATTGACCCGGTGAGCCATTCCTTTTTCAACATCGAGCAAGATCGATCGAGAGATGCCGATGATGTGGTCATCAATACCGTCACCACTGAAGTCGAGGATGGTGTGAACCGATTGCCCGTCTTCATCATTGTCGTAGAAACTCATGTATCTGGTGATCCATGGTGCAGGGTTGGCGAGATTGATCTCGGCAGGGGGGCTGATCCCTCCACGAACCAGGTACGCCACATTGGCAATCGTTTCAGGATTGTGATCGTGGAGTGAGCGACTGATCAGCAGTTCCGTGTCTCCATCCAAATCGGAATCGCCGGCACAGGAGATCGATTGCCCCAGTTCATGGTGGGCCTGTGGAACCCGAATGGTGGTACTGGTCAGGCCACTGGCTGCGATGTCGTTGAGTGCGACTTCAGCAGGAGGAGTACTACCTCCATAGATGATCCAGGCGCGCCCCGCATTTGCGGAGGACCCGTCGGAGTGGCGCAGCGAGGCGATGGCGATGTCCGAGTTTCCGTCTCCATTGAAGTCCTCGAGATCGGCGACGCAAGATCCGACCTCCTGATTGGGTCCACCGGAGCGGAAGATGGTCACATTGCCATGGGAGTTCTTGAGGTCGATGACGGAAGGAAGAGAGTTGCTTCCGCGGATCAGGAAGGCACTTCCACACAGCTCCAGGGAGTCGATGGAATCCTCGGGGGCTCCGAGGAGGATATCGGCAAAGCCATCTCCATCGAAGTCCCGGGCACCAGAGACGGAAGCGCCTAGATGCGAACCTTCGCGGGCACCGATGATCTCGACTCCGAAAGATCCAAGATTGGAAACGTCGATGATTGCCGGCGGATTGGCCGAGCCGTAGATGATGTACGCTCGTCCTGCTTGTTCCTCATCGGGGTCGCTACTGGAAGCTCCGGGGGCACCGATGATGTAGTCATCGTAACCATCTGCATTGATGTCACCGGCGCCAGAGACCGATGCTCCCAGCATCGAACCGCCAGGCGCACCCTGGATGACGATGACGTTTCCGGGGTGGGGGTAGTGCAGGTCCAGTTCGGTGGCGGGGGAACTGGAACCGAGGATGACGTAAGCTTTTCCACCGGTGTTGTGGGAGCGGTTATCGGATCCAGGGGCTCCAGCGACGATGTCGGGAATCCCGTCCCCGTTCACATCTCCGGCGCCCGAGGTCGAGGCACCGAGATGGTCCTCGGCGTGGGCTCCCACGATCTGGATCTGCGCGGTATCGATGAAGACCTGATCCGAGGCGTGGCCGACCGACGAGAAGGGTGTGAGAATGGCGGATGTGATTACAAAAACAACACAGATATATATACGAAGACTCATAACAACTACTCCAATTTTTCAAAATAACTGCACCGCATGGTGGGCGCAGGGCACACTCCTGATGACCGAAGGATCAATAGTAGCCAGTTCGTTCATTACGAAAAACTGGATACGACACAAGAGTAGGATCTCACGCTCCAAATGCAAGTACTTGCCCGGTACAGAGAGATATGGTCGAGAACCGAGAGTCGCAAAAGGGAGAGAATCAGGAGCTGCCCGTCCGACAAAAAAAGTAGAGGAAGTGCCCTGTATGGGCACTTCCTCTGGCATTGACGACAAAATTTTTGTCAAAATGAATATTCGATTAGGAACTGACAGTCTCGGTATTTGTGACATTGATGTCATTTGTAGCATTCGTCGCCACCGATGTGTTGTTGGCCCAGTTGGAGCCGTTGGCGGTGGAGTTCTCGATCACGCAGTAGGTGCAAGCATTGGCGATGGACCGGGTGACCCAGTATCCACAGATGCTGACGACGAAGGGGAAGTACATCGCCTCCACCGCAGCGACGGCACTGGTCGCGTAAGTGCTGAAGAAGGCACCGCCACAGAAGAGCAGTCCGGCGTAGAGGAATCCCTGAGCCGCGCTATTCCAATAGCAGGACGCTTCATCGGCGTTGTCGACGTTGCCGCTGAAGACCTGGTAGCCACTCTTCCACATCGAGGTGGTGCAGACGGCGAAGCAGGTCACCAGTGAGGTGGCGATCACCGCAAAGAAGACGTTGGCATCAAACGCAGTGTTGATGGCGTAGTTGGTGGCGATGGTGCAGAGGGCGAGGAACCCCAGGACACCGGTGATAACCCGAGTTGTCGGGTAGTTGACGTTGTTGCAGCTGGTGCTGCAGTTCGAGTTGGCGTTCATGGCCAGACCTTTCTCATGGTGCCGGCGTAAAACTCAACAATGCCGGCTAGGCTTCGCTGGCCCGGTCCGTCCGGGCCCTAAGCCTTCTTCGACCAGCGGTGTGGGAATCTTTACCGATGTTAGCGATTTTGCGCCAGATCAGGGCGGCTTCCCGAGGATCGATGGGCCAGATCGGCGATCAGATCAGAGCCCAGCGTCCTCGCATCAAAGGTCTTCTGGGCATGTTGGCGAGCATTATCGGCCATATACTGCCGTTTCAAGGGGTCCCTCGCCAGAGTGAGAATAGCACGGGTCATCGTATCTACTGCTTCATTATGAAGCAGGATCCCGCACTGCTCCGGGATCAGGTCTGGCAGCAATCCACGGCGACTGGCGATCACCGGAACGCCGCAGGCGAGGGCTTCGCGGGCGGCTCTGCAGGTCCCATCGGAGCCAGGCACGAGAAAAAGCAGCAGGTCAAAGCGGCGCAACTGCTGCGGGTAGAGATCGGGGTCGATGTAGCCGGCAAAGCGGATCCGCTCGCCGAGCCCGGTTTGCTGTGCGGGGATCCTCGCCACCTCATCCTGGTGAGTTCCGCGGCCGAGGATCACCAGTTGCAACCGAGAATCCTCTGCTGCGGCGGCAGCGAACGCCTCGATCAACTGGGGAAATCTTCGATGCCTCTGCATCCGAGCGACGACGCCGATCACCACCGCTGCATCTCGATCAGTAGAGAGGCCTGGATCAGCGGCGGGAGCGAAGCGTTGCAGATCGACGGGAGGGGCGGTGATCCGGGTGCGGCCCTGTAACTTCGGGTGTTGTTGGAGCAATCGAGTTTCCGCTCGGATGGAGGGTGGCAGCCACAATCGTGTCCGAGCGGCGCTCCACCTCGCACGCCAGCCACTCGGGGGGTCGAGCTGGTAGCTGCTTCGGATCACTCCGGGACCCTTCTTTCCACAGGCCAGGCAAGCCAGCAGGTGATCTCCATCGAGATGGCAGTGAAGGAAGTCGGGACGCTCCGCCTCGATCAAGCGGCGAAGTCGCGAGACATCTCGGAGTAAGGAGGTCCAGCGCAAGTGCTTGGCCAGTCGTAATCCGGTGACCGTTTCGAGTCCCCGGCTGCGGGCGATCTGCTCGAGGCTGTTTTCTGCATCGGGATGGGTGCTGGAGAAGAAGCGGACCTCTGCGCCCGCTGCCTGCTGACTGGATGCCATCACCATCGCCAGATCGGCAGGTCCAGTGAACTTGTGATTGGCGAAGAGGTGGAAGATTTTCACTCTTTGGCCTCTGCCGACTCCGGCAGTGCCCGAGGCGGACGCCACTCTGGACCACGGTGGTGCCGAGGAACCCGATCGGGATCGATTCCACGAGCCCGTAATGCCCTTCGTTCCCACAGTACTGCGTACTTGAGGAAGACATAGAAGGATCCGACAGCGGCCAGGATAAAACCGGCGAATCCATCGCGGTAGCCGCGATCCACCAGGTACATGCGCAGGAACTTCCACGGCGCCCTCAACGCCATTCCCCGGATGGCGCTGCGTTTCGTGCCCTCCATCTCTCGTGCTGCGATGCTGGTGAAGAAATCCATCGTCTCCATGTGGTGATGCAGATGATCGAACGAGTAATGGAGCAGATCGCCCTTCAAAGGGAAGGCCGAACCATCGAGCGAGATGTGGTCGTGGGGATTGGTGCCTGCCCAGCGTGCGCTACGACGATCGAACACACGGATCTTTCGATCTGGATACCAGCCGCCATGTCGGATCCAGCGCCCCAGATGTCTGGTCAGACGCGGCATCGAATATCCCCGATGGCTGGGAGCATGATCGAGGTGGTGTTCCAGTTCAGCACGGAGTTCCGGGGTGACCCGTTCATCCGCATCGAGTGAGATGATCCAGTCTGTGGGGGCCAGGTCCACTGCACGATTCTTCTGTTCGACATGGCCGGGCCAGTCGGTGACATGCACTCGATCGGTGAACTCCCGGGCGATCTCGACGGTCCGATCGGTGGATCCGGAATCGACAACGACGATGTTGGGGACCCAGCGAAGTGACTCCAGGCACTCCCGGATGTTGCTCTCCTCGTTGAAGGTGATCACCGTTGCGGTCAGATCGATCATGATGTTTCACCGTAGTAACGAGGTTGCCATTGCCGATCGAGGGCAGGATCAATCTCAGCACGGAGTCGGTGAAACACTTCGATCGACTCCTTCTCTGGTGGACCCAACTGGTATCGAACGCAACGCTGAAGGTAATCTTGGGCAGCCCCTTCGTCGAGTACATCAGGATACCGCTTCGAAAACTGCGCGGCAAAGAGTGGACGCTGGTCGATGCCCAGCTGGGCGGCGCGTGCCACTTCCTCGATGACCGTGGGGTCCAGTTGAGTTCTGGTCAGCCACACCGCGAAGACGAAGGGAAGATCGGTACGGTGCTTCCAGGCCATGCCCAGGTCGATCCGGTCGAGCGGTGAACGGGTCCGGTGTTTCAGTGCTGCATCTCCGATCAGGAGTACCGCATCGACGGTGGAGTCCTGCTGCAGCAATGACAGATTGGATGCGGTCTCGATGATCTCCAGTGGTGGCAGTTGATCGAGGTGTCTGAGAACTTGCAGCAGAGCCACCGACGAGTTGCTGGCCTGATCGACGGCAACACGTTGGAGGGCTTCCCACGGTTTCTTGTGAAAGAGCAGTATCGAGGCGACTTCTCCCAGGCAGGAGATGCAGTGGCCCTCGAGGATCCTGTAATCGGGTCTTCTGCAAGCTTCGACCTGGGGGACCAGCCCGACATCGATGGTCCCGTTGCGCAGTGATCGGGCGAGTTCACTGGGGCTGGAATCGACGATCTGCCAGCGAGGGTCGTTTCGAGACAGATGTCCACACAGCGGTTCAGCGTTGAGAAAGTGGATGGCTCCGATGCGCATCATCAGCGCCGCCACTGTGAAGGGGGTAGGTACTGCTGGCTGGCAGTGATCAGCGATCTCATCCGATCACGATCCGCACCGGTCACCCCGTGGATGAATCGAATCGCTTCACCGGTGCGAAGTGGTGGGGTGTTGAGCCCGATCGATTTGCGGTAGGAACGGATCAGACGGGTCAGGTTGGAGTGTCGATTCGCCAGCGGGGCGAGCCCCCCTGGATCCAGATCGACCAGGATGGCCCTGGGGCACTCTTCTTCTCGTTGCTGGATGAGGATGTTCATCAGGTTCAGGTCGCCGTGAAGAAAGCCTGCCTGATGGAACTCCTGGATCGTCTCGGCGGTGGCCTTCAGCACCGCTCTCCGTTGTCGATCCGATGGCATCTGATCCTCAAGAAATTGTTTCAAGGTTTGAACATCGTTTTCCAGTCGGATCAACATCTCTACTCGCTGACCGATGGTGGCAGTAGTGGAGGCCACGGCGATCACGTTGGATGTGGGAATTCCCAGAACCCGAGTTTCTTCACCCATCTCCATCTCTCGCAGAAATCGAGCACAACTGAGGTGAAGCGTGGAGATGAAGTGAGAGAGCCAGCCTCCTCTGAGACAGCGCTTCCACAGCAGTAGCGATCCGTCAGTTCCGCGGTACACCGGATGCGGTTCACGCCCGCTGCGGTGTTGTTCTGGATGGATGGTCGCAATCCCTCCGAGGAAACCACAGTCTCGCACCAGGTCCACCTCGGAAGGGAGGATCCACACGGTTCGCTGAGCCGATTCGAATCGCACCGGTGGGGTGACTCGGGTTCCCTTGGCAGGGACAGGAATGCTCGGAGTCGGGGTTGGATCCTCAATCATGGGCGTTCTTGAACCCTGATCCGCCAGCCGCCTGTAGATGAAACGGGAGCCGGGGAACGGTTGTAGGGAATTCGGTGGTCGCGATCTCGAAGAGATCGAACCGGAAGGTTGGGTGAAGGATTGTTGGAAGAAGAAAAATGGTCGGGCCGAGTGGATTCGAACCACCGACCTCCACACCCCCAGCGTGGCGCACTACCAAACTGTGCTACGGCCCGACTTTCAAACTGTCTCGTGGCAAGGTCTTGGATGCTAGTGGTAGTGTCGCTCCCGTCAAGGCTTCCCAACACCTTCATCCTCTTCTTCTGGACCAGTTTCAACACTGGGACTGATCTGAACAGTAGTTTTGGCCCCATCCGGGAGCTGATTCGGGGGCAGGATCACCCCCCCCGAGATGGTGAAACGAAGTACTTCCTCGACACTCAGGTCCAGTTGGATGATCGACTCTCGGGAGACCAGGATGGTGTATCCGGTGATCGGTGTCGGGCTCGAGGGGATGAAGATGGAGACCATCTCCTCGCCGGTGAATTCGCTGACTGTCTTGAAACCGGAACTGGTGACAAACCCCAGCGACCAGATCCCCTTGCGTGGATACTCGACCGCCACCGCGGTCTCGTATTCGATCTGATTCTTTTCCTCGAAGAAGAACTCGGTGACCTGTTTGGCATAGGGGTAGATGATCTTGATCAGCGGGACCTGTCGGATGAAGCTCTCGATCAACTTCAGTAACTGGCGACCGAGATAGCCCCTGAAGATGATTCCCACGGCAAAGACCAGCAGTAGCGCGAGCAGGAATCCGAGCCACTGCGGGGCGATTTCCTCGACGAATTGCGAGAAGGGCAGATCATCGGCACGCTCCGGTGCTCCGCTACCATCGATCTCCTCGTCCAGTTGCCATTCGGGGTAATTGAGCACCCCTCCCCAGAAGTGGTCCTTCGCCAGCTGCGAGGAGAGTCCCTTGTGGATCAGATTATTGAGTGGACCGGCGATTTTTTCGTCGAGGAAGTTGTAAGCGATGGTCAGGATCAGGATGGTCAGGACGGTCGGTAGCAAGGTCGCCAAGCCGGTCAGGAACGCCCGGCTGAGGCCCCCACGAGGCTTCTTCTGATTCTTGGTTCTGGACAAGGTATCCCTTTCGACGGCTTCTCTGGTGGGTCAGTGGACCCGATCGTCGACCTCGTGCCAAGACCATGGCTCTGTTGATCGCGTCGCCCAACTGCTGGATCTCGGGCTCGCTGGGCGGTGACGCTGCTGAGGCGCCATTCTGCTCAAAGAACCGTGGCTCGACAAGTTCTACAGTCGGTTTGGAGTTGTAGAGCGGTTTGGGTACCCTGTTTCAACCCTGTCACGGGGATAGGGGGGGAGTGATCCAATGAGCCTCATCACACTTTCAGGCCTCACACCGACCAGTTCCGGGATTCACCTGGGCAACTACTTCGGTGCGGTCCGGCAATGGATCGATCTTCAGGATGCAGGAGGAGCCCACTACTTCATCGCTTCCTATCACGCACTCACCACGGTACGGGATCCGGCGCAACTTTCCTCCAACATCCGAGCCGTGGCGATGGATTATCTCGCTCTCGGTCTCGATCCAGAGCGAGCGGTGATCTATCGCCAGGAAGATGTACCGGAGGTTTGCGAACTCTCCTGGATCCTCTCGACGCTGACACCGATGGGTTTACTGGAACGATGTGTTGCCTACAAGGACAAGGTGTCGCAGGGAATCTCTGCCGATCATGGCTTGTTCGCCTATCCGGTCCTGATGGCCGCCGACATCTTGATCGTTCGATCGCACCGAGTTCCGGTCGGTCAGGATCAGAAACAACATGTCGAAGTGACCCGGGATATCGCCGGGAAGTTCAATCAGACCTATGGCGCAGTATTTCCAGTTCCAGAGCCGCTGATCCTCGAGGGAAATGCCGCCAAGGTGCCCGGGATCGATGGCCAGAAGATGAGCAAGTCTTATGGAAATGATCTCTGCATCTTCGAATCGGAGAAGAAACTCCGGAAGAGGGTGATGTCGATCGTGACCGACTCTCAAGGAGTCGATGAGTCCAAGGAGCCAGAGGGCAACACCATCTTCGAGTTGTACAAGCTGGTCGCCACCGACGACAAGGTCGATGCGATGGCGGACAAGTTGAGGTCGAGCGGGATCGGCTATGGGTACGGCCACGCCAAGCAGGAACTATTCGAGGCGATGCTCGATTACTTTGCCGATGCCCGCAGTCGTCGACTGCAACTGGAGGAGAATCCGGATGAGGTCGAGCAGATCCTTCGCAGTGGAGCCGATCGAATTCGCCCGGTGGTCGAGAAAACGATGGATGCGGTACGGTCAGCGATCGGGGTGATCCCCAGTCATTCGTAGCGATACCGCAGCATCATGCCGCAGCACCTTCGCTGCTGGCTGGTTAGATCCGGGTCGGGAACTGCTCGCACATCTCCCGGACCTGCGCGCGAATCCCCTCGATCCGATTCTGGTCCTGAGGGTTACGGAGGACTTCCAGAATCATCTCGCCGATGCGGGTGATCTCCGCCGTTCCCATCCCGCGGCTGGTGACGGTGGGAGTGCCGATCCTCATGCCACTGGGGCGCCGTGGAGGGGCAGGATCGTAGGGAATCATGTTCATGTTGACGACGATTCCGGCACGGCCCAGCGCAGCCTCAGCGATGTCACCGGTCAGATCCATCGAGCGAAGATCGGCGAGGATCATGTGATTGTCGGTACCCCCTGAAACCAGTCGTAACCCACCAGCGCTGAGAATCTCTCCCAGCTGGACCGAGTTCTCGACCACCTGGCGGGCGTAGTCACGGAAAGAGTCCGTCATCGCTTCACGGAAGCAGACAGCCCGCGCCGCAACCTGATGCATCAATGGACCACCCTGGCCGCCGGGAAATACCGCAGAGTCAATTTTCTTGCGCCACTTCTTTCGGCACAGGATCAGGCCGCTCCTCGGTCCCCGGAGAGTCTTATGAGTGGTGGTGGTGACCACATCTGCGTGCGCAACAGGACTCGGGTGGACACCTGCGGCGACCAGGCCTGCGATGTGCGCCATGTCGACCATCAACCGGGCACCGACCTCGTCGGCGATGCTCCGAAAGCCTGCGAAATCGATGATTCTCGGATAGGCACTGGCACCGGCGACGATCAGTGCAGGACTGACCTCGTGCGCCATCTTGCGAACCAGATCCAGGTCGATCATCTCGTCTTGCTGGGAAACCGGGTAGTGATGAAAGTTGTAGATCTTACCGGTGAGGCTCACCTTGGCCCCATGAGAGAGATGGCCACCATGAGCCAGATCCATCGCCAGCACCGGATCACCGGGAGAGATGAGCGCAGAATACGCCGCGATGTTGGCCTGGGTTCCAGAGTGCGCCTGCACATTGGCATGATCTGCACCGAACAGTTCGCAGGCACGAGAGCGGGCATGTTCTTCCGCTTCGTCGACCACTTCGCAGCCGCCGTAGTAGCGTCGACCGGGGTAGCCCTCTGCGTACTTGTTGGTGAGTACCGATCCTTGAGCGGCCAGCACCGCATCGCTGACGATGTTCTCGCTTGCGATGAGATTGACCTCACCCTTCTGACGCGCTTCTTCTCGGACGATGATTGCGGCGATTTCGGGGTCAGTCTGTTGAATGGAAGTCATCTGGATTCTTCCTATCGAGCCGACTGATCGGTCCTGGATTGTTGTCGTAGCCAGCTTTCGATGAAGGGTTGGAGGTCTCCATCGAGAACAGCGTCGGTGTTTGAAGTCTCGTGATCGGTTCTATGATCTTTCACCATCTTGTAAGGATGCAGCACATACGAGCGGATCTGGCTGCCAAACGCAATCTCGCTCTTGATGCCCTGGATCCTGTTCAGTTCCTCACGCCTCTTCTGCTCCTCGGTCTCGAGGATCCGAGCCTTGAGCACTCGCATCGCCTGGGCTCTGTTGGCGTGCTGACTGCGTTCATTCTGACACTGAACGACGATTCCGCTGGGAATGTGGGTGATACGAACCGCCGAGTCGGTGGTGTTGACGTGCTGTCCGCCCGCTCCACTGGCGCGATAGGTGTCGACTCGAAGATCCACTTCAGCAATTTCGACGTCATCCACGACATCGGTTTCCGGGATCACCCTGACCGATGCAAAGGCGGTTTGTCGCCGGGCCTGGGCGTCGAAGGGTGAGATGCGAACGATTCGATGGACTCCCGATTCTGCACGAAGGTAGCCGTAGGCGTGATCCCCCTGCAGGTGGATGGTGGAGGATTTTAGACCCGCTTCTTCGGCGAACTGTTCATCGATGATGGTGGTTCGGTAGCCCTGTTGCTCAGCCCAGCGCAGAAACATCCGCTGAACCATCAATGTCCAGTCACAGGCATCGGTTCCACCGGCGCCTGCTTGAATCTCGAGATAGGCATTTGCACTGTCGTACTTGCCACGAAGTAGCGTCTTCAGTTCCAGCTGATCGGCACGCTCCAGTAACAGAATGCTATCCCGTTCGATTTCTTCGAGGGTTTCGGCATCACTATCTGCCACGGCCAGTTCGACCATCGCCAGCGAATCTTCCACCAGTTGCGCCAGGTCTTCGATGCTCTGTACCGATTCCTTGACCCGCTTCAACTCGGTGATGGTCTTTTCCGCATGGTCACGGTCATCCCAGAAATCAGCGGCGGACATCTGCTCCTCGAGAACCTTGAGGCGCTCCTTCTGCTGTTCATGGCAGGTGGCATCGCGGATTCGCTCGAGCAGGGACTCGATGTCGTGCAGTCTCGAGTTGATCTCGGAGTTCACGATCCTCCACCGTCCTGCCAGGGGGTTGTAATTGATCTGGTACCCATGGTGCCGCCGAGAGGGCTCCGGGCCAAGAGGACCCGAGGACTCGGGCCCAACTAATCTCAAGAAATCAGCGGTTTTTTCGAGATGGAGGGGAATTCGGGGGGGAGGGATCGATCGGCACGGTTCGAAGTCGGTCGCAACGAGGAAAAAAAGAAGGGCCCGGCAGGAGAATCTCCTGCCGGGCCCCATCATCTACCGAGCGGTCAGGCAGCGATGGCTGCCCACTCCATGGAGTGGGTGCATCCACCCAAGCACCTCTCAGCAGAGCCACGGACTATCATCAATGGATCACCTCCTTCCGGGTCAACACCCGGCCTCGCGCGGACATGGCTCCCGCAGCCGGGGGGACAGGGTCCCGTCCAGTGGCGTCCCACCGGATCGGCTGGAACAGGATCGGACACGGCAGTGTCAGACCCTGCGAATCGCAGAGATCGACGTCAATGTCGACTCCTGTGCTACGATTCTATCACTTGGTCCAGATGGGGGAATCGTCGGCGCAGCAGAGCGGCAGAAATGCCCTGAATTGGGTGAATTGGCGTGCCACCGGGTCCGCCGATCCAGGTCATGATGGTGTGGCGGGAGGAGTAGATGTTGGGTGCTTCAGAGGGTCTCCGTTCGCGACCACTGATCGGCCGCCTGGCCCCCAGTCCGACCGGCGTCCTGCACCTCGGGAATGCCCGTTCCTTTCTGCTGGCATGGCTGTCGATTCGCAGCCAGGGGGGCCAGTTGTGGCTACGGATCGAGGACATCGACGGTCCTCGAGTTCGATCGGGGGCCATCGAGAGCACCATCGAGGACTTGCAGTGGCTCGGGCTCGACTGGGACGGGGAAGTCCAGATCCAGAGTGATCGTCTGCCGCGTCATCAGCAGCTGCTCGACACGCTGATCGAAGCGGGACTCGCCTATCCCTGTGTCTGTACCCGAAGTGAGGTGGAAGAGGCTGCCACTGCGCCGCATGAATCGATCGGCGTCGATGCTCCGGTCTACCCCGGGAGTTGCCGGGGGCGCTGGAGCAGCGAGCAGCAGGCGACCGAGGAAACGGGTCGAGACTGTGCCATCCGCCTGGCGGTGAGTGAGGACGCCATCGCCTTCGAGGATGGTTTTGCGGGGCACTGTGAAGGGCGGCTCCACGGCGATTTCGTGATACGCAAGCGCGATGGAACTCCCGCTTACCAGCTGGCGGTGGTGGTGGATGATCTCGACTCCGGGGTCACCGAAGTGCTTCGAGCAGACGATTTACTCCCATCGACACCGCGTCAGATGTTGATCTATCGTCATCTGAGGGCTGAATCACCCGATTTCATCCATGTCCCGCTGGTCGTTGGGCCCGATGGGAGGCGGCTGGCCAAGCGCCACGGCGATACCAGTCTGGCTCGCTATCGTCGAGAGGGGATCTCTCCTGAGGCGATCATCGGAGCACTGGCTCATGGTAGCGGGTGGGTCGAACAGGGAACTCGATGTCGAGCGGAAGATTTACTCGCTCGGTTTGATCTGTCGAGCCTCCCGATCGAACCGATGATCTGGTCCGATGAGATGGTTTGATGAGCGACTCCGATGAGCGCTGACTCAAAAGGGGCATTGAACTTTTTTTGACGATCCGGCATAGTTTGGGAGTCTCGGTCTGCCGCTCCGGGATCTGGTTACTGGAGTCCTCTCGGATGAGATCTGTGCATTGCCGTGGGTTCACGGCATCTTGCTTCTCGACCATCTGTAATGCTGTGGTCCGTAATTCTACGGTCTGCGATTCCACGCTTCGCAATTCGATACCGCGCAATTCGATACCGCGCAATTCGATACCGCGCAATTCCATACCCCGCAATTCAGAGGTCTGCTCATCCAGGCCACGATGCACTCGTGTCGGCCAGTGGCTCCCGCTCGATTCGACCGCCACCGCAGCGATAGGGCTGCCCTTTCTCATCCTGTGCCTCGCCCTGTTTTTCTTTCCCTGCGGGAGTGCGGCGCAGATCAACGATCTGATCCTGCTCGAGGGGAAACTGTCGACCAGTCGTCCACTGATGGATACCGACGTACTGGCGATCGCCTTGCCACCTTCCGCCGATTGGCGGTACATCGAGGTGCTGCTGGTCAGTGATGGAATCGAAGTGTCTCTCACCACTGCCGATGTCGATGGGCAAGAACGGCATCTGAGGTTTTCCGATCAGGAACTGTTCGGGCCCGATCCGGGTCGATTCTCCGGCGGAGAACTGCTGGTCCGGATCACCGAATCAGGGCAGCAGGCGATTCCTCATCGGATGGCTTCCGCTGTCGATCACGCGCCTTGGTATCCCCATGGTGCCACTGCCGAAGATGTTCTGGAGCGTGCAGCGAGGAAGTTGCAGGAGGGATTGACCAAGCAGGCCGCCGAGGACTTGCGGACGATTCGAGATACCGCGCTGGTGCCGGCACTCTCATCGGAAAGGATGAGATTGAATGCATCGGTGCAGCAGGCCTATTCGGATGTCAGTTCGATCCACGGTCGCACCGCAGAACAGTTACTCGAGTCTGCGGCCCAACGAGCACCATCTGGATCGACCACCAGAGAAAAAGTACTGATCGATCAAGCGGCTCAGAGCATTCGAAAAGCGACGTATTCATCCGATCGCGAGACCTGGAGAAGCGAATTGACCGAGGCGTTGTCACGGGCGCGGTTGGCTCTGTCATCGGCACGTGAATTCGACCATCGAGACACTGCGGCGGCAGCATTGCTGGAGATTGCTGCTGCGGCTTCATGGCGCGGTTGGGCACTGGAAACTCGTGCAGCGACCGAAGCTGCGCTGGATCTGGCGGGCGATCCCGATACCCGCTGGAGGTGTGCGCTGGCATTGGCTCGCTCTCACATGGTCACGGGGAACCTGTCGGAGGCGCGCACCGAGGCTCGTGAGTCCCTCTCCATCGTCGAACAGATCCGTGGTCGTCGCCACGACGATGCGGCAGCGATGGGTCTGCGTCGACAGCCAGCGATCTTGCTGGCAGACATCGAATCTCGCAGAGGAGATGCGCTCTCTTCCTTGATCGCCGCCGAGAAGATCCGGATTCGAAGCCCCGGCGCCATGCCGATCGATCGAGCGGCACTGGAAAAACTGGCCCGCGATGCTCAGGGGCTCGCCACGGTAGTGGTGGCGCTCGACGCAGGAACGGTGCTGCTGGTCTGGTCCACCGTCGGCGGAGAGTGGCAGCACCGGCGGATCGATCAGCGCCGAGGAGAGGCGATCGAGCGTGGGATGGAACTGCATCACTCTCGAGGAGCGAATGTCGAGGCAGCCGACTGGCTCTCGAATCGACTCTTCCCCGCGGATCTGAATCCGTGCGAACGCTTACTGCTGGCCCCGATCGGTGGATTGCGAAGAATTCCCTGGGGCACCCTCACCATCGATGGGGAAGCGCTGGTCGATCGCTGCAGCTGGAGTCTGTTGCCTGGACTCGGCAGCGGGCCGCGAGCGCTCGAACCGCTACCGAGGGAGGGGTGGTGGACGGTGGTGGATCCGTGGGTTCCCGATCGATCTCGATTGCCCGGATCCAGGGCGGAAGGGGAGCGGATCCAGAATCGTTTTCCGGCGGTCGAGTTGCGCTCAGGAGAAGCGGCGACGGTGGCCGCAGTGGAGCAAGCGGCGACGGTCGCAAAGGTGCTCCACATCGCCTGTCATGGAGACTTCCAGCCCTACGACCCAGGTGGGTCGAATCTGCGACTGAGCCCTGCCGGCGAGTCCGATGGAATTCTCACCGCCGACCAGTTGTCGCGGATGGAACTGACCGATTGTCGGCTGCTGGCGCTGACCGGATGTGAGACCGCTTTGGGCTCGGCGAGTGGCGCCGACGATCTGGCGGGATTCCCGCGGGCGGCGCTCGAAGCGGGGTGTCAGGCGATTTTGGGGACGCTTTGGCCGGTCGAGGACGCCTCGGCAGGTAGATTTCTCGGATCGCTGGTGGCAGCCACGGATGGCCAGATAGAGCCCGCAGAGGTGCTCAGGCGGGCATGTAGGGCCAGAAGAGGAGATCCGAGGGATCGCGATCCGGTCGCCTGGAGTGGCTGGGTTCTGGTTGAGAATGGCTGGTAATAAGCCGATAATCTTCGATTGCCTTGAGGGCGACTCCGCGCCACTACCGATGGGTGGTGGAGACCAAGCGAAACGGGCGAGATCGGACATTGGCGGGCGGGGAATCTGCGTCGGGAACGTAAATCGGGGAACCGAGCGGGGGCTTCAGACGCTACCACCTCAAGAGTGCGAAAGAGGGTTGGATCGATGAGTTGGAGAATGGGAAGGTGACGCAATCCTGAAGCATGTAAAGGGCCACTGGCCCCTCTGGCCACTGTTGTTTCTATTCGTGATATCGCCAGGATTCGGCGTGAACTCGTCGCATCCTGGGTCGGGTACGCTGATCGCTCAGGTGCCCAATCTGACCTTCGTCGAGTTGTTCCATGTGAATGCAGAGGAAGTGCTGCAATTTCTCCGCGGAGTTCCGGTCCTTTCCGATCATGTCGAAAATGGTGCGGTGGCGATGGTTCCCAATCGCACTCAGTCGTTGATGATCACGGCGGATCCGCCGACTACCGAGGCATTGATCCGGATCATCCGGGATTTCGAGAACCTGGAGGTCAGGGATCGCCTGATCGAAAAATCGATCACCATCCGTTATGCCGGAATTCAACTGGTACTCGAGACGCTGGCGGCGGGCAAGATTTGCCAGGTGTACCATCGAACCGAGGAAGTGAAGAACGACTCGACCAAGCAAGGAAATCGGACCATCACACGGACCTACAAGAAGGCGGTCTATGCCCGCTATGAGGCCGCCAGCGAGACGGTCCTGCCTTCGTGGAGTTTGCCGGAGTACCCCTACATTCTCGAGATTCCTCACGTCGATCCGGTCGAATTGCCGCCGGTGAATCTCGGCAGTGGAATCGACGAAGCGGCACTCTCCCTCACCTTCAAGGATTCGCCCTCGACCGAAGCGCGCAATCGATTGCTGGTCGTCGGAACCGAGAAGGACATCGCCAGAATCCAGGGATTCATCGATAAGATAGATATCCCGGCACGGCAGATCATGATCGAGGTTCAGATCATCGAACTGGAAGCCGATTCCCTGACAGATCTGGGAATTGACATGCTCGCCTACGAAAAACGTCACGCGGTGATCGACTTCGCCTCACCGCTACCTGGCGACCCGATGCCCCAGGTCGGGGAAAACTTCAATCCGATCGAGCAAGCGGGGTTGTCCTTCCTCTTCGATGACACCTCCGAACGCCTTTCCGCCCAGTTCCTTGCCGGAGTCCATGCACTGGTGCGCAAGGGAGATGCCATCATCAAGGCACGTCCGAAGTTGTACGCACTCGATGATCGTCAGAGCCAGCTTCACCTGGGAGAAAAGATACCGACCTTTATCTCCACCGATGTCGTGCGAAATTCGAACGGCAGCAATTTCGTCGAGAACATCAACAAGGTGGGGACCGAGCACATCGGGACCACTCTGGTGGTGAAGCCGAGGATCAGCGGTCCGGACGAGAATGAAGTCTCGATGCTGATCGATATCACCGTCAATAATTTGCAGGGACGACAGCGTGTTTTCGAGGAGGACCTGCTCGGAATTCCAGAGATTGCCATCCGGAATTTCCGGGGACAGGCGAGGGTCAAGAATCACAGGCCGCTGATCCTCGGAGGTCTGATCAAGGAGAGTGAGTTCGATTCCCGCAACAAGATGCCACTGATCGGAGACATCCCGTTTCTTGGTGCCCTCCTGGGTCGCAAGAACTCGCAACAGATTCGCTCCGAGATCATCATCGTGCTGACTCCTCACATCCTCAGCGAGGATGGCATCGATCCGATTTCGACTCCCAAGGAGAGTAGCCACTTCGACACCTACAACAGTGTGCTCTTCAACGACCGCTACATCCTCAAGGGACGTGACCTGGTCGGGCTGGATCCGATCAGCAGGACGCCGGTGGAGGGGTTCTCCAGCGATGAGGTGGTCGACCTGACGTTGCTGAACATCGTCAAGAAGCGTGAACTGGTCAGTCGGTTGAAGATCTTTGAAGACTACCTTCCAGAAGCGGCTGGAACGCTCAGTGCATTCAAGAGGAAGCACCCCGAGAAGTCGATTCGCACCTGGAGTGTCGAGGAGCGCCAACTGTTCTTCCAGGCGGCTGCAATCCTGGTCGAGAACATCAAGAGCCTCAATCCAGGACTCGACTACGACGACGTGGTCTCTCCGCGGCGTGAAATCGTGGTGCCGACCAGTCCGTACCATGTCAGCCTCTCGTACGACAAGTTGAAGACTTTTTACGACAAGGGAGACCTGGTGGTGTTTCGTGGCGAGACCAGCCTGTCGGAGGATACGATTCGCAGTCTCGAACAGATCTACACTCGCTCCCTCGAGGAGTTCGCCTCCTTCCTCGAGTTGCTCGGTCGTACCGACCAGCAGCATGGTGGTTTCCGTGGCATTCTCGAACAGCAAAGAAGCATCCTTTTCCCCTCTGCGGAGTCGGCACAGGAACTGACTTATGGCGACCTGCTCAGGGATCTCGACCGACGTGGTCTCGATTTCATCGGTGTAGCGACCTTCCTCGCCAACCGTCTTCAACGATCAGTTTCCGAGGGTGAAGTTGCGCTGGGAGTGCTCGAGGATGACCTGGAATCATTCAGCAACAGAACGGTCACCCTCGATGAACTGGGAGATCGCCTGCAGACCCTCGACGAGCGCTGGGATTTCCTCAACAATTCTCCGTTACGACCAGTCAGGGGGCTGTGATGAAGCCGCTATCCGTGGGGGATTCACCCCTGGTCAAGTATTTGCTCGGCACAGTAATGGCGACCTTGCTCGTCAGTTTGATGGTCCTTGGCTCCGGCTGCAAACCGATGGACAAGAGGAGTGTAGAGGCCGATGTCTTGAAGGATATTCGCGACACGACGGTGATCCCTGACCTCGGATCTTACGACGAAGCGATCCGCAAGAAGTCAGTGAATCGCATCTTGATGAGCCTGGATAAGGCACCCGATATCACCCGCAATCTGCTGCTGGCGACCATCGATGATTCGATGGTCAGTGCCCGGACCAAGAGAGTGATCTGTACACTGCTGGCGGACCTGGGGGATTTCCGCGCGATGGCCCCCTTGACCCGGATGCTGGCGGAGGGATCTCAAGCGGAAGACGACCTGCTCGAGACCGCACTGCTCGAGTTCGGGGAACGTGCAGTGTCGGGAGTCTCGACGGTGCTGGCAGAAGGGGGACCGATTGCACGGCGCAATGCCGCGGGAATCTTGCTCGCCATCGGTGGCTCCAGTGCCCACGACGCACTGCGCTTGAGACTACTGATCGAGAAGGACCCTGAAGTTCGATTTCTCTGTGTCTGCGGGTTGGTCGAGGATCGTCGAACAACCTCGCTGGCACTCCTGGGAGAGGCTCTCGACGACATCGATGAAGAGGTCAGAAGAGCGGCATGGGGTGGGTTGTCTCATCGAGCCCGTCCTCCCGGGGGGATCCTCTTCAACCCCTCTGGGCTTCCTGAGGTGAGAATTCGTCAGGCGCTACAGGTGCGAAAATGGCTCGAAGGCGGGGCAGTGCCACTCTAGTACGGGGCAGTGCCACTCTGGTGCGGGCAGTGCCACTCTGGTGTGACGAGCAGTTCCATCGATCGATCCAGTCACGAGAAGGGCCGGCAGGGGCTTCCCCTGCCGGCCCTTTTCACAACAGATCGAGCGTCTGACGATCAGGCTTGAGTCTCTTGCTCTTCGATGAACTCCTGCCAGAAGTCTTCCGGCATGTCGAGCGCAATCTTGAGAGCTCCGTTGGAACCTGCGTACTGCGGCTCCTCGACCGACTTCACCTTTCCTCCACCGTACTCGACGAGGGCTTCCTCGAAGGCTCGGGAGAGTCCGGTGATCTGGCTGCCGCCGCCGCCGAGCAGGATGTGATTGCGCATCTTCTGCTGGAATTCCGGGTCGTAGGTGGCGATCAGATCTTGCAGCGCTTCGACGGTGGGGGCGACGATACCGGAGCACGCCTCGCTCACCTCTGCAGTGATGTCAAACTCGGTCGGCTTTCCCTTGACCGGGAAGGTCGCCACGACCGGATCCATGTGGGTTCCGACACAAGCGTGATCTTCCTTGATCTCGCGCACCATGTTGGAGGAAAACTGTGCCTCCGGGTGGTTTTCGGTCAGCAACTCGGTCAATCGGGCGTCGATGGCGTCTCCACCGAAGTGGTGAGTTCGTTGATCCTCAGCCTTCGGCATCGTGGCATGGACCCGGCACAGATCGACGGTTCCAGCGCCGATATCGACGACCAGGGTATCGGCCAGGAAATCGAGGCCGTAGGCGACCGAGAAGGGTTCAGAGCAGACCACGATGCTATCCATGAATTCGGAAGCGGCAGCGAGGATATGAGCCTTGGAGTCGACGCTGGCCTCGGCGGGGGCTCCGATCACACCGTAGATGGTGCTGCCGGTGGGGATCTCCGCCTGTTCGATGACGTACTCGATCAGATCTCTGACGGCGTGCCGGGATTTCTCATCATCCTGGATCACTCCCTTGTCGAGGGGGCGCACCAGATCGACAGCCATCCGGTTCTGCACCGCTTCTTCACCGAACACCTTGTCACGACCACCGAGGTGCTTGCGACTGACATGATCCTGGGCATATCCGACATAGGACCAGACGGTGGTCCGGACTCCTGTCGAAGTGGTGATGGAAGTGCGGCTGGTGCCGAGGTCCATTCCAATGTAAACGATATCGCTCATCACTTTTTCCTCTCCCGATGTGAATCGTTGCCGATCAGGCGTGATCCTTCTCGGTCTTCTGTGAGTTTGTCCTTGTCGCGGAGATTTTGCTCCTCAATTCCTTGTTCTCTTGCACCAGTTCCAGCAGCAGCGCCTGGCGCACCCCCTGGTTGGGGTCGTCGCTGCTACTGGCCTCGACCCGGTCGCCTCCTGCCCCCTTGAATCCGGGAGCACGGTCTTTCGCCTCGGCGCGGCGGGCGCTTTCGCGTGCGTGGTCCCGATCTTTTCTGGCATCGTCGAGGCTATGCGCGAGACGGTGTATCTTTCTTTCGAGCAACTGTATGTTCTCGTTGCGAGCTCCCTCTTCTTGAATACGGGTTCGCTCCCGCTCCGAGTCGAGAGATCGTTCCATCGCTTCGCGGAGCTTCTCCTCGAGCGGCGCCGCGACTGTTCCCGATTCGACCGCCGCATCGATCACCGAGCCCAGTTTCGATTCGAGTTCGATCATCGCCCCTTCGGAAAGGGTAAACTGATCTCGTTCGACTTCGCGATTTTTTTCGCGCCCCAGCAAGTTCTGGGCTCGATCCAGTCTGCTGGATAGGCCCTGCACATGCGACTGTAGATCGGCCTTCTCGCTCTCGAACTCGGCGAGTTTCTCGCGGAAGCCCTTCTCGGACTCCTGGAGCAGACGCTGGATCTCATTCTCATCGTGGGAGAGCCCACTCTCTCGCACCACATCCTCGACCGCATCCTGGATCAAATCCTTGATGGCGGACAGATTCAGCACGCGGACACTATCGCGCTGCGCTGCGATGGCTGCAGTTCTCACCAGCCTCGAACGGGAACGGAGGGCCGATTCGAGATCGGAGTGCCCTTCGCCGGAGGGGTCCCCCGAGAAGAGCCGATCGAGAGCTTCGAGTTCACGTGGATGCGCAGGTTTCCAGCGCAATAGCACTCCGGCAGAAGTGCGGCTGAGCACCTCGGCGTGAATCAACTCGGCTTGGCCATCGGGGCGCTCGACGATCAGTTCGAACCGATCTCCGACACGGAGCCGGATGGTGGTCTCCAGCAATACCTCTCGGCCGTCGATCCGTGCCACCGGTAGACGAAGGATGCCCGCTTCCAGTTCGGCTACGACGCTCCAGCGTCCAGAACCGGCAGGGACTTTCGAGATGGTCTGTTTCGGCAAGAGATATCCGATCTTCACCTGGCGGGGATCACTGGGGTCGATTCATCGAGGTCTCATCATCGAGCCCACGAGATTCGAGCATCAGAGAAGGCTATCGGGAAGCGTGGTTTCCTGCAAGGTGAGGCGGCGTGAAACGGGGCTCATCGCCTGGATTCCGGGATTTGTTGCCGGAACCGGATCGCTGTCTGGAGCGTCTACCTGGGGAGGACCCGACCGGTTGGAAATCCCCTGGATGGAGCCGATCTGGCCTGCCGAAGCGATCCATGTCGGTCTGATGGACATCGGTATCTCAACATGGGATGCTGTCGATGTTGGAGAACCCATGCCACCCAGTACCTTGCTCCTGCTGATTCTCGCCTCGGTCCACGGGCTCCCCGTCGACGTGATCCCCGGCACCGAACCCACTCGTGCTGGATCGATCCCCCTGGGCAAGGTGTTCTATTCGCCTCAAAGCGGCGAAGTACAGGTCGATGGAGTGCTCAATCTCAATCGTGGTTTTGTCGAGTATGTCGCCTGCACTGCGGGAGTGAAGCCGCACGAGACGCTGGTCAGCCTCGATTGTGATCCGGCGGATCTGCAGGGGGTGCTGTTGCTGCTGGGTCTGACGAATTCGCGACGGCCCGAATCGGAGTACGATCTGGGGCCCCTCAGCGGCGGGGATCGAGTGATCTTGTCGCTCAGATTTGAGGTGCTCGATGGAGAGGGGCGAAAGCGTCTCCGGACCATCCGGGTCGAGAATTGTCTGATCAATGCTCCGATGGAGAGATCGATGGCGCGCTGTGGATTCAGTTTCACCGGATCGGGATTCCAGTGGCTCGATCCGCCCCCTGGGGCCCCTGAAGGATCGGCGCCGAGAGAGCATTTCATGGCCCGGGTCACCGGAGAATTGGTCGCCCTCAGCCACCGGCCGTGGGCGATTCTCGACAATCCGCTGGCGTTGCCCTATCCGGACGGCGATTATTTTGCATATTCGGATGTTCTTCCCCATCATCGAAGGGATGATCCACCTGCGGTCACATTGTTGATACGCCGCGCAGTGGCGGGAGATGTGGACCCGAAAGCGATCCGGATGGAACTGCCACCCCGGCCGTTGAACCCAGACACCGAGCCACCACTTCGTGAGGGGGAGGGAGGACGATGATATCAAGCGCTCCAGGTGCCCCAAGTGCCCCAGTGATGGCACCCACAGACGGCTCCATGGCAACTCGGATGATCCTGTTCATGGCACTCTTGCTGGGGCTACTCACCCCGTCGATGCAGGCCCATCCGTTGCACCAGAAGATTCAAGAGGATGAGCAGCGAACACCACTTGATCGGGCCGATCTCAAGGGGGTCATCGACAAGGGTGCCAACTGGATCATCGATTCGCAGCGACCCGATGGGTCGTGGGGATCCCATGCCGGCGATCCCGGAATCACCGCGATGGCATTGAAAGCGCTGGTCGATTCTCCCCGTGCCTACCGTGAGGAAGATGGCCCCTTCATCAGTGCCGCAGTCCAATACCTGCTGTCGTTACAGCAATCGGATGGTGGAGTGTATGTGCCGGACCAGGGGCTGATGAACTACAAGACATCGGTGACGCTGCTGGCATTGACCGCTCTCGATGCGGGTCGCAAGGAACCGCGCTATCTGTCACAGGTGGCGCGCATGCGAGATTACATCTCGGGTCTCCAGTGCTCGGAGCAATCCACTCCGGTTCCCTACGATCCCACCACCCACATCCGTTCCTGGGGGGGAATCGGTTACGGTAGTGATCGCCGTCCCGATCTCAGCAACACCCAGCTGGCGCTGGAAGCGCTGACGGCAGCGGGCCTGTCGGAGGACTCGGAAGTGTGGAAGCGTGCGGCGCAGTTCATCTCACGCTGTCAAAATCGCCAGAGCAGCAACGATGCCCTCACTGCAGCGCAGAAGACCTCGACCGAAGATGGGGGATTTTATTATCACCCGGATGAATCGAAGGCGGGATTGGTGACCCACGAGGATGGTAGCCAGTCCTTCTCCTCCTACGGATCGATGACCTATGCGGCAGTGAAATCGATGATCTATGCCGGCTTGAAGAAAGATGACCCGAGAATCGCGGCTGCTTTCTCGTGGATCCGTAATCACTGGAGCGTCGAGGAGAACCCAGGCATGGCGACCCCGGAAAATCCGGATCGTGGTCAGATGGGGTATTTCTATTACCTGGCAGTGATGGCTCGAGCGCTCCAGGTGCTCGAGGTCGAGACGGTGACTGACGCCACGGGACAAGAGCATCTGTGGGCGCAGGAGTTAGCCGCTGTTCTCATCGAGAGACAGAACCCGGATGGATCCTGGTCCAACCCGATCGATCGCTGGTGGGAAGCGGACCCGATCCTCGCCACCTCCTACGCCTTGCAAACTCTGAACATCTGTTACCAGACGATGGAGGACTGAACGTGCCAAAGATGAGAGCCATTCGGGGACTGCGCGCAAATCCTGAGGTGGTGAACCCGGGAGATGTCATCTGTCCGCCTTATGATGTGATTGCCCCGGATCTTCATCAGAAGTTACTGGATCACTCACCCGATAATGCGGTGCGTTGGATCCTCGGAGAGAATCCGCAGTCACCGGTCGGGGAAGATGTGTTCCGAGGCTGTGGAACCGCATTGCGGAGAGCATTTGAAGAGGGCCGATTGATTCGCGAAGAGAGTCGTTCCTTCTATCGCTACAGCATCCGGTATCGCAGCGAATCGGGAGAAAACCACCAACTCGATGGAGTTCTCGCTGCGGTGGAAAGTCGACCGTGGGGGGACGGAGTTCTGCGCCACGAGGAGATTCGACCCGATACTGTAAAGCGGCTGGTCGAGCAGGCCAGGTGCACCCGCATCGATACCGGAGTGGTGATGCTGACCTGCGAGGGGCTCGAAACTGCGCTGGCGAAAGTGGGCGTAGGATCGGGCAGCGGAGAACTGGTCTTCGAGAAGCAGGACTGGAATGGAACCACTCATATCCTGCATCGGCTGGATGATCCTCAACAGGTCACAGCGATGGAACAGAGTATGGAAGACTTGCCGTCGGCGGTCGCCGATGGACATCACCGTTACACCACGGCGCTGGAACTGAAAGATGATCCCGAACTTCCCGCTGCGGGTATGGTGCTGGCGTTTCTCTGCGATTTGAATCAAGAAGGCTTGAGAATCTTGCCGACCCATCGGGTCTGGTCCTGGGACCAGGGGGATCTGACCCCCGAGCAGGTGCGAGACCGCATCGTCGAGGCTCTCGACGATGGAGACGGGGATCGCTGGAGTATCGAGATCCCCGGAGCAGATCCGACGGTGTTGTATTGTCGGCAAGATGCAAGCCGACCGACGCTGGCACGACGGCTGGCGGATACTGTCGAGCAGATCGGCGGGCTGGGAGCCCCGGCGACACCTCATGTCATCGAAGATGGACGCAAGATCCTCGACTCGGTGGAGCGTGGGGTCTTCTGTATCCTACCTCCGATCAGTCGAGAAGAGTTCTGGACCCGCGTTCTGGCGGGTGAGATTTTCCCTCCTAAAACTACCTTTTTTGAACCCAAGATTTCCACCGGTGTGGTGGCCCGATTTATCGACGAACAGGAGACTTCATGAGAACCATCGACGATCACCCAGTCCGCAGGGATGTTCCCCGCCTGTTCATTCCCGGGCCAGTCGAGGTGGAAGCTGAAATTCTCCAGGCGATGACCAGGCCGATGATCGGCCACCGTGCTCCCGAATTCACGGCACTGGGAGAAGTACTTCACAGAGACTCTCAGAGATTCTTTCATACCGAGAATCCGGTCTACATTCTGACCTCTTCGGGAACCGGAGGAATGGAGGCAGCGGTCCGTAATGGAGTGCGGGAAAATGTCCTCTGCTTGGTCAACGGAGCCTTCAGTGATCGCTTCTACAAGGTCTGTGTGGCCAACGGCAAGAACGCCACTCGAGTGGATATCCCATGGGGCGAAGCGATCAAGCCGGAGAAAGTGCGCGAAGAACTGTCTCGCGGAGATTTCGACTCGGTGACGATTGTTCACAACGAAACCAGCACTGGAGTGATGAGCCCGCTGGCGGACATCGCCGAGGTGGTGGCGGAGCAGGACGATGTGTTCCTGCTGGTCGATGCCATCACCAGTGCGGCGGCGGTCCCCATTCATCTGGGGGAGATGGCTACAGTCGATTACCTCGCAACCGGCAGTCAAAAGGCCCTCGCGTTGCCTCCAGGCCTGGCGCTGCTGGCCATCTCGGAGCGGGCGCTGGAGCGAGCCGAAACCATCGAGAACCGAGGCCTCTACTTCGACCTCCTCGCCATGCACAAGTCGTGGAAGAAGAATCAGACACCCAGCACACCCACCATCGCACTGATGCAGGCACTCAAGGATCGCCTTGCGATGATTCTCGCCGATGAAGACGGGTGGTACGGTGGTCATCAGGAGCGTGCAGAATTGACCCGGGAATGGGCCAGAGATCGTTTTGATCTCTTTGCTGAATCGGGATTCGAATCGGTCTCGCTGACCTGCATCGAGAACACCCGAGGAATTTCCATCGCAGATCTGAACTCGGCGCTGCGCGAGAACGACATGTTCCTGTCGAATGGATACGGCGATCTCAAGGAGAAGACGTTCAGGATCGGGCACATGGGAGCCGTGACTCTCGACGACACCAGGGAGTTACTGGGACTGATCGATCAGTTCATCGCCAGCAGCTGAGATATCGGTGGGGAGCGGGCGATGGTGCAGGTCGTTCAGGGAATGCCATCTGGTGGACGAGATAGGCCGAGAAACGGGTCTGTTCAGCGATGAAACTGTTCAGCGGTGAAACTGTTCAGCGGTGAAATCGAGGGGTGGGGTCCGCTCTTTCCGAGGAAATGGAATGAGTCCACTTGACCTTGAAGTGGCGATTGCTTACCTTCGCAACTCTCGTTTCGAGCGGACTGGCTGAGCGGTCACGATCGGACCGATTTCGAAGTGAACTATTGAAGTGAACTATTGAAGTGAACTATCGCGGGGTGGAGCAGTTGGCAGCTCGTCGGGCTCATAACCCGAAGGTCGCAGGTTCGAGTCCTGCCCCCGCTACCAAAAATTGAGTTGCGGTCGACGGTCTCCGTCGACCGCATTTTTTTTGCCTCGCCCTGCCACGCTGGCCCTCGTTTGCCCCTTGATTGTTCTTCTTGGCGGTGCAAGAGGAAGCGTGATTCTCCAGGGCCTCGATCTCTCCAGGCGGGACCCGATGGTCAGAAGTATCTCAATTCTTCTCCATCTGTGATAACAGTCAGTTTCACGGAAAATTTGCCGACTGAGCCCATCCTTCAGCGGCATGACGCTGCGGAGGGATTGAGCCCCCCCCGAACTGCGCTGGCGGCGATTCGAACCAGCCCACAGAGGGACGCGGGATCTGTTTTGATGAGCCGTACAGTGATAAGATGGAGAATCGTCCAGGGTTTCAATCGGGCGAAAAAGTGGTAAACAATTACTGGATTCTGACTGCTCGGATGAAGAGGGGGGAATCCATTCCAACGATTCGGTGTTGGGTCTCCAGGAGGATCACCATGCGTTATTCATCATCCAGCCGCTGGAGTTTGCTTGCCATCATCTGGTTGCTGCCGATCACCTTCACATCGTCGGTCGAGGCACAGCCTTGTGATCCCGGTGGAGGATTTGGTGGAACTGGCCCCGATGTGATGGTCGGGGAACTGGTCGGTACCCAGAGTTATGGTCTGGCGGGCGGGCACTACGCCTACTCGGTCGGGACCACCTCTTGCAACATTGGAACCGACACGCTGCTGTGGATTTCCAATCAGAATCTGCATCCAGTGATTGGTCAGAACCTCTATCGCTGGCACCAAGGCCGTTTCGAGCAGATTGGAATGAGCTGGCTCAAGCATGGATTTCTTGCGCTCGCACAGAATTCGTGTGGATGCGGCTGTAACAACCCCGGCAATGGTGCCTTGCTGGGGGTCGGCTGTTCCGACCCGTACTCATCCGGGCTCAACGGACAGCAATCGGGTCTCGGGCCGCGCTCCGAAGTGACCGATCCAGCCAACGGTGGTTACCTCTACCCGATCAACATGAACGCACCCAACACCGACCTCACCGCCAAGCGGCTGCGGGTCAATTCCAGTGACAATGATCCGAACCTGAATCCCGGGGCTCTTTACTTCGTCGAGGGGCACTACGTGACCCCCGATGACGCCGCTGCAGGGAATGCCCACAACAATTGCTCCTATCGCAGTGCGGTCTTCTCGACCAACGCTTCTCGCGCCATGACCCTGACCTCCTCGACTCAGCGGCAGCAACCCGGGATCCAGGCGTGGCAAGACAATGATCCAGCGGTGACGCTGATCGAGACCATCGATGCGGACAATGGTCTGGTGATCCTCGGATACAAGGTGACCGATCTGGGCGGTGGGCAACATGCCTACGAGTACGCCATCTTCAACATGAACTCGACACGGTCGGTGGCTTCCTTCGAGATGCCTCTGGCGGGAGGAGTTTCCCTCACTTCCATCGAATCGCATCATCCGAACTATCACAGTGGAGAGCCGTACAGTTCGACTCCATGGAGCGCCACCCAGAATGCAGGGGTGATCTCCTGGGCGACCCAGACTGCGGCGCAAGATGTGAATGCCAATGCGATCCGCTGGAGTTCTCTCCACAACTTCCGTTTCGTCGCGAATGCGCCACCGACGGTGGTCACCGCGACTCTTGGACACTTCTCCGGTGGGGGCAGTTCGACGATGGACATCCTGGCACCCAGTGGCGACTTCACGATTCCCGTCTCTGCCCTTGGCTGCACCCAGGTCGGAGAACAGGTTAGCCTGAGCTGGTCCAATGGCGAGGTGTACGATTCGATCGAGGTCAGTCGCGACGGAGCGGTGATCGCCAACCTTAGCGGTTCATTGACCTCCTACACCGATGCCAGTCCAGTACCCGGTGCCCACCAGTACGGTGTCAACGCCACTGTCGCCGCCGTCCCCTCCGGGGTGGTGCCGTGCGACATCACGGTCACACCGGCGCTCTCGATCACCGTGCCCGGAGGAGATCCGACGCTGTTCAATCCACTGGGAGGCGAGACTTTCGATGTGGTGATTTCTCCCACCGCTGGATCCTCCGTGCAGGCGGGCAGCGAGTGGCTTCGCATCGATACGGGAATCACCATCCAGTCGATACCTCTGGTATTCGTCGGTGGACTCGACTATCAGATGACCTTTCCACCGATGACCTGCGGAAGCGAGTTCGGCTGGTGGATCGAGGCTCAGAGTGCTGCGGGCCAGCTGGTGAGTTACCCCGATGGGGGATCCACCGCACCGGTCGCAGGGCTCTCCACTTTTGGTGTCACCCTCGAAGTTACAGATTTCGAGGTTGCCTCTGGATGGGTGGTGGGGGCCCCCAACGATGCGACGACTGGAACCTGGACCCGTGCCGATCCGATCGGAACCGCGGCTCAACCAGAAGATGACCACACTGTTCCGGGAACCCAGTGCTGGTTCACCGGCCAGGGTGCTGTCGGAGGATCTCTCGGAGCCAACGACGTAGATGGAGGTTCGACTACCCTCTACTCGCCGTCGATGGATCTGACCGCGTCGACCAGCCCCCAGGTCAGTTACTTCCGCTGGTACTCCAATGACAGCGGTGCCAGTCCATCCGCAGATGTTTTTGTTGTGCAAGTTTCGGATGACCAGTCCACCTGGATCGATGTTGAAACGGTAGGACCCGGCGGAACCGGAACCACTGGTGGTTGGATCGAGCACAGTTTCATGGTTGCAGATTTTGTCCTGCTGACGGGCAATGTTCAGGTTCGTTTCACCGCCAGTGATCTGGGGTCTGGATCGATCGTGGAGGCTGGAGTCGATGATTTCCGCTACGAGGATGTCGATTGTTCCGGGATCACCGATTGCAACCTGAACGGCGTTCCAGATGCCCAGGACATCGCCAACGGGACCAGCCAGGACTGTGATATCGATGGCAACCCGGATGAATGCACGACCGCCGATGGATCGGTACCGGATTGCAATGGAAATGGGATTCCCGACATCTGTGACGTGGCGACTGGGATGGCTGATTGTGATCAAGATGGAGTGCCCGATAGTTGCGAAGTGGATACCGATGGCGATGGCCAGATCGATGATTGCGATGCAGATCTCGATGGCGATGGGATTCCCAATATTTGTGATATCGATCAGACGACGGGAGTGGATTGCGACGCCAATGGCCAGCTCGACTCCTGCGATCTTGCGGCAGGGGCAGTGGATTGTGACCTCGATGGGCAGCTCGACAGCTGTCAGATCAGTGTCGACCGATCGGTCGACTGCGATCTGAGTGGAACGCTGGATTCCTGCGAGATTGCCGGTGGAGTGGCGGTCGATTGCAATGCCAATGGCACTCTCGATAGCTGCGAGATCAGCACCGATCCGACGGTGGACTGTGACCTGAGCGGAACTCTCGACTCTTGCGACATTGCCGGAGGTCTTGCGGCGGATTGCAACAACAACTCGACTCCGGATAGTTGCGAGATCGGGCTCGATCCTACCCTCGATTGCGATGCCAGCGGGGCTCTCGATTCTTGTGAGATTTCGAGCGGTACGGTTGCCGATTGCAATGCCAACGGAACCCCCGACTCCTGTGACATCGCTTCGGGAACCAGCGCCGACGCAGACGCAAATGGAGAACCGGATGAGTGTGCAGTTCAGGACTGGATCCGCGGAGACATCAATGTCGATGGAAGTCATGACATCAGTGATGCTGTGGCGAGTCTCGAGTACCTGTTTGGAAACGGAACGGTTTCTTGTCAGGGAGCCGTCGATGTCAACAATGATGACTCCGTGAATGTTGCGGATACCGTATTCCTGCTGGGATACATGTTTTCCGGGGGGCCGGCGCCTGCTGCTCCGTTCCCCGGTTGTGGAGTGGATCCCGCAGGGACCGTGCTGTCGTGCGATTCCTTCCCACTGTGCCCCTAGGCGAAGATCGATGGGTAGAAGATGACTGGCCTCCATGACCGACGGTCATGGAGGCCAGTTTTTTTTGGGGAATGACACTGGCTGCGACTCATCGGCACTGGGATGGGCACTGGGATGGGCACGGGGATGGACACTGAACCTGTTGACCAGTTACCGGCATCTCTTTATTGGGTCGATCCTCGCTGTCCAATCAACGTTTCGATCTCTTGCTGGAGACGTTGCAGGATCTGCTCGTAAGGATAGGATCCGAGGCTTTTCGATCCACGCTTGAGATTGACGAAACTGGGAGCACACCACAAACCAAGATCTGCGTCGTCCGTCTCGCCGGGACCATTGACCCGGCAGCCCATCACGGCGATGGTGATGTCGTGCTGTGAAAATTGCGAAGACATCTGCTTCACCTGCTGGGCCAGTTCCACGAATGCTTCATTCTCGACCCGCGAGCAGGATGGGCACGAGATGATGTTGGGGCCTTCACCCTGGTACTGCACGACACTTCGTACCCGACCCTGGGAGATGTCCTCGAGGATCTCGTGTCCAACAGTCACCTCCTGTGACTTTTGCGGGTTGGGTAGGGTCAGCGAGACTCGAACGGTGTCTCCGATGCCACGCGAGATCAATTGCTCGAATGCGATCCGCGTCTTGATGATCCCATCGGGGGGTAATCCTGCCTCGGTCACTCCAAGATGGAGTGGAACTTCGGGTCGCTGTTCAGCAAATCTCCGATTGGCCTCGATCACCAGGTTTGGATCGGAGTCCTTGAGGGAGACGACGTAGCGATCAAACCCGATGGAGTCGAGAAACTCAGCGTGTTCAAGGGCACTGGCGACCATCGGAGAGATCGAATCCCCTGCGGGCCATGCTTCCATCATCGCTGGATCCACCGATCCACAATTGACACCAATTCGCAGCGCTGTGTCTCCTTCAGCAGCCCAGGAAGCGATACGCCTGACCTTTTCTTGCCAGTCGAGGGATCGTTCATGGTGATGGAGGTGGCCAGGATTGTAGCGAATCTTTGCCACACCGGGGGCGAGGATCTGTGCGAGGCGCCAGTTCTCTTGCAGGTCGATACACAGATTGGCATCGACCCTGGCAGCGATCTCGAGTGCCGCTTGCGCTTCCTTGCGAGAGTCGACCGCCAGTCGGACCACTCCTGCTCCAGCATCCGCCAGTGCCTGGACCTGCTGCGAAGTGAGATCGATGTCGCTCGTCGATGTGGCGCACATGCTCTGTACGACGATCGGATTTCCCGCACCGATGGTGGTGCTGCCGACATCTATCGCTCGGGTCGAGTTTCTTGGAAGTAAGTTGCCGGTGGTCAAGGATCCTCCATCAGTCTCGTGAGACCCGATGGTCACCCAAGGTGGTGGCGACGGCAAGTAGATGAGTGGATCGGTTGAGCGGCGTTGATCCGCCCCGGCATTGCCTTATGCTGGCCCACCTGTCAGTGCGCTTCCAGAGCAGGAGGGAGATCCGATGCGTATCGATCCGATTGGCCGGTGGTCGTTGGTCCCCTTTGGCCTTTCCCTGGTGCTGTGGATCCTTCCCTCGTCCCCACCGACCGCCACCGATGCACAACTCGAGGGCGGGTCGGTCACCGTCGAGGAGGCGCGGCGATGGCGCCCTGGCTTCGAGTTACCTCTGGTGGGGCTGACCAGTTCGTTGCTGATCCTCTCGGTGCTGAGGGCGCAGCAGCGGCTCGAGAGTCAAGCTCGACAGACCTTCTAGCGAGTGGCCGAGGATGAGCCCTCGCCGATCCTCCTCGAGGCCCGCTCCGATGGAGGATGCACGGCACCCTTCATCGGGGCGCGGACGGTGTGCTTCAAAGGGTCCGAGGAGCCTACAGGGGCCAGCCCTGCTCGGCCCTTCCGAATCAGAGTATTTCATGGTCAAATAGGATAGTTCTTCAAGTGTGAATAGGGCTGCAATCTAGTATTTGGTGATATTTCAGCGCATTCGATGCCTTCTCGTGTATCGCTTCGGATGTCGCAACCAGATCCGAGCAGGATGAGGTGTGCGCTTCATCCGCTGATCCCTCGATCTGAACAGTTCGAACGGGCCACGACCGCCATCCTTCTTCATGGCGGTGATTAGATCGAGAGGGATTTCCGGATGTGCACTCGAAAGAGGCTGAATTCGATCTCCAGCAGGTGGTCTGCCTGCTGGGTTATCCTGCTCCTGTGCTCTTTCATCCAGACCTCGCTGTGGGGCCAGATCCAGTCACCAATTCTTCTCACGGAAGGAATCGGGCCGGTTGCTGGCGGGCAGATTCATCTCGATACCAGTTGCTCGACCTGTTCACCTCAGCAGGTTTCTATCTGCGCCAAGTCCATCGATCAGGTGCTGTTCAGCGGCACCGTCCTGCAATACTCGACGATGGTCTCTGCTCTCGACTCTTCCAATCAGATCGGATTGCCATCGCTGACCCAGGGCTCTGCAGCTCACTACCTGATTTCGCTCGACCAACAGATCGGCTCCGGCTCCAGATTTGTGTCAGTGATCGAGAGTGTCGCCGTTGGCTTCGGCGCACCTGAGCAGGTCAGCGAGGGACCCGAAGATCAACACAGTTCAGCGGTCACGATTCTCGATAGCGGTCATCGGGTGGTCAGTTGGATTCGATCGGATGCCAACACCGATACCGTGATGATGAAGTACGGCGTGAATCCGCCGGTCGAACTCGGCTCCGGATCCATCAGCCACCTCTGTCCCGTCGGTGGAGATTCGGTGTTGATCTGCTGGCTGAATGGAACGCAACTGTGGTACAGGGTCGCCGATTCTGGCTCCATCAGTTCTCAGATGGAGTTGTATGACCTGCTATCGGTTCCTACCTACCTGGAACTGGAATCGGATGCTCTGGGTAATTTACAGATCGCCACTCTGCTCGGAGATCAACTGCTGTTACTTGAGGGATCCATCAGTAGCGGAATCACCGATCAGCAGGTGATCCATGATCGGGCCAACGGACTCACTCACCTCTCCTTCGATAGCCTGGCCACCGATCGCTTCTGCATCTGCTGGATCCAGGATGATTTGATCTGGCGATACACCTTCAATCCTGGTGGGGTAGTGGTCAGCGAGACCTTGACCGGCATCAGCGGCATTCCGCAAGAGGTGGAAGTGGCCATCGATGCTGCTGGAAACGAACACTTTCTCGTCATCGCCGATGACGATGCCTGGTACTTCCATGACACACCCGCTCCTGTTGCGGAATTGTTGATTCAATCGACAGATGATGGGGTCGCTGATCACACCATCAGCTACGAGAGCGAGAGCAGCGGGTTGATCTCCAGTTACTACTGGGATTTCGGGGATGGAGAAACGAGTACATCGAATGGTGGTGATCACACCTATCTTGAACCGGGCATCTACACCCTCTCTCTGACAGTCGAGGGGCCAGGGGGCACCGATACGTCAGTCTGGCCCTATCCGCTGGTGGTCGCCCCACCTGAATCCTCGATGGAATTGGCGGATATCTCAGTGTTCGGTGGACAGCCGGTTTACCACCCGGTACTCGGCACTCATTCCGCCTACCTGCAAGGATTTCAAATCGCAGTGGAGTTTGATGGCTTGATTCTCGACATGTCAGAAATTTCACTCAGCGGAACTCTGGCGGAATCGCTGGCTCCGGAGTTCATCAGTTCCCAGGTCAACATGGCTGGTGCGGATTCCACGATGTACATCGCGGTGATCTTTGATACGTTGCCGCCCTTCGACGGCAGGATGATGCAACCGGGATCGAATCAGACCCTGTGCACGCTCGACTACACCGTCAATTTCGGATTCCCTCTGGGAACCTCGACCGAATTGAGATTCGCCGAAGGAGTCGGGAATCCACCCATCAATACCATGTATGCCATCGAGGGCGGATTCTCCGAGTCTCCCTACCCGATCCACGGGACCGTCAACATCTCCGAGGCACCTCAGTTCCTCTTTGTCAGGGGAGATGCGAATTACAACCAGTCGGTCAACATCGCGGATGGCATCTTCTTGCTCGACTATCTGTTCACCAGTGGTGTAGCGAGTGTTTGCCCGGACGCTGCCGATTCAAATGACGATGGCCAGCTCAACATCGGCGATGCCATCTACTTGCTCAACTTCCTCTTTTCTTCCGGCGAGACGATTCCATACCCATATCCTGGCTACGGTATCGATCCGACCGCAGATGATCTTGGTGCCTGCCTACCGTGAGCGATCTCTGGCGATTCTGACGGTGCCAGGGCTCAATTCGCCCCTTCTCCCAGACCCTGAACAGCCGCTCCTCGACCCAAATTGTCTCGATCTGGCGGCTCGTATCCCCTGATCTTCTGGAACGTGATCGTCTCCCTGTATCTAATACGGTTCAATCCGCCGAGCCCTGGACCGTTGGGTCGGGGTTCATCGTTTTCAGCAAGGAGGGTCAGAGTGAAGTTCCTGCGTAGTCATCTGATGGGTCAGTGGCATTCAGCCAGCTCTGAAACCGGTTCGGTAGTGGTGGATCCGACCACCGAGGTCTCGCTGGCTACCGTCTCCAGTTCTGGAGTCGATTTTCAGGCAGCGGTGGAGTTCTCTCGCGGTACTGGAGGCAGTGCTCTGAGAGAACTGACCTTCAGCCAGCGAGGTGAGTTACTGATCGCGATGTCGAAGGCGATACACTCCAAGCGAGAAGAGTTACTGGAACTCTCGATGCAGAGTTGTGGAAGTACACGTAAAGATTCCAAGTTCGACATCGATGGAGCGACTGGAACTCTTTACCACTACGGCGCACTGGGCAAGGAATTGGGTGATTCTGTTCGCCTCGCGGATGGAGAGGGAGAAGCTCTCGGCAGGAACGCCGTGTACTGGGGACGCCACGGTCGACTTTCTCGAAATGGTGTGGCTATTCACATCAATGCCTTCAACTTTCCAGCGTGGGGATTTGCCGAGAAAGCAGCGGCTGCGATTCTCGCCGGAATGCCTGTGATCACGAAGCCCGCGAGCAGCACCTCGATCGTGACGGAACGCTGTATCGATGCTGTGGTGGAGGCCGGAGTGCTGCCGGAAGGGGTCCTGGGACTGATCTGCGGATCGGTCGGCGATCTCTTCGATCACTTGACAGGTCAGGACGTGGTCGCCTTTACCGGCTCGGCCAGCACCGCCTTCCGGATTCGTTCTCATGAAAATCTTCTGCGACAGTCGACTCGAGTGAATGTCGAGGCAGACAGCCTCAATGCTGCGATTCTGGGACCGGATGTTGAACCCGGATCAGAGGTGTGGAATCTGTTCGTCCGTGAGGTTGCGAGGGAAGTGACCCAGAAGAGTGGCCAGAAGTGCACTGCGATTCGTCGAATCCTCTCTCCGATCGATCGGATCGATCAGTTGCAAGATGCTCTCTGCGAAGAAATGCAATCGAGAGTGGTGGGGAATCCCTTCGACGAGAAGGTCAATGTCGGCCCGCTCGCCACTGCAGATCAACTCTCCAGCGTGCTCGATGGAACGGCTCGATTACGCGAGGTTGCGGAGTTGATCCACGGTAGCGGCGAAAGGATCGAGGGAGTTGGGGCAGAGCAGGGCAAGGGTTACTTCTTCGGGCCGACCTTGCTGAAACTGAGGGAGGGAGCCACCGATGAGCTGGTTCACGACCTGGAGGTGTTCGGTCCGGTTTCGACGATTTGCCCCTACGACGGAGAAGCCGCAAGCGCTGCCTGTCTCAATAGCAAGGGCAAGGGGACGCTAGTGACCTCGGTCTACAGCGATTCAGAAGAATGGACCTTTGACCTGCTACAGAGGTGTGGTTCCTGGAGTGGTCGCTTTTATCTGGCATCGGAAAAGATGGCGAGCCAGGCCCCAGGATCGGGAGTCGCCTTACCACAGTCGCTTCATGGGGGCCCCGGAAGGGCTGGTGGCGGTGAGGAACTGGGTGGAATCCGTGCGCTGGATCTGTACACCCAACGAGTCGCTCTGCAAGGAACTCGGCGCTCGGTCGAGCGCTTCATCGGAGATCGCTAGACGGAGATTGCTAGATTTCAGATGAAGCGTGGATCTCCACTGGCCATGAACAAAGCCCGGGTCCTCTCCAGTGGAGAGGACCCGGGCTTTTCGCTATTGCTGCTGGTCTCTTGCTCGAAGCGATCGCCGATCGCCTCAAGATCGAGGTGGTTACTTCTTTGCCTCACGCTCGGCTCGGTATTCCGCCACCAGTTCTTCCTGGACATCGCGGGGCGCTGAAGCGTACCGTTTGAACTCCATGGTGAACTCCGCCTTGCCCTGGGTCACGGAGCGAAGTGCGGTGGCGTATCCAAACATCTCTGCGAGGGGGACGTCCGCATCGATGCGGACGAATCCTTCCTCGTCCACCGTGCCGTTGAGGACCCCTCGTCGCTGGAGAAGGGTGCCGACCATGTCTCCCTGGAACTCGGTCGGCCCTTCCAGGCTGACCGTCATCAGGGGTTCGAGAACTTCCGGTTTTCCGGCCTTGTAATACTCCCTGAAGCAGCCCTTGGCTGCCGCCTGGAACGCCATGTCAGACGAGTCCACTGCGTGGTATCCACCATCGGTCAAGGTCACCTGCAGGCCGTCGATCGGTGCACCGATCAACATTCCCTTGTCGAGACTCTGAGAGAAACCCTTCTTGACCGATGGGATGTACTCTCTCGGGACATTTCCTCCCGCGACCTTGCTCTCGAAGTTGTATTCGCCGTCTTCGCTGGGAGCCATGGTTCCGATGATTCGGCCAAACTGACCCGATCCACCGGTTTGCTTCTTGTGGGTGTAGTCAAACTCGACTGCTCGAGTGATCCGCTCCCGGAAGGCCACCTTGGGCGCTCCGACCTCCACCTCAGCCTTGAACTCGCGCTTCATTCTTTCGACATATACCTCGAGGTGGAGTTCTCCCATGCCGGAGATGATGGTCTCGCTACTCATGGGATCGAAAGCGACGCGGAAGGTCGGATCTTCCTTGGTGAATCGCTGCAACGCCTTGGACATGTTGTCGGTGGCTTTGCGATCGATAGGCTTCACTGAGAGGCTGATCACTGGTTCCGCTACGTGCATCGATGAGAGCACGAGATTTATCTTCTCGGAACGGAACGTGTCACCCGAGGCACAGTCGATTCCAAACAATGCGACGATATCTCCCGAGCCAGCACGGTCGATTTCATCCATGTTGTCCGAGTGCATCCGCACGATCCGACCCAGTTTCACCTTCTTACCGGTTCGTGCATTGTAGACGAAATCGCCCTTGACCAGTTCACCCTGGTAAATGCGGACGTAGGTCAACTGACCGTAGGCTCCGTCTTCCAGCTTGAATGCGTAACAGAGCAGTTCGTCATCGTTGTTGTTGGTGACGGGATACTGCTCCTCCTCGTTCTCTGGATTCAAGGCGATGTTTTCGACATCAGTGGGGCATGGCAAGAAGGAGTTGACCGCATCCATGAGTGGCTGGACGCCCTTGTTCTTGTAGGCGGAGCCGCAGAAGACCGGGCAGAGATCGAGGGAGATGACTCCATTGCGGGTGGCCTCAATGATCAGGTCTTCAGTGACTTCGTCGGCCAGCATCGCTTCCATCAACTCGTCCGAGAACATCGACACTGCGTCGAGTAGCATCTCGCGGCGGTGCTCGGCTTCCTCCTGCATCTCAGCAGGAATTTCTGCGATGCGGACGACCTCGCCGTTGTCTCCCTCGAAGTACATCGCCTTCATCTGGATCAGGTCGACCACTCCTAGATGGTCATTTTCCAGACCGATGGGGAGCTGGAACATGATCGAGTTGAGTCGCAACTTTTCTCGCAACTGGTCACAGACCTTGATCGGATCTGCACCGGTTCGGTCGCACTTGTTGATGAAGGCGAGACGAGGGACATTGTAACGACGCATCTGGCGATCGACGGTGATCGATTGGCTCTGCACGCCAGAGACGGCGCACAGCACCAGGATGGCTCCGTCGAGTACTCGCAGCGCTCTCTCCACTTCCACGGTGAAATCGACGTGACCCGGTGTATCGATGATGTTGACGTGATTGTCACCCCACTTGAGATAGGTCGCTGCGGATTGGATGGTGATTCCGCGCTCGCGCTCAAGTTCCATCGAGTCCATCGTGGCTCCGACACCGTCTTTTCCTCGGACCTCATGAATCGTATGGATTCGATCGGTATAGAACAGGATCCGCTCGGTGAGGGTCGTCTTACCGCTGTCGATGTGTGCACTGATGCCGATGTTGCGCATCAACTGAATATCTTGGCTCATTCCATTTCTCCTCGGGACGGTGTCCCGCTTCTGTCTGGCTCAATCGTTCCCGGCAGCGATGCCGGAGGGGTGGTGACTCGCAGCGCGAATCACGAACTACGAGGATATCGTTGAGGTGCCGCTCTGGGGACAGATTCTGATGGGTTTGATCGATGGTTTCCGGGCTCGGTTAAAATCGGTCCGGGACGATCCAAAGTGAAGCCACAGCAGTGGTTGCGGCCTCTATGGGGATCTCAACTGGGATCTCAACTGGGATCCGTGGTGGCCGCAATCGGCCATTGGTCCCGGGGAAGGACATTTTTGCCGTCCTTTTTCGCCAGGTAGCGTAATCGAGCAAGCGGCTTGTCGGCGAGGATCGGCCCCTCCAGAAGGGGTTCGACGTCATCCGTAGTGACGGTGCAATACCACTCTCCCGACGGCTCGATCGCGACCATCGGCCCATGACCGCACTGCGCCAGACAGCCGGATTTGACCACTCGAATCTGATCTTGAATTCCCAGCTGGATCACCTTCTGGCGGAAAGCGGCACAGAGATCGAGTGCCCCCTGCTGTGGGCAACTCTTCCCATGAACGCAGATCAACACCAGTTTCTGATAGGGACGGGACATGTCGTCATTCTGCGTTGTGCAAGAGGCGAGTGATGATGGAGCGGAACAATCCCTCATCCCAGAACATCGGATCGATCATCTCCCATTGCAGAAGCCCCTCGTCATCGATGGCCAGCAGTAGGGTTCCTCCGTGTGATCCGAGGTGCCGTTCGATGACTCCGGCTTCGATCCCCGGTTGAACTCCGTATGACCAGCCGAGACGATTTTCTACGGCGATTGCGGTCATCGCGGCCGCTTCTGTCTCCGCACGAGAACTACTCAGGACTGAACTGATCCAGACGACCCTGAGGCCGGCGGCGGAGTACTCCAGCTCCAGTTTCTTCAGTAAACTGATGAAGCGAGATTGGCGGCTGGTCGCACGATTCGAATCACAGAAGAGACGCAGTTCCACTTTCTTCCCCGGGTCATTTTCTGGAGGTGCTTGGATCCAGCTCAAGCCAGCGAGAGAGGGTGCAGGTTTTCCGTGCAGGACATCGATACGATGTGACATCGGTAGAGATTGGAAGTCGAGGTAAGTCTTGGTCGCCATCGAGATGGTTTCGCCGGAGTTGATCCGCTCGGCGAGTTTCTCATTGTAGGATAGCAACGCCTGAAGAGCCGCCTCCTTCTCTCCCATCGCCAGCTGGAAAAAGCCCTCGTAGAACCCGGCACGGTCCGCCATCAAGCGGAAGTCCGACTCCTTGCCCGCCGGGACCTGCCACTTCTGATCGGAATTGGGCAGGGAGATCTCTCCGCCGAGCGCTCCCGCCTCCAGCACCGGCCCCCAGAGGCGCCACAAGTCGCGCCCCTGACGAAGGATGCCCAGATGGCGATGAGCCTTGTGGGTGAAGTAGACCAGGTGTGGCAGAAACTTCGTTCTGGGATGCTCCTCGAGGGCCAGAATTCCCGCAGTCATCATCTCACGATATCTCTCGGCAATCTCCAGCGCCTCGATTTGTTTGATGCGAATCTCGTCAGCATCTTCGAGGGAAGTGTCGAGTTGTAATGCTCTGCCGAATGCGTCGGCGGATTTTGAAGCGTTTCTCGACTTCAACAGACAATCTCCGAGGATCACCTCCGCTCGGCAACGAAGTGCGGGTGAGATCTTGGTAGCGAGAGCTCTCTCGATGTTTCGCACCACTTCGTCGAGGTAGATGAGTTGCTCGTCGAGTCGCTGTTGCGCGGTCATCGGAGCACCAAAGATCTTGGCTTCTTCATTCAATTCACCGAGGTGTCGATCGACATTGAGAATCAGCATCCGGCCCAGGTCGCAGGCCACGGTCGGGAATCCGGGGCTATCGGCGTGGTTGGCGATGTACTTGCGTCCTGCAGCGATGCCCTCATCGAGAATCAAGAAAATACCAGGGAGATCATCGCGAGTCAGGGTCCGAGGATCGGGGATCGATTGCAACTGGGCAGCGACCAGAGCCGCCAGTTCCTCGGCAGATGAGCTCTCCTGAGAGTCGTCGGAGTGAGGAGCGGTGTCCTCGGTGGTGGCTGGATCCTGGCCGTGAAGGAGAGACGACGGCATTTGAAAGGCACAGCAGGCCACAAGGATGATCGCGCCGATCGCGCTACGACCCAGGGTGACAGGTAGAGGGGGTTCCGTGAGGGGAGTTCCGAAGAGTCGGGAGAAGTCCATTTCAAAGCCTTCCAGCTGGGCAGAGCAGGGGTGTCCTCGGTGGTGGCTGGATCCTGGCCGTGAAGGAGAGACGACGGCATTTGAAAGGCACAGCAGGCCATCAGGCAGCAGGCCATCAGGATGACCGTGCCGATCGCGCTACGACCCAGGGTGACAGGTACCAGGGTGACCGGTAGAGGGGGTTCCGTGAGGGGAGTTCCGAAGAGTCGGGAGAAGTCCATTTCAAAGCCTTCCAGCTGGGCAGAGCAGGGGTTGCGAAGAGGGGCCTTCGCCACCGGAGAAAGGGATTCACGATCTCAGGTCGGTTCCCCTGCAAAGGGTATCACATCGGCAGGTTTGTTCGGAACCGGACCTTTGCAGGGGGGGATTATCGAATCGAGTCGGGAGGTGCTACTGAAGGAATCGTCCCTCGATGGTAAGATATTGGCTGAAGAGTCCTCTCACTGAGCCGTAGAAAAAACCTCGAGATGGGGGATGAACAGCCCCCTCAGCCGGTGAGATGGAAGAAGCAGTGGAGGGTCGGGAGCGGTTCAGAGGACTCCAGTCTGCCAGACGCTGGATCGATCGCTTGACTTTCTGGGGCGGGATGATCTGGCCCCAGATGAATGGAGAGGAACGGATCATGGTCACCTTCCTGGTCTCAGGATTATTCTTGATTCAATTATTGATCTCGGGGCAGGAGGCCCCTGCCCAGAGCCCCGCACCGGTTGTGCAACAGGCTGACCAGCCCGAAAGTGCCATCACCTCACCGATCACCCTGATCGGAAAGGAAGCACCGGAGTTGATCCTTTCCGATCTCTCGGGCAAGAGTTTTGACCTCTCTAGCCTGTCCGATCAGATCGTGGTGATGGAGTGGACCCTGCCAGAATGTCGTTTCAACCGCCGTATCTATGCCCAACACAAGATGATTCCGATGATGCGCCGCTGGGGCAAGCAGGGCGTCCGGTGGGTCAGTGTCAATTCGGCATTTTTTGCCCATCCGGCCAAGGTCCAGCCGTGGATCGACAAGTACAAGATCCACAATCCCTACCTTTTCGATCCTTCGGGGCACTGTGCCGAGGCGTTCGGAGTCAAGAATAGCCCGACCTATCTGGTGCTGGATCGGGGAAAAATCGTCTACCACGGTGCGCTCGACGATGACGTCTGGGGCTCGAAAGCGGATCGGAAGCAATATCTCGATCAGGCGATCGGTCAGGTGGTCGAAGGAGTCCCGGTAGCCAATCCGCTGACTCGCACCTATGGCATGGAGATTCGAACTCGCAGGACCGAGGATCTACGCCGCGCTGCGCTGAAGAAGATGCGCGAAGAAGCCCTCGAGCGTGAAGCGAATCCAGCTACCCCGCCCGCGGAAGTGGAGTCTTCCGAGGAGGAGGGCCGCGAGTGACATTGGCTGCAGTGACTTTGGCTGCAGTGACATTGGCTGCAGTGACATTGGCTGCAGTGACTTTGGTTGCGAGTGACTTTGGTTGCGAGTGACTTTGGTTGCGAGTGATCTTGGCTGCGAGTGATCTTGGCTGCAGTGATCTTGGCTGCAGTGACTTCTTCTTCCCTCCTCTCTCCCCGGGAAAATTCTAGCCGCTTCCACACCTTGTAAGAGGCCGTTATCCTGCTGCCGGGATTCACGCTCAAGGAAGCGGAGTTCGGGGGGGACGGGATCAGTGCTGTACTGGGTCGGGCAACAATTTGAAAGCCTCTGGGGACCGATGCGACTGCTCCAGTCGCATCTGGTGCTCTGCACCCTGGGTGCGATGTTTGCGGCGGTTGGGTCCTTTATCGTGCTACGCCGTTGGGCGGGTACTTTACCTCTCGATCGTGGTCGCGAGCATGCCGCCCAGGCGACGGAGGCGATCGGGAAACCGACCGGTGCTGGCGCTCTGTTCATTCCCGTCACTGTTCTGGTGGCGTTGCTGGTGAGCCCATGGGACCCCTTCCGCGCGGTGATCTTACTCTGCGTGCTGCTGGCGATGGGTGCCGGGTATCTCGATGATCGATCTCCCAATTCGTGGGGAAGGGTGCGCAAGGGCCTGATCGATCTGGTGATCTCGATGGTGGTCGCCTGGGCGATGATCGGTGGAGAATCGTCGATCGAGATCTGGTTGCCCTTCTTCGCGCCGAAGATGGGGCCGGAAGCTCTGCTCGATGGAACCACCGGGATGCTGGCGCCGATCTTGTGTCAGCCGTGGCAGTACGGAGTGATGGCCACCATGCTGCTGTGGTTCTCCATCAATACCACCAACTGTTCCGATGGAGTCGATGGACTCTCGGGGAGTTTGCTCTCGCTGGCCCTGCTAGGACTGGGTGGGGTCCTCTACGGCGTGGTCGGGCACATCGACTCGGCACATTACCTGCTGGTTCCCTTCTACGAGGATGGAGCCAGCTGGGCGGTGGTGGTCGCCACCACTCTCGGGACGCTGGCGGCTTACCTCTGGTTCAACGCTCATCCATCTCAGTTGATGATGGGAGATGCGGGTTCTCGCGCACTGGGGCTGTTGCTGGGAGTGTTCGTGCTGGCGACGGGGAATCCGTTCCTGCTGCTGGTGGTGGCGCTACTGATCCTCGCCAACGGAGGCACCGGTCTGTTCAAGATCGGCTTCATCCAGTGCTTCAACGTGAATCTGTTTGGCAATATCACCTGTCCGCTGCATGACCATTTTCTCAAGAAGTGCGGCTGGTCCAGCAGCCAGGTGCTGGTCAGGTTTGTCATCCTGCAGGCGGTGGTGGCACCCTTGCTGATCGTGATCCTGCTCAAGGTGCGCTGACCGACAACTCCTGTCATGCACTCGCATCAGTTGTGTACTGTCGGAGCGATTCGCACCGAACGAGCCGACAATTAACGACCCGACAATATACGACCCGAAAAAAAGCCCGCGGACGCTGTAGCGTCCGCGGGCTTTTCAGGTGACCAGCGGTCGGGGGCGATCGGGTCGAGTGCGGGACCTGACTGAAAGGTAGCAGAACTGAAAGGTAGCAGCGTTGAAAGGTAGCAGCGTTGAAAGGTAGTAGCGTTGAAAGGTAGTACAGGGTGGGAGGTCGAGGGGTCTTCTGATCCCGAAGTCATCCGGGATGAGCAGAGTACCCGCAGCAACAGGTGTGGAAACCATCACGGTCCCGCAGATGCTTGCATCCGATCGCGCAGCGTCACTCGGTCACTCTTCGGGCTCGATCAGCAGCCGGAGAGATCGCACTCCAGCGTATCGGACGCGGTCGGATCTGCGCCGCAGCCACTCTGGAGATTGGGCTCGGGTATGCCGGGGGAGTTGGGAATAAACAGGCTCCCTAACAGGAATACCGCATCGGCGATATTGACCCCACCATCGTCATTGATATCGCCAGCATCTCTGCAGGAGAGGGGAGGCTCCCCGGGGACAAACATGCTCCCTAACAGGAATACCGCATCGGCCACATTCACTCCCATGTCGTTATTGCAATCGCCTCGGATGAACTCATCGCCGACCGGGCATGGCACCGCCACCTCGATCAGGGCGAGGCCATTGATGTCGTGGTCGAAGGTTCCGAGGAAAGTTTCATCGCCGTTGACGTTTACCGTGTAGGCAGAACGAGCGGTATCCCCCTGCGCCCAGAGAAATGCATCCTGGTCCGCCAGGTAGGTCAGGCTGCGGATCGGTTCACCCGAGAGCTGAGCAGAGATGTTGATGCTGGTCGTATCGCAACTGTTGGAGCCAGGCGCAGAGGGAGGCTCCTCAAAACTGGCGAGCTCTCCCGGGATGTAACCTCCCGAGGCGCGGAAGATGGCTCCGCTGGAGTCCAGGGCGATGCTGTCGCCGCCATTACTGCCGGGGTACTGACACAGGTCGGTGGGGCCGCCGGTGATGGTGTTCAACTCACACAAGTTTGAACTTCCGGTACTCAGTTGATTGGTGATGGCGCGAATCTCGCCATTGGAGGTGAAATTAAGATCGTTGAAGTCGAGTACGGTGAAGCCGACGACGGTCAGCGTATCGTCGATGGGATTGTATTCCATCAGCCAGGGGGAGGGCGCAGGAGAGAGGGGAAGGGAGGTCATCGTCAGCATGTACCAGTTGCCGCTGGTCGGGTGAACTGCAATTCCACGAATCCCATCGATCTCGACGGCTCCTGGAATCGACATGGCGAATTCCTCTTCGACCTCAAGGGTGAGAGGGTTGACCCGTCGCACCACATCGTCTTGATCGGAAACGGTCAGCCAATGAGTTTCGAGGCAAACCTGTGCATCGGCGCATGTGGCAGCCAGGGACACCCACAAGGCGAGAAGAGAAAGCACACCCAGGATCCGACGTGGATAATTCCGTTGCATCGCTCGCTCCTCTGATTCACCGGCAAGAGAAAAGGCCGATAACGGCACTTTCGCCTCCGATACTGACTACTTCAAGGCTTTCTGAAGGGACTTCTCCA
>DUAN01000017.1:686-1464 GCA_012960845.1 Planctomycetota bacterium | reverse complement strand
CCGTCGGAGAGATTTCCGAAATCAGTGAAGACGATTCCGCGCAGAGTATTTTCAATCAGCGGCCAGGTGTACTCGATCGATCCTCGGTGGCGAACCGTACCGCCGATTTCTTGGTCATCTTCTCGTGGGCCGACTCCACGGTAATCAAATCCACGCAATGACCGCGGTCCGCCGAGATAGTATCGCTCGAAAACTGGAACCTGGTCGTCAGCCCCGAGCGGTTCTGCCCAGTTGAAACTGGTTCGTGCGGCGAAGACATGACGGTAATCCTCACCATCCTGAAACGTGGTCTTGAACAGGCCGGTGCTGAAATCGAGTTTGGCCACCTCGAGGTCGCCTCCGAGAGGTCCTCCGATGTGGCTATAGCCACCCTCGACATACCATCCATCCACGGATCCGATCACCGGGCGATAAACTCTCTGGTTCCATTCCAGATCGAGATCCAGCGCGGTGTAGCGTGTCTTTCCCGCACTGTCGAGGACCACCGAGGGAGCCGATGCTGAGACATCATTGACCGAGATCAGGTCATGCCGTAATCCGAGAGAACCGCGTATTCTTTCTTCTCGATTGAACAATCGACCGAAGGTGAGGCCGACGCTATTTCTGTCCTCGATGTATTCCCTGCGGAGCAGTACCGAGCGGAAGGCTGAAACATTCAAGGAGTTCTGCGATCCACCGAGGTAAGGCTCGGAGAAGAGCAATCGATACCTCGAGTACTCGGTCCCCGGTTGTGCTTCCAGCACCAGACGCTGCCCACCGCCGGTGAAGGATCCCGGTA
>DUAN01000017.1:0-562 GCA_012960845.1 Planctomycetota bacterium | reverse complement strand
CGCCAAACAATGCCCTGCCGGTGGACATCTCTGACAGTTCAAAGACCACTGGGCGTTGATCCGATTCGGTTCCACCTTCGAACTGCGGCCGCACCTGGTCGAAGTACTGCAGTCGGTGGAGATTGCTCAAACTGTCCTGGATCGCATCCATGTGCAGTTCTTCTCCGGGATAGACTACCAGCTGGCGACGAATCACATCGTCCCTGGTCGTGCCATTGCCGCGGAATCCGATCTCGCTGGCCGTGACCTTGGATCCAACGATGATCCGGTAACTCAGGAGCACTTCCTGACCCTCGAGGGGGTAGGTGAGGGAAGGGGATACCGCTGCATCGAGGAAACCCAGATCACTGAACAGCGTCCTCAGTGCTTCGGTATCTGCCTGGACGATCTCGCCGTCCCAGTCCGATCCTGCGGTCAATTTGAGGGCATCCAGCAGCTGCTGCTGGGAAAGATCGCCAGGGCCAGTGATCTGGAACTCAATTTCTCCGACCCTGTATCGGGGGCCCTCATCGACCAGGATCAAGATCCTGAGATCCTCTAATTCATTCTGGAAGTCCAATTG
>DUAN01000016.1 GCA_012960845.1 Planctomycetota bacterium | reverse complement strand
AATCCTGTCGAAGAAGAACCCCCCCAGAGGCGCCACCGATTCCATCGATGGTGGCGATGATCGGACCGTCGGTACTTTTCACATCTTCAAGTCTTTTGAGCAGAACCGCCGCAGCGGCATCGGTGCGAGCGGGCTGTGAATCGACGGCATCATGAAATCGAGTCAGGATGTCGAGACCCAGATCCGACGATGCGGCCAGAGCGACATCGATCTGCTGATCCTGGAGAGATCTCACCGCCAGCTCGATGGCTCTGAATCCAGAGATCTGGTCGGCGCTGACGGTGTGGCACGGTCCGCCCGCGTCAAGATCACGAGCCACCCGGCTGGCAGCGATGCTGCCGAGGGCACCCATCACACGATTGGCATCCAGTGGGGGACTCGCCGCATCCTTCAGTGTCGAGATCCAGCGACTCACATCTTCGGTCTCGGCATCGATGCCCAGTTCTGCGAGCCACTGACGAGCACGATCGGGGAGCATCCAGCGAAGGTGATAGATGCTACTGCGGGGATCGATCCCGAGTCCTACGAATAATCCGCCGCGTTCGCCGAGAGAATCGAGCCCACTGCTCGAAAGAGCCTCCCTGGCGACCATCAGAAGTGCCAGTTGCTGAGGCAGCATCTCGACCAGCTCAGTCGGCGGAATCTTGTAATCGACCGGTGAAGCGCTGAGCCTGCCACAACTCTCTCCCGTGTGGAATTCCAGTCCACGCTCCTTTACCCAGTGGGCGGCGGGAATCCCCAGATCTCCTGGCATCGGAAGTGGCATCTGTTGGCCGGGAAGGCCGAGCAATGCTGCGGCGACCTGATCGATCCCGAGATGAGGTCCGGCGATGGCACCCAATCCCAGGATGGCAATTCGTCCCCCAGAGGAGTGTGTTTCGATCGGCGCCGGTGGTGCCATCGGAGAGGAGGATACGGAACTCTTGACGACAGGAATGGTGAGCCGTGGCGAGGGGGCTTCCTCCAGCAACAGGTGCGCGTTGATGCCACCGAAGCCAAAAGCACTGACCGCTGCACGGCGTGGTGCTCCGGAGCGTCTCGACCATCGTTCACTCCCGTGGGGAATCCTGAAGGGTGAGGAATCGAGATCGATGCCTTCGGGTGGGGAGTCATGATCGGGGAGTCCGGGGATCAATTTTCGATCCATCGCCAGCAAGACCTTGATCACTCCTGCGGCACCCGCCGCGGTGAGTGTGTGCCCGATACATGCCTTGACCGATCCCAACGCACACTGTCCAGGCTGCCAGGAATCATCTTGCCACAGTTCGAGCAGACTTCGCAGTTCAGTGGCGTCTCCGACCGGAGTGCCGGTGGCGTGGCACTCGATGTAATCGACTGCAGAAGGGGTCCAGCCGGCAGAGTGATAGGCGGCACGCATCGCCCTCAATTGACCCTCGCCAGAAGGAGCGAGCAAGCCACCGGAGCGATCGTTGGAGAGGCCCGCTCCTCGGATCACTCCGAGGACAGGACAGCCTTCGGCGACGGCATCATCGAGTCGCTTCAACAGCAGGACTCCGGCACCTTCTCCGACCAGCAGGCCTTGCCCACGATGGTCGAGGGGGCGACAGCGGCCCTCGGGAGAGAGGGCTCGAAGTTGCGAGAAGCCCATCTGGGTGAAGAGGCAATCTGGCCGGGAGACCCCACCAGCGAGAGCCGCATCGCAGCGCCCTGCGGAGAGATCGCGACATGCGATCGACAGGGCATAGAGAGAAGATGCACAGGCGGCGTCGAGAGTGATCGCACCGCCGCGAATTTTCAGCGCTCTCTGAAGAGCCGCTGCGGGTAACGAGGCTCCGTGGCGATCGAGTGGGTGACTACAAGGTACACCGCGTGGTCTTCGATCTTCGAGGCCGGGAGAGTGGATTCCCCGAGAATCGAGAACCATCTCTTCGATGGTGTCGCCGATCACCGCCTCCGCCACCGAGGAACTGGATTCGGTCGGCAACAACAGCTGGCCGAGGATGACACGGGTTCGATCTGGATCGAGCTGGTCTCGATACAACTTCGCCGCTTCCACTCCAGCGATGACCGCTAACCGCACCGAAGGATCGACCGTCTCCGCCAGCTCCGGATCCAGATCTCCCAGGTCACCTACTGCTGGATCGACAAAGCAGCCCCGTTCCGAGCGAACCTGATCTGGTGAAATCGTTGGGCCGCCGAAAGCCTCCGCCAGCGACAAGGTCCAGCGATCTTTCGGCACCGTGCGGGATGTGTCCCGCCCGCTGTGGATCACGTCCCAGAAGGAACCGGGGTCGGTGGACTCCGGAAATCGAAGGCCGAAACCGATCACCGCAATCGGCTTCAAGGGTGGGCTTCTTCCGTCAATCGATCCCGTTGGAACGCAGATTCGAGAGACGCATCGATGACCACCTCTGCACCCTCGATGGTGATGGCAGGACTTCCGGTGCGGTTGAGCACCTCTACCCGCGCAGTGGCCATCGAGCCCACCACGGTTTCGATGTGAATCCTCGTCTCGAGGAGTCCGCTATCGATCGGTGAATGACAACGAAGTCGTGCGATTCCACAAGGGAGACACGGTTTTTGATGCTGGGATCGACTCCACAGGATCAGTGCCTGGAATGCGGCATCGATGCGAAGCGGGTCGATGAGCCAGTCGGAACGAGGGGCAGCGTTGAACCAGGTGGATGGCTTCGAGGATCCATCCGATCGAATCGCTAACTGTGAACGGGTGATCTTCGAGACCTTCTGGATGCACTGGAATCGCGGACCGTGGAAGAGTGAGGTTCCGTATCCTGGATCGTCCGCTCCACTGTACTCCGGGGCCATCAGGCGGGACCGGGTGGTGGAACGGGGCCCGAGCAGGATCTGCGCACGAGCATGGAGACGCGGATCCGCAGTGGACGAGCGGATCTCCACCGGAACCCGCAGATGATCCGCTGCGGATTCGGGCGTGCCGGTCATCCAGGTGATCTGTTGCTCTTCGCGAGGGTCGAGGATGACACCTTTGAGAATTTTGAACTGGTCGACTCCCTGGAGTTCGAGACCCGGATGGCGGTGAAGTGCTGCCTGTGCACACCATTCGAGCAGAAACGCAGCGGGAATCACCGCCCTTCCATTGAGCACATGATCCTTCATCGCAGGAAATCGATCGATCGAGAGGGTCAGCGTTGGTCCCGCTTGCATCGGGGTGTTTTCGTCGGGTGCAGTGATGGCGGTGGAAGATGCAGTAGTTTCCATCTCCTCGAAAGCACTCGAGGGGCTGTTGCCGAAGTCGGTGATCTGTTGCATCGTTTCGGCGATCGAACCCAGCGGTGCCAGGAGGATGGGTTGAGCGGGGCCCATCGATTCCATCTTCTCGATGAAGAGACGAGCGCCCTGAGCAAGGGGAATCAGTTCGATTCCTTCCTCATGAAAGACCGACCGTAGTCCTTCGTGGACCATCCCCCCATCCCAGGGACCCCAGCCCAGGCTGGCGACCTGGCAGTTGGGCCGGCGAACCGATTCAATCGTCGCCATTCGATTGAGAACCTCATTGGCGGCGGCGTAATCGCTCTGCCCTTTTCGACCCAGTCGAGCGGTGGTGGAGGAGAAGAAGGAAATGAAGTCGAGTTCGTCATCCTTGCAGATGGAGAGAAGGTGTCGAGCGGGATCGACCTTGGTGGTCCAGACCAGATCGAATTGCTGGTCGCTCTTGTCACAGATCCAGCGATCCGCAAGGACTCCCGCACCGTGAATGATTCCACGAACAGGTCCATGGCTGGCTCGCGCATCATCGATGCATCGTGTCAGCTCTTTCCGATTACGAACATCGAGGGATCGATACTCGACCTCACAGCCGAGGCTCCTCAGTTCATCGAGGTGACGGGCCAACTCTCGAACCTTGCGAATCTCCAGCGCTTGCTCGCGGATGAGAGCGGGAGTGACTCCCTCTGCCGAATTGCGGAACAGGTGAGATTCCAGCCGGTCATCGGAGACTGCGGCGGCCCAGTCAGGTTCCGATCCTGGAGCGGGAGTTCGGCCCAGGAGCAGTAAACTGGGCTGGTAGCGGCGTGCCAGCTCATCGACGCAGGCGGCAGTGACTCCTCGGGCTCCGCCGGTGACCACCACCAGAGCTCCCTTCGAGATCAGCGTTCGGGACGGTGTCGTGGTCGGCAAAGATTCCAGTCCGATCTCGATTCGTAGTTCGGGTGTCAGCCCCACTTCCATTCCCTGTCCCTCGAGCAGCTCGATCACCAGTTCATCGACCGCTTGTCGTGTGTCATCGAATTCGGGGGAAAGATCGATCGATCGGACATCGATAGAGGTCCACTCCCTGGCGGCACACTTGGCGAGTCCTGAGAGTGCGGCACAGGCAGGATCGATGGCACAGGAGATCGGGTCGATGGCCCCGAGGCCGAAGTGGCCGTCAAATCGTTGCACCATGGCGACCAGTGGAGTGAAGGAACCATCCTGGTCGAGCAGCACCTTGCCCGCCTCGCGGAGCCACTGGAAGGAGTGCGCCATCGCTTGATCTGGGTCGGTAGGGGAGTCGACCACCACCAGTAGACCACCGAGGGGAGCACCCGCTGTGATGGGAAGGCCACTCTCGATCGATTCCAGTGAAGCATGAAGTGCGGAGATTCCAGATTGTTTCAGACGCGCCACCAGTGTCGTTCCCAGTGCTGGTGAGTCACAAGCGACCAGCAAGGAGCGACCAGCGAAGGAGTGCTGTTTCGTGGCTCGGGCGATCCGTGGCACAGGAAGAGCCACTGCAGCCGCCTCCAGTATTTGCACCTTCGGTGGCGCATCGTTGACCGGTGGCGACGGGGTGAGTGGCGGAGTGTGCGGTTCACCGACATTCGAGCCATCATCGGTGACCATCGATGTTTCGCTTGAGGCGGCAAGATTCTTGGTGGTAGCGGAGGGGTCCTTACCGTACCAGTCGACGATGGCATCGATGCTCCGGAGGCTACCGAGCAACTCGGGTGGAATCGCCGGTAACTCGGGACGCTGCTCCCGTAATGCCGAGAGGATTTCGACCCTCTTGATGCTATCGATGCCGAGATCCGCTTCCAGGTCGAGGTCGGTACCGATCGCTTCTGCGGGATAGCCGGTCTTGTCTGCGACCACGATCACGATGGCTTGACGGATGGAGTCGTCGGGCTCAACAGAAGTGGGCGGCAGAGCGGCCTTCGGTGGATCCACGACCAGATCGGCCGGCAAAGGCGCATTGGCGGTGGTCGGGACGTTGGATTTGATGGGCGCAGGGGCCGATGCGGTATACCAGGCCACGATCGAGTCGATGGTCCGAAGGGCTCCCAGTTGTTCGGGAGGGATCGCAGGTAGTTCTGTTCTGCGCTCTCGCAAGGCGGAAAAGATCTCTACTCGCTTGATGCTATCGATACCCAGGTCCGCTTCCAGATCGAGATCGGTAGCGATGGCGTCGAGGGGATAGCCGGTCTTGTCGGAGACCACCTCGCGAATCGATAACTGCAACGTCAGGTTTTGTGCCACCGGTACCGGCGTGGTTTCGACCTCGGGAGTACCGAGCACCTCCGCAGGTGGCGGTGGTGGTGGCGCAGGCGGCGTAGTGGATGAGGATCGATACCAGGAAACGATGGCGTCGATGGTTCGAAGTGAGCCCAACATCTCGGGTGGAATCGCCTCCAGGTCGGGCCGATGTTCGCGCAGGGCGGAGAGGATCTCGACTCGCTTGATGCTATCGATGCCGAGATCTCCCTCCAGATCCAGGTCTGCAGCGATCGCTTCCGAGGGATAGCCGGTTTTCTCTGCCACCACTTCGATGATGAGATGGGTCAGACCATCTTCCTCAGCGACCGGTACGATCACTTCGACGTCTTCCACGATGGGAACTGAAGACGGCGGTGCCGACAACGGCGGTGCGATCGACGGCGGTGCGATCGACTGCGGTGAGATCGACTGCGGTGAGATCGACTGCGGTGAGATCGACTGCGGTGAGATCGACTGCGGTGAGATCGACTGCGGTGTGATCGACCTTGGTGTGCCGGAGAGACTCGCCTCGAGAACCTGCTCGGCGGCGCGTTGTGCCTCGGCCAGGGTACGCTGCATCGCCAGTGCTGCTTCGATCGCCTGCATCAGAGACTCCTGGCTGCTGGCTTGCAGAGCATCGGTCACAGGAGATTCGATGCTCGTGGGAAGGATTGCGGCATCGGGAGTCTGGATTACGGATTCAGTCCGCGTTTTTGGTGGTGTGACCGCCACTGAAGAGACGGTCGGAGTGACTTCTCCAGGTTTTAAATTGGCACCACCGATCATCACGACCATCGCACCATCTGCGTTGACCTTGGTCGGACCACAGGGGTCCCAGGCACAAAGATCGACCGGGTGCCCTTCCACCGCCAGCCTTCCGATGGCCCGAGCCAGGTCAGTGCCATCGACTTTCTGGGCATCGATGCAGATCGCCGAAGATAGTGGGGATACATCGGCGAGGATCGACTGGATCAGACCGGTGAGCACCTGCCCAGGACCCACTTCGAGGAAGGTAGAGGCGCCACACTGGACCATTTCCTCGATCATCTCGAGAAAATGAACCGGGCGTGTGATCTGGTTAGCGAGCAACGATCTCGCTTCTCCTTCACCATCGGGGTAACGGCGACCGGTGCTGTTCGAAAACACAGGAGCTGTGGATGGATGAATCCTCGCCTGGTGGAGGACTTCCTCGAAGGGGATCGCGGCGGATGCCACTTCTGGTGAATGGAATGCCGCAGCGACCGGTAACTTCTGATGACGGATTCCCCGCTGGTCGAGGACTCTCATCGCATCGGAGATCGCTGGCGAAGATCCAGAGAGTACCGCCTGCTGCGGTGCGTTTCGATTGGCGATGACCAGATGGGGGCAGTTCTGCTCGACGAATCTCTCCAGTTCTCCGATCGGTAGCGCAACCGCCAGCATCGATCCGGCATCGTCTCCTCCGGCACTCGCCATCAGGCGACCGCGGAAATTGGCGAGCTGGTGGAAATCGACTTCGCCCAGTCGTCCGGCTGCCGCCAGGGCAGTGAGCTCGCCAAAGGAGTGTCCGCCGAACAGTTCTCCCTCGATTCCGAATCGGCCCAGAATCTGGTACAGCCCCAGGCTGACCGCGCCGAGCGCTGGTTGCGCCACATCGGTCTGGCGAAGGGCTTCATCGTGTTCTGAGGAATGGTCATCCCAATCTCGCGGCGGCCAGATTTTGGCGGCCAGTCCCGAATCCTCCTGTTGATTCCAGAAGGCGCGTTCTGCCTCATCGATGACACGGATCATCTCCGGGAAGCGACAGGCGGTGCTTCTCAGCATGTCGACTCGTTGAGAGCCCTGTCCGGGGAAGATGACTGCCAGCGATCCTCTCCGGGGACCATGATCGCGGTCGATTCCCCCGGGAAGACTCCAACGGGTGTCCTGTTCCTGTTGGACCGCCTCGAGAGCGGATTGCAAACGTGCCGCAGCATCATCGGAACGTCCGACGACGATGGAGATCCGGTGATCGTCACTCGCCTTGAATCGGGCGCGACTATCTCGCGCCACTGCGTCGATCTCGGTCGAGTTTTGCAGTTGCTGGATCTCGGTGAGTGCATGTTCAAGTTGCTGTAGCAGTGAATTCCGTTGACTGGCGCTGAAACTGAACAGCAGGGCGCAATCATTCCAGTCTGTTTCGATCCGACCCGCAGAGTTTTCCTCTAGCACCGCATGAAAGTTGCTGCCACCGAAGCCGAAAGAGGAGACCGCAGCTCGTCTGGGAAAGTCAGGGTGCTGAACCCAAGGGCGGGCGACCTCTTCGATGTGAAATGGCGAGCCCGTTTCACGCAAGGTGTCGAGAGGTTGCCTGATCTTGATGCTGGGGGGCTGGACCTTGTGGTGCAACGCCAGCACCGCCTTGATCAGACCCGCAGCGCCTGCGGCCGCCTTGGTGTGCCCGATCTGCGATTTGACCGAGCCGAGTGCGCAACGATGCGCATCACTTCCTTCTCGTGCATAGATCTCCTGTAGGGCACGGAGTTCGATGGCATCTCCCACTGCAGTGCCGGTGCCATGGGCTTCGACCAGCCCGACAGTCGATGGAGAGATGGATGCCTGCTGATAGGCATCCTGGAGTGCTCGCTGCTGTCCATCGACGGTCGGAGCATAGATGGCCGATCCCTTGCCGTCGCTGGAAGTACCGATGGATAGGAGTCGGGCATAGATCCGATCGCCATCTCTCACCGCATCATCGAGCCGTTTCAGGACGACGATTCCGATTCCTTCTCCCAGTATGGTTCCGTCACCTTGGCCATCGAAGGGTCGAGCATCGCCGGTGGGGGACAGGGCTGGAGTCTTGGAGAAGCACATGTACATGAAGATGTCGTTGAAGGTGTCGACTCCACCGGTGACCACCATGTCGCTTCGTCCACTGCGCAGTTCCAGTGAGGCGAGGTGGAGAGCGGCGAGTGAGGATGCACACGCCGCATCGGTGACGCAGTTGGTGCCATGCAGATCCAGTCGATTGGCGATGCGCCCGGCAACGACATTTCCGAGCAATCCGGGGAATGAGTTCTCTTGCCAGGAGACATAGGAACTGGAGATCTTGCTGACCACCGCGGCTGCGGTTTCTTCGTCGACTCCAGATTCGCGCAGTGCTCGCCACCAGTGCGGGTGCCCCAGTCGTGCTCCGAGTGGAACCACCATTTCGAGAGCCCCGGTGACCCCGAGGATCACCGATGTGCGTGAGCGGTCGAAGGTGGTTCGTGGATCGTATCCAGCATCTTCGAGTGCTTGTCGGGCGGCGACCAGTGACAGCAATTGTGAGGTGTCGGTGGCTTCGAGATCTCGTGGTGCGATGCCGAAATCGATCGGATTGAACGGGATCGGAGTGAGGAAACCACCACGCCGGCCATAAGTTCGATCCGCGGAGGACTGGTCTCCATCGTGATAATCGTCGGGATTCCAGTAACCGTCGGGTATCTCTTCGATCATGTCTCTGCCGTCGCGAATTCCTGCCCAGTACCCCTGACGATCCTGGGACCCGGGAAATAGACAGCCGATACCGATGATGGCGATGGCTGGATCGGCAGATGATTTTGCTGGTCGTTTACTCATGATGGGGTCCTCATCGAACTGACTCGGGATTCGGCGACCCGTACCGGTGACCGATCGATGGAGCCGCGGGGGAACACCAGTCCCTGGCGGAGAAGATGGGCATGCCTGGCGGAGATGGCCGCCCCCTGCAGCAGGGCCCTGGCAACATCGGCCACTCGTCGTGTGCCCGGGGCTTCGAGCCAACTACCTCGGGTCCATTCATTGAAGGCACCCATCGCCGGTCCGCACCAGATTTGATAGTCCAGTTTTCGCTCCAGATCTCCACAGTTGGCCCACTCGGAGGAGAGTCCCAGGTACCAGCGAAACACCAGTGCCATCTGGTGGTGCGGATCCTGGTTTGCTCGTTCCACCTGGGCTGGTTCGCGCTGGAGAAAGAAGGAACGAGTTTGTTGCCAGACTTGATCGATAGGCATCCGAAACAGGTCTTTTTCAAGACGTGCGCACTCTGCTGCGGGGATTTGATCGAGTGAATTGTAGTTGCGATACAGTTCCAGCAGTTTCTTGGCCCTCGGACCAAAAAGGGTACCGCTGCGAAGAACCTGAAGATGCACTCCCATCTCGAACATGTCGGAAGCGGGAGCCATGATCACATCTGCTGGCCCTGCAGCCGCCAGCATCGAACGCACCACATCGCTCGATCCCGATTCAACGCACGCCTGATGCACCGATCCGATGACAAAGTAATCGGCTCCCAGTGCCAGAGCGGCACAGATGGCATCGGGGGTACCCAGCCCACCGGCGGCTCCGATTCGAACTCTTCCCGTTGCAGGAACCTGCAGGGCGATTTCATCGCGCAATCGGCTGAAGGCGGGCACCAGGGTAGCCATCGGTCGATTGTCGGTGTGGCCTCCCGAATCGGCCTCTGCTGTGATGTCATCGCAAATGGGCATCGAACTGGCCCACTGTGCCTGGTCGGCGGTGATCTCCCTGCGTTCGAGAAGGGATGAAATCATTGCCGTAGGTGCTGGGGACAAGAACTTGCGAGCGACTTCGAGTCGAGAGGCTTTTGCCATCACTCGCAAGGAAGAGGTGATTTCACCCGAGGGTGCTCGTTGCAACGTTTGCAGTCGCATTCGAACCAGTGGTTCCGTGATGTCGAGGAAAGCACTCGCCTCGACACAGGGCACCTGTTCCTTCACCAGCATTCGAGAGGTTTCTTCCTCCACCGATGGTTCGGAAGGGCTGTGGATCAGATTGCATCCCCACGGTCGCCCGGGCAGTTGTTTCTTCAACTGGTGCAGTGAGGAGAGGATCGTGGCGGGGGCCTGCCCCGCAGCACCGTAAAAGGAAAGGATACCGATGCGGGCCAGTTCTCCGACCAGTTCGACGGAAGCGATGCCATTGGCCATCGAGCCCGCGACATAATTACAGCTGGTTGCGTGATCGTGTTGAAATCCGGGTGATCCGAGAGAACTGTGAGGGGTCGGGGAGAGCCAGCCGACCAGTGCACTGGCACTGCCAGAGTCTGCGCCAGAAGTGGAGTCAGATGTGGCGGTGGTCTCGAGCTCGACACGACCGCCACGCACTGCCGAGATCGAACCCGATCGATCGGCGATCAGTGCGTAAGCCTGATCGAGATCCTCCATCGCTTGCGCCAGCGAGGTGTAGGTGACCTCGTCGGTGGGATACCAGTTTCCCAGCGATGTCTGGAATCCTACCTTCCCTCGCTGATGTCCCATTTGCACTCCCCGATGGATCCGTCATCTGGCTCGAAGAATTGAACGCTACAAGGGCGCAAAGATAACTCCGATAACGACGCAACGCACCCAATACAGGTAGTATCCAGTGGTTTCAGGGGGTGGTGGTGTGAGGCGGCGATGTTGGGGCGATGGCGCCCGAAGTCAGGGGGTCTGCGACTGGAGGATGAGCCTGTAGTCAGCGCCAGATGTGGCAGAATCCGCCGATCCTGTCACTTTCAGCAGTATAGAGCCGTGAATCGGGTCTGCCACCACTGAGCTGAGGAACGGATCAAAGAAGTAGGGAGCAGTGGCCTGGGAGGTTCCGAGCAGGGTCAGGCCGTCGGGGGAGTACCACTCGAGATGACCTGTCAGCAACGATTCTTCGCGGCGAGCGATCAGTTCGACCTGGTAGAGGCCATCGCTGGCAGGGCTGATGCGGAACCAGTCCTCATCATCGATCGACCCGATGGAGCCAGAAATCACGATCGGCTCGGCAATGAAGTGCGGGGCACTCAGGTGGGAGTCATTGGGTGCGAGGGTTTCGTCTTCTGTGACCACCAGCGCCACTCGCTGATCGTAACGCAGTCTCCTGGGGTGGGAATTGCCTTTCTTATCGCCGCCGAAGGGGAGGATCTGTAATCGGATCTCTTGACCGGGTAACGGGGCAGGAATCAGGCGTAATTCCAGATCTTCACCGAAGATGACCCGTGACAGGGTGTCGGTACGGTCGACCCCATCGACCGAGACGATGATCTTCGAGAGTGCTGAAAATGGAATTTCTCGAGTGAAGGAGAGATCCCAGTGGCCCGCTTCCGCAGGCACCGATGGGGCTGGGCTGATGAAACGCAGTTGAGATCGATCGGGAGGATCGGGGAGTGCCGGATCGGGGCCGATGAAGTGGAGCGGGTTGGCACCGAGAGGTCCGAGGTCATGAGGTGTCCCATCGGAGTTGAGAGTGGCTGGATCCGCAGCAGCGATGAGAGAACTGTCGTTGGAAGGAGTCGGATCCTCGATGGGACCATTCGGTGGGAGCCAGAAGAAGAGTGAAACCGGTCTCAGGGTTGGGTTCACCGGTGGATCGACGATCAGATGTGTCCCATCGGTGGAGGTGATCTGGCGAAGTACTCCATCGTCGGAAATCTCGACCGAGAGGCCCTCGCTCGAATCGATGAAATCGACAAGTTGCAGGGATCCATCTGGATTCACGGTGGCCCATGCATATTGCGTGGGTCGAGAGATCACCTGAAGCGGTCCGGTAATCAGATGGTCCGCTCCGTCTGCGGGAATCCACTGACCCTCGAGGATGCAGTAATGGAACCGAGTGGGATCGATCAACAGATCGGCTGAGGACAGGATGCTGTCATGGATGCTGATGGATCCCCGTGGGGATCGAGTCAGCCCTCCGGTATTACCTTCGATCCAGCAGTGCCAGGCAGAGATGCATCCCAGTTCAGCAGTGGCCAGTCCTGCTCCGGCATTGCCGAGGAGATTGCAGTGTTGTACCTGAGGCATTGGGCCTCTGGCCACCCCCGTGGCCAGGATGGCGTCTCCTCCGTTTGCCGAGATCTGACAGCGAGAGATTCGAAGTGCGGCATCGGCATCGCCGTCGAGATAGATCCCTGCCAGGCCATTGCCACGGATGCTGCAGTCGTCAATGCGAACTCTTACATCCATCTGTTCCGAAGGAAGGGTGTCGAGGTCGATCACCACGCCTTCCAGAGCGTTGTTGTCGATGGTGCAATTACGAATCCGAACCCGAACCCTGGCAGCGATCGAGGAGACCTGATCACTATCATGGATTCCTGCGATGTCCAGATCGATGCCTTCATCGCCATTCCCATGGATATTGCACCGAGTGATCTCGACCCTGGCATCCTCGAGCGTGGTGGCTTGAATCCACTGGCTCTCGATCCCTTCGTTGAGATTGTCACGAATCTCACAGTTATCGATGCGGACCTGAGGAATGCCATGAATCCGGATTCCCTCGCCACTGCATCCGGAGATGACGCAATCTGCAATCAGTGCGCGAATCTCTTCTCCCTCGGCAGAATCGCTCCTCAGGTCGATGCCCTGGGTGGTGGCTCCACTGAGGCGACAGCGCGTGATCCTGGCGACGCAATCTTCTGCAAAGACGCAGGAATCTGCGATGTTATTGCCGGAAAGACTGATTCCGTCGATTCCATTGAGCAGTGGACCAGGCCTCAGGTTGACCAGATCATTTGGAAATACGATTCCGAACTGGGTTACATGAGTATCTGGGTCTCGCTGGCCCAACTCGAACTGATCGTTGAAGCCACCAAAGACCATCATTCCAGTGAACAGGAAGATGTTCTCCGGGTAGAGACCTCCGGAGACGAAGAGATTTACACCATTCAAGGGGATACTCATCGCCACCGCCTGTGCCAGCGATGGGAATGCGGAATCTGGGGTGAGGCCATCGGAGCCGGTGGAACCAGCACCGGCACGGACATATCGGATCGGGTTGGGGGTCGCCAGCCATTCGTTCTTGTTGGGATCTACCTCAAGATCGCTGTCGCGTGCTTGAACCAGGACCTTCAACATCACCCCGTTCTGGAGACCCTCGATCTCCAGTGCAGTGATTCCTGTCACGACAGCAGTCGGTTGATCGAGTTGGAAGGGTATGTCATCGGCAGTGACAAAGATCAGGTAATCGATCTGATCTGTCGCAGTAATGTCATCCGACGCATGGTCCCATCCGATGCGAACCATCGAATCTCCAGCGATCAGATCATTGATTCCACCAAATCTGGGGTGGGTTACCACTGCCAGACCGTCAGATCCGAGTCCGTGTCCATCTGGAATCGAATCGACATCGACTCCCGGTGGTGAAGGAGGGACAAAACGGTCGCAGCTCGCGAGCGTCAGCGCTGCGAGAATAGTGACGAAGAGATACAGGAATCGCATTTCAGAAGTTGTACTCCAGTTGTAATGATGTGAACCAAGCAGGATCTGCTGAGGCTCCAAATGCGGATCCAGGCATGAAGTACCCGACCTCAAAATCAAGATCGTAGTCCTCCCACAGTTCGGCGAATCCGAGGACCAGATCCACTTCACTCCCCAGTTGCCGATGAAGGCCATCCGGTCGCATCCGAAGTCTTGAACTGCGGATTTCGGTGGATGCCTCAACCTGATTATAACTGTGATAGATCAGATCCACCGAGGAGTTCGTAGCGTGAAGCAGTCCTGCCCCGATAGTCAAGACAGAGAGATTGGACAGTTCAGGCCTCATCAGGACTCCGAGATAGCGATAGGAGGCGACTCCAAAGTATCTCAGGTTGTTGTCCTGGTATCCGGTCTGGCGAAAGTTCTGATCGGTGCCATCGTTGGGATCATCGTCTCCTGATCCCCACGCCCATCCTCCGTACAGGTAAGGCTCCATCGGTAGCTCATCGAACTGGAAAGCGACCGAAGCATCGATGCCGAAAGCGGACAACTTGTCATACCCACTGATGCCGTCGACATAGGCGGCGTCGACCCACCAGCGAAGGTCGCCCCCCATCTTGCGACCTTGTGACTGTAGTCCGATGAAGAAGGGGGACTCGTTGAGGATGGCCAAGGGATCGTTATAGTCGAGCCCTTCTCGATCCTGGACGATGTCGATGATGTAGAGGGAAGCATGGGTGCGGCTTTCAGGGCGCCAGGTTCCGACCAGCATCCGATTCTGACGATCGACTACCTCGGTAGGAGGAGAGCCGAGCAGCGTCGTCCATGATGCCTCGATGGAGTAAGGGCCTTCCTCCCATTCGAAGCGGATGCCATCGAGAGAGGTGTCGTAAAACCACTCCTTGCCCTCGTCAAAATCCAATCTTCCCACCTGAACAGAGATCGGTTGCCCCAGATAAATATCCTGACGAAAGAAGTACGCTTCTTCGATGGCGAAATCCTGGTCTGGCGCCACATCGAGCCCGTCTTCTTCGATGATGTCGGTCGATTTCCAGCGGCCCTTGGCAAAAAGAAAACTCTGCCGATCCTGGTTCCAGGTCGCTTCGACACTGCCACTCCATTTGTGGTCGGTGCGGTCTCCGAGTTCCAGTTCATCCAGATCGTGATCGGTTCTGGTCTCCAGCGTGTACTTGATCCGTCCACCGAGGGTGAGACGTCCATCGAGCCACTGGATCGAGCCGGTGGGACGTTCATCATCCCACTGGATCCTCCGCTGGGCTGATTTCCTGAAGATGCCACCGGGGATCTCGGTGGTGGGGCCGATCCGGCAGCGGATTCCATGGATCACCAGCACAGCGACCCCATCCGCATCTCTCTCCTCAGCCTCGACATACCCCTCCAGTTCGAGAAGGCCTGCCTTCTTCGCTTCCGGAGAGGTGTGCACCTCGACCTCGATCGCCCGGAACTTCAAAGGAGCCGAAAACTCCCCTTCAATCTCGACGCGCCAGCCTTGCTGGAGGTCCTCCAGTTGATAGGAATTGGAGTCTTCAACGGAATCGTCAAAGTCAGTTATTTCATCGATCAGGATCGTGTAGGGACCGACGGAAAAGGTCCCATCTTCCACCTGGATCGAATCGATGAACCCCTTGATCTCGAGAAGATCATCAGCCTCTTCCTGGACCAATTTCACCGCTTCCAGGTATTGACCATCCCACCGGCCATCAATCTCTACTCGAGTGCCTACCGGGAAATTGCCGGCTCCAGATTCCTGTGAGAGTCCGTTCGTTGCGAACAGGACGAAGACCAGAAAAACCGAGAGTTTTGTGATCATTCGAGTAACCCTTTCCATTCTCCGCGGTCTTCCAGAAGGTCGCGAAGGCTACCGAGAAGAGTGCGAATGAAACCATCAAAGCGGTTTCTTCTGCTGTAGATCAGGGCCAATCTGCACAGCGTGGCTGCAGTCCAACCTCTCAGATGATTTCCAGACACGCCTCGTTTCCGGGCGTCGGAAGCGAGTGTCGTGGCAATCTGTTGCCATGGGATCGGCATCCCCTGCAATGCTCGTAGTCGGCAGTGAGCGATGATGTTCCCGGGATCCAGCGCGGGGTGGGCTCGGGCGAGGAGATCGAGATCGATGAGAGAGTTGGCGCTGACGGATGTGAGTAGTTGCTTGTCGTGAAGATCACGATGAGAGAGGGAGCGTTCCACATCCTCAAGATCTCGAAGACCATCGATGGTTTTCCCCACGAGGTCTATCGCAGCCGGGTGTGGGGTCTCGAGGATTCTGTGGAATACCTCACTGCGAGTCTGAAGGATGGAGACCTCGTCCTCCGCCGAGTGCTCGGGCAGGCTCTCGGAGGACTTTGAATTGGCAATCCATGCGAGGACAACCTGAAGGAAATCCAGATGTCCGGGGTTCCAGTTTCCGTTGGCCCATTGCTCGTGAAGACTGAATCCAGGCTGTGCGGAGGTGATGAGGACCTTTGCTGCCGGATTCCAGTCCAGGATGGTTGGAATCTGTAGAGCAATGAATGGCGATTGAGTGGCCAGATGTTCCCATCGTTCGATGGTTTGCCGATCCTTGCGGAAGATCTTTGCATACGAAGTGACATTATTGTGGATGAGTTTGAAGATGGCTCGGCTGCCTACTCGCCAGGCGAGTAACTGAATCGTGTACCCCGCTGAAATCCAGTCTGCGCAGGAAACCGCCATCGCGGGCAGCCTCTTGTCTTGCATTGCATTCAACTTCTGCAATGACCCTTCTTCATCCAGGTGATGCCAGTTGACGGCAGGATGCGATTTTTTCCCGGCCAGGCAGTACCAGCCTCCCGATCTGGCTTCTTCCACTCTCAGCCAGTTTTCTTGTTCGCCGAGGGCGCTGGAGATTGGACCGATCAGTTTATTCGTCCACTTCATAGTTCCTCTCCCGTCAGGCACTCGCGGCATTCTTCCAGCGACGAGTTGAGCTTCTCTTGCCAGGAAGGGTCCAGGTTTCGTAGCGGTTCGGAAGCGCGTCGGAGAATCGCCAGGGCTCTACCGACTCTCAAGACTTTGGGCGTCATTTCAATTGAGCATTCGGATCGGTAACTATCGAGGAAAGAACTGGCTTGTTCTGAAGTGACTTCTCTCAGGCGCAAGTCCTCGAGCATCGATCCGATGTCCAGGCTGGCGTATCCTCGACCGGCCCGGTCAAAATCTAGCAACACCGGTTGGCTCCCTTCGATCAGGAACTGATCCAGATGCAGATCGCCGTGAAGCAGGCTGGATGGCAGGACGCAGAGGTTTGGAATCTGTCGGATCAACTCTTGACTGATCTCCTGGATCTGTTTGGAACAGTTCGGGAGTATCCGTTGCAGGTCATTGGCAATGACGACGACCTCTTCGCTGATCAACTGTGGAGGAACATGGGAAGGTAATTCGATGGGAATCGAGTGGAACTCCGCGATGGCGGATCCAAGGCTCTCGAGCTGGGTAGAGAGAGTACTGCTCGTAAGATCGACAGGATCACCTCCGTTCCATTCATGAGCGAAGAGGCACCCATTGGAAGCGGAGCCGAGGAAGGAAGGTGTCTTGAATCGTTCACACTGTGCGGTGGCCTCGGAAATCTGCATCGCTTGTTGGATGGATCTGTGTGCTGTGCTCTTCTTTTCGACCTTGAGGTGAAGTCTTACCCGGATTTTCTGGTCCTCGATGAGGTGGCGGAACTTCAACTTTGCTCGAATTACAGCTCTGCGGCCCGGCTTGTAGGCGAGGAGGTGGAATTTGGTCAAACTGCGCTGAAGTCGCCACTGATCAGGAGTCAATCCCTTGACCAGGTCGAGTGCGAGCCGCCGAAATCGATCCGGTTCATAGATACGTCTCAACTCGGGAATCTCTGGGTCGTTGGGGAAAGGGAGTCCGACGACTCCGGTAGCTTTATCGAGGAAGGTCATCCAACCATCGGGGGAGGGGAGCGGCCTACGTGTCTTTTCCTTGTTGAAGACCGATTGGGCCCGGTCTTTATCATCATAGATCTGCAGCAACATACCCTGGGGAGGCATATCGGCCTTCTCACGCTGCTCTCCGATCAGAAAGACCCTGCAAGCGTTAGGCTTCAAGCGAAGGTACCGAATCGACAGGCGAGGATTCTCTAGCGGAAAGACCAGCCCAGCATCCGCGAGACGATGCCAGAGATCTCCGGAGATCAGTTCTGAAAATCCAGCGGGAGCATCGGGGGGCAGAGGGAAGTGGTTCATCTCTCTCCTCCATCTCTACTTTGATGGGTTTCCTCGGAGAAATGTCCTGCCTCGAGGCGGATGCAGCGATCGAATGAAACTGCCAGCTCTTGATCGTGTGTGATCAGGATCAGGGTTTTCCCCTGAAGGAATCGAGGCAGAAGTGCTCTCAGTTCGACGGTGGTCTCCGGGTCTATTCCGGTGGTCGGTTCATCCAGAATGACGATCGGTGTGTCGCGTAGCAACGCACAGGCGAGCGATAGCCTTCTTTTCTCTCCACCGGAGAGATCGCTACCCCCTTCAGCCAACTCCCGATCGAGTTGCTCTGGATGGTCGAGTAGGAACTGGCAACCAGTCCTGGAGAGTGCAGCGATGATCTGATCATCGGATGCTTCGGGGCAATGAAAGAGCAGATTATCTCTCACCGATCCCGATAGGATCAAACTGTCCTGCAGGACCACCGATATCTGATCCCGGAGACTGCGAATCGTCCATTTTCGGATGGGTTGATCGTCGATGAGGATTTGACCTCTATCGGGTTCGTACAATCTCAGGAGCATGTTGCAGAGGGTACTCTTGCCGGCACCGTTAGGCCCGATGATGACGAGGTGCTGACCCGCTTCGATGGTGAGTTGTATCCCTTTGAGCGCAGGGGGAACCGATTCTTCTGCGGTGGAACTCTTCTGGTAATCAAAGTGCAACTCCTGGAACTCGATTTTCCCCATGAGCGGGGGGGCGGGAACCGAATCGGGTGCATCCTTCTCTTCAGGTTCCAGTTCGAGCACAGCTGCGATTCTCTCGGCGCAGGCCGCCGCCTTGCCGATCTTGGCTGCCAGTCTAGTTACTTTCCGAAGTGGCTTCTGGAACGATCGGACATAGGAGATGAACACCAGCAGGATACCCGGTGTCATTCCTGAGTCTTGATGGACACGCCACGCTCCGGCAAGTAACACCACGGAGAGCCCCCCGGCAAAGATCAATTCAGTCCAGCGAGACAGGGACGCCTGTAGCCGAGTACCGCGTACACCCTGGCGCAGGGAGGAGCGATTCTTCCGGGCGAAGCGTCGGGTCATCTCGTGTTCTCTGCCGAGAGATTTGACCAGTTGCAGGGATGTCAGACCTTCTCCTGTGGTGAAGGCGATTTCGCCCTCGAACTCCCGTTGTTTTTTGGCCACCTTTGTGATCTTACGGCTGAAGAATCGAGAAAGAGAAGTGACTGCGATCAGTACCAGAAGGGATATCGCAGCCAACTCAGGGTCGATCAGAAACATCATGGTCAAGGTTGCGGTGGCCTGGACCACCCTGCCAGAGATGTCGACCAACTCGGTGGAGAGGACATCGCGCAGCATCGGAACATCGCCGGTAATCCTGACCAGAAGATCTCCCAGTTTTTGATCTCTATGAAATCTCAACGAAAGATGAAGTAGTTGAGAATAGAATCGTTTTCTCAGTTTCATCACCATACGTTGGCCAGCCATGGCACTGGTGACGGTTCTGAAGTAGCCGAAAATTCCCTGCCCGATGGCAATCACGAGCACTGCGGAACTGACGACCCCGAGGAATGACAAGGGTGCTTGTTGGGGCCAACCCTCAGGTATGAACATCAAGGTTGTTCCAGTTTGCGGCATCAGTATGCCATCGAACACATAACGAACGGGCCACGGAGCAATCAGACCAAACAAGATCTCGATGAGCAAAGAGCCTCCGGAGAGAGCCAGCAGCGAGGACTGGTCACGGATCAGGTCACCGTGCTTGCCGGTGATGGTCCTCCAGTCATTGAAACCTTTCTTCAGTGCTGTTTCAGGTTTCACGGCAGTGCCTTTATTTGCTCAAGAATCTCGGCGGCCCTGATCTTCCAGGTGGCATTATTCAGAACCCATTGTCTTGCCCGTTGGCCCACATCTTGAGCATGCTCTGGATTCTCGAGGAAGTGATGGATGCTGGTCGCCATCTGCTTGCTGTCGCCGATGGGAATCAGAGCGCCGCGATCTTCAGCCAGAAGGTCGTGGATCTGTCCCACTGCAGTAGCCACCACTGGCAATCCACAACAGAAGTATTCGAAAATCTTCAGCGGGGAGAACCAGAATTCGTCCAGATCTGGATAGGGAGCAACCGCCACGTCACAACTCGCGAGCCAGTTATTCACATCGAGATGATGTAACTTACCCGGTGCATGGATCCGGTCCGCCAGTCCTGCTTGATTTGCTTGGTCGAGGAAATTGAGACGTTCTGGGCCGTCACCGATGCAAACCAGGTGAGCCGACGAGTTCAATTCCTTGACCAAGTACTGAAAAGAATCCAGCAGTTGTTCGGTTCCATGCCAGGGCCGAAAGGTGCTGGTGAATCCGATCAACTTGGTTTCTGGGCCGGGAAGAGTGGCCGGTCGATCTTCTACTTCCGGATGGAACAGTAATTCGTCGACACCGTTGGGAACCACCAAGACACCTGCTGAATGCAGTCTTTCGGAGACGACCCAATTGGCGATTTCTTCCGATACGCAGACGATGAGATCCGCTTCTCTCAGGAGCAATCGGGAGATCCCATCGGCCAGAGGTTCGTTCGCCAGTTGTCTGAATCGCTTGGTTTCCAGGGGGAGTGGGCTGTTGACTTCCAGGATGAAGGGGACGTCGAGCTTTCGAGCCAGGTAGACACCTCCTGGATGCCACAAGCTGTAACGCTCGTAGATGAAGTCTGGTTTTTCAATGACCGATTCGACCCGTGACAGGAACAGTCGATTCTCGCGATCTTCCAGGGATTTGTGCTTTCTCCGTGGAAGAACGGAGATGGGTCGGATGGGAATGCCGTCGAGGTCAGCACATTCTCCTCGAACCGTGTGAATATCCCCGGTCAAGCCATGGCGATAAAACGCCCGGCAGAGAGAAGCGACATGAACCGATGCGCCCTTCCTTCCTGGAAGGGGAATCCCCGGGTCAGCACAGATGTAGGAAAAGCGTTTCATTCGATTGGCCTAGCAGTTCTTTGAAATACTAAGCTCGAAGTGACCCCGAAGTGTTGCAACATTGGTGGAGAGATCGAACAACCGCTGTGCTCGATTTCTAGCCGTTCCTTTGACCAGTTCACCATTTTTGATCTTCAGGGTGATCCGCTCGATGGCGTCCGCGAGTGCTTGTGGATTGGCGGGTTCGACCAGCAATCCAGCATCCTCCCCGACGATCTCTGGACAGCCAGTGAGGGTCGTGGTCACGATCGGTAGGTCGAGCCCCAGCGCTTCCAGGAGTACGGTGGGAAGTGCATCCATGTTTCCGTCATCATCCGGCACGCACGCCAGGACCATCATGGATGATTCGGCACAACGCTTCCTCACCTCTTCGATGGAGAGCCCCCCGGTGAAATGGACGCATTGATCCAGTTGCAACCGGTGGCTCAACTCCTGCAGCTTCGCTTCTTCTTCACCATCTCCAACGATGGTGGCTTTGAATTTGACCCCCTTGTTTTGAAGGATAGAAAGCGCCTGGAGCAGGTGGTCGAATCCTTTCTTGGGAACCAATCTGCCGACACTGATCATGTGGATCGGATCGGTTTCTGGTTCTCGGATCGAGGGCTCGAAGAAGTCGAGATTGATGCCGTTGTAGAGACGAATGATCTTGTCAGGGTCGACATCGGGAGTCTTCTCGATGATGTAGTTGCGGTTGAAGTCGCTCACGGTGATGGCAAAGGTCGAGAGGTCGACCAATTCCTTGAACAGGCGCCGGTCCACGGTTTCTCTGAAGATATCCTTGGCGTGGCAAGTGAACGAAAATGGAATCTTGTAGAGCAAGTTCACGAGCGCAGCCATGCGGGTCGAGATTGTCGCAAAATGAGCGTGGAAGTGCTGCACTCCCAGAGACTTGGCCTGCGCGCCGATCAGCAAAGCTCTGAGGAGCATGTCTAGATCCCTGGGGAAACGGTTCCTACGGATGAACTCGACGGCCGTTTCCCATTGCTCCAGTGGCGGAACCAGGCCCGGCTCGAGATTCCAGATCTTTGACCAGAGAGATTCAGGCTTTTCTCGTGGGATACATCGAACAGCCAGTTTGAGTTGGCTCAGATTTCCATGAAAGCGACCGTCCCCGGGAGCCATCAAACTGAACACATCCACCTTGACACCTTGGTGTTCCAGTTCGAGGACTTCATTGAGGATGAAAGTTTCCGAAAGCCGAGGAAACATCTTCAAGAGGTATGCAACGTGAATACTTGAATCAGGCTCCGATGAGATCTGATTTGTCATTGGGATGGGCCTTTCTCATTGAAATTACTTCTTTTCGAAGATGATCAATCCGTGTGAGGAAGTTGCCGATGCCATCCATCCGGAGACCACACTCCTCAGGGGATGGAGGTGGAGGGCCGGCAAGAGCTTCTTTGATTTCAGCGGAGAGCGATTCTGGAGTGAGGTTGTCTGGGTGGAGGCACCGGACCAGGCCCTTTTCGGCAAACAGCGAGGCTCGGAGCCACTGCTCTTGTCGTGGGAAAGTCCTGGGAATCACGATGACTGGTTTCTGGCTGGAGATCGCTTCCATCATGGCGTTGTATCCGCCCATGGTGACGATCAGATCCGCTGTTTCGAGGTATTGTTCGAGGTGAGTTGTGAATCTGAGCACCTGGAGGTTCTTGTTGGTTCCAAAGCGGCTGGCCAGTTCTCGCGAATGAGCACGTGACAGGAATGGGCCGGTGATCAGGGTGCCCTGAAGGTTTACTGGATGTGACTCCAGCGCTTCCAGAAAGTTGTACCCTGTCGGAAATCCATCTTCTCCACCGCCGGAAACGCAAACCAGGCGGGGATCGGAATTGGACGATTGGATGGAATTCTGGGTCTCGCCGGGGGGCTGGCTAGATCGAACCGATCTGCGAAGATATCCGAGATACTCGAGGCGTTGACAGGCGGAAGCACTCAGACCATAGAGTTTTCCCAGGTCGAAGAGATTCTGGTTGCCGTAGACCCAGATGTGGTCATAGAGCGACTCGATCACCTGGCTACAGCCATCTTTTTGCCACGCCGATCGGACCTGTGGACCTTCGTCGATGATGTCTCGCAATCCTATGGCGAGTCGAGTACCCCTCGATTTGAGGTCTGCCATCAAGGGAAGCAACTCACCTCTCAGTCCGGTCGGGACATGGTCGACGATGAGGAGGTCCGGGTTATAGTCGAGAAGTGCTCGACTGAGAATCTGCCGTCTTCTGGCCAGCGTCTCGGTCAATGACATCTGTGGGTTCCGAGGGATGTACTTGCCGTTCAGATCCTTGGTGACCGTGTCGAGAGTGACGATCCGAGTATCGCGAGGCAAGTTGAAGAAGAAGGCGCGAGAAGAGCCGGTGACGATGAGGATCTCGATATCTGTGAGGTGCTGCTGGGTCTTCTGTGCCAGGAGCAAGCAGCGACGGAAGTGTCCCAGCCCGTAACCGTCATGACTGTACATGGCGATCCTGAACTTGGAGGGGGACACGGTATCGATTCCGTCGCGCTGAGGTCTCAAGTCGTAAGTCCTCTCAGGGAAGTAATTCCACTCTCGTGAAAGGGGGATGCAAATGACAAGCCATACAGAGATGATCGTATACAATAAGTCACGAGATGTCGACATGTGGTTGTAAGTCGTTGTAATCTAATGACTTAAAGGAGTTGGTTGAGGTTGAAATTGTGGCTGCATATGACCGCACCGGTGGTATGCAGCCAGTGGGATGAATAGAGATCGAGGGGTGGCCAAATCTAGCCATGCGACTGGCGGTGATTGGCCAGCGGCGTGAAGTCAGCGATCAGGAGGAGGAGAGGCCCCTCTTCTCGAGTTTGTGACGCAGGGCTCCACGGGTCAAACCCAGCAACCGAGCGACCATGGAGATGTTGCCATCGGTGTGGTCCAGCGCCTGTTCTAGCAGGTTCTTTTCGACCTCTTCGAGGGTGCAGGAACCGCTGTTGAAGTCAAAGAGGAGCGACTTTGCCGGCAAGGGAAGGCTCTGCTGCGATTCGGGTGAGGAGTTCTGATTGACCAGATTCGGCATCGCCACCTGGTTCCCGGTAGAAATCAGCACCAACCTCTCCAACGTGTGGGCCAGTTCCCGGATGTTCCCGGGCCAGCGATAGAGATTCAACTCTGCTCTCACTTCGGCACTGATCACCAGTTCTGGTTTCCTGTACTTGTGCTGATAACGCAGGAGGAAGTGATCGATCAAGAGATTCAGATCCTCCCCACGCTCGCGCAATGGCGGGAGAAGTAAGGACACCACCTTCAGGCGATAGTAGAGATCGGATCGAAAGTTACCGGCCTGGGCTTCCTTTTCCAGGTCCTGATTGGTCGCAGCGATGATGCGAACATCGGCTTGATGTTCTCGAGTACCGCCGACTCTTCGCACCTTCTTCGATTCGAGGACGTTCAGCAGTTTGGTTTGCATGTCCAGCGGCATATCACCGATCTCGTCGAGGAAAATGGTGCCTCCCGAGGCCACCTCGAAGAGACCTTGCTTGGTCTTGGTGGCGCCGGTGAAGGCTCCTTTCTCATGACCAAACAACTCGCTCTCGATCAGCGGAATCGGTAATCCACTCATGTTGATCTGGAGGAAGGGCGCTCTCGATAGGCTCCCGGACTCATGAATGTAACGGGCCAGCAAATCCTTGCCGACTCCGGTTTCTCCACCGATCAGGATGGTGGGAAGTTCGGCTGCGCTTTCTACCGGGATGGAGGAGATCTGCTGGATCACCGCCTTGGCTTCCTCCAGTTGAGGACACCCTCCAATGATCTGGTTTTCTTCGGTCAGAGCAGCGGCGCGTTCATTGACCTCCGCCAGTCGTCTCAGGTCGGCATTTCCAAGTTCTCTCTCCACCACCAGGTGTAACTCCTCGAGATCGAGAGGCTTTTCGAGATAGTCGAGTGCGCCCTCTTTCATCGCCTCGACGGCGCTGTCGACCGAAGCGTATGCAGTCACCATCAAGACCGGGACTTCGGGCATTTCCTCGCGAATCTTGCGCAGCACTTCGAGTCCCGAAATATCCGGTAACTGCACATCGAGGATGGCCATGTCGATCGATCGGGTTTCGAGGATCCGAAGCGCTTCAGCACCGGTTTCTGCGGGCAGAGAAGTGTGTCCTCCTCGCCCCAACTCCAGCGTCAGTGACTGGAGCAGAGGTTGTTCATCATCGAGGATCAGAATATGAGCCATCGTGTGCCTTTCACTCGTCTTCCGCCGTACGAGTCAGTGGAATCCTGATCGACATGGTGGTGCCTTGCCCCGGAGAAGATACCACATCGATCCGTCCTCCGTGTCCGTGGATGATTCTTTGTGTCAGGGAGAGACCAAGACCGAGGCCACCCTTTTTGGTCGTAAAATAGGGGGTGAAGAGCTTGGATTGAATTTCCTCGGTCATCCCTGAGCCCTCGTCTCGCACCTCGATATGGATCTCGTCTTGATCGGCAGAGGCTCCGAGGATGACGGTATCCCCCGGGGAGGAGGCCTCCACCGCATTGTTAAGCAGTACCAGGACGACCTGCTCCAGTCTTCGTAGGTCGAGATCGAGTTGCGGTAGGGAAGGGGAAATTTCCAGTTTCAATTCGACCTCTAGTTTGGAGGAGAAGCCCTTCACCGCCGCAGCGATTCTATCCAGATGAAGCGACAGGTCCTCCAGTGGTTTTCGATCGAGTTGGATCGGTTTCAGACCCTGAAGAAGATCTTTCAGCCAGCGGTCGGCACGATCGACCGTTTCCATGATGGTCCGCAGGGAAGGGGAGATCTGTTCCTGGTCTCCACTGCGCAGAGAGCCCTGAGCCAGAGCCCGGATGCTGCCGAGCGGATTACGCAGGTTGTGGGCGACCGAAGCGGTCATCTCACCGACCGCTGCAAGACGCTCCCGCTCGATCATTCGTTGCTGGTAGCTGTCGATCTCACTCGACATCGCCTCGACCTCGCGGGCGAGGTCACCGATCTCATCCCCTGCGGGGATCGGGATCTTCTGGCCATACTGGCCGTTGGAGATCTGCTGGGCAGCGGTGGAGAGGCTTTCGAGAGGGGAGATGATCCAGCGCTGGAGCAGCAGGAAGCAGGATCCACACAGCAGTAACATCATTGATCCCAGGATGCTCAGCAGGTAGGTCACTTGCTCGGCAGCGCTGCGGGCTCGCAATTCCAGTTCTCCGATCCTGGTTTGTTGTAGTTGCTCGAGTTGCACTACCGCCGCAGTGAAATCGGGCACCAGTCGGTCCTTCAGCCAGTTGCGAGTGCGCTCCTGGCCTCGACCCTGAATTCCCTCTTCCAGGTAGCGTAGGGAGTGGATCACGGCTCGCTCGAAGTTCTTGACCGATCGATCGAGGTCCTCGATCGCATCTTGCTCATCCTTGGAGGTGTTCCCTTCGGGGTCCACCAGGGAAAGGATGGCGTGCTGGCAACTGTCGATCTGTTGACGGAACCGATCTCGATCGGTGGTTTTCCAGCTTTGAAGGTTGTCGATCTCTCCGGTGGTGATCAGCAGCAGGTCGCGGATCTTGCCGATGGAGATCAGATCCTGACGACTCTTCTGACTCTCCTCGACGGCCAGTTGCAAATCGTCGATCACCATCAGCGCCGCCAGACCTCCCCCGAGGGCGAAGGTGAACAGGGTCAGTACCAGCAGCAGAATTCGCGTGCGAATCAACATCAGCGATCTCCCACCGGAATCACCAGCCACTCGTGCGAATAGCGCTCAGGATCGTTGGTTGCGGGAGAGACATCGGGAGTCCAGTCGAGGCGGACTCGCTGGCCAGGGGAAAGTGTTGTCGAGCAGTTGAGCACCCATATTTCGCCATCGATTTCGCCGATGATGGGAGTCGGTTTCCCATCGATGGTCAGTTTCAACTTCGGAGTCCTCGGCGGCGCCTCGGACAGGTGAAGGATCCACCGAGGAGCGGGCCCTGCGGTGATGGTCCCGGGAGGTGGCTCGATGGAAGTGAAGGAGATGGGGCGCAGTGATTTTACAGCGCTGCGCCCGACACCCGGACGAAGGGAACCGGCAGGGGCGGCGAGGGTGGAATCGAAGCTCGCAGCGAATCGGTCGAGGTACTGGGACCAGCGGGGCTGCTCCGAGGAGGGACTCCATAGCCAGCACGATCCGGCCTCGACCCTGGCAGAGTCCGCGGCGCTGACCCGTAACTGACCGCTCTTCTCCTGTCCAGCGATGGGGACCGGAGCCAGGCCTCGGGGATGATGGAGAAAACCAGTTTCGAAGGACGAGGTTTGTGCAGCCTCGACGGTCAGCTGGCCGGGTTGCACCCGGAGCACTCTGAGCCACTGCCAACGATCGGAGTTCGGTGGCGCGAATTCGACCGCTTCAATGCGAGTTCCCACTGCGGCGGGTCCGATGCCGCTGCAGGCCCACATGCGTGCTTTCAGTTGCAGCGTGTCGGAGGTGCTGACCGCCGGACCCTTGTTGTCGATGAACAGGCTGCGTGTGATGTCGAGCAGCCCCTTGCCCAAAAGGACCACTCCGGAGCCGGCTTGAGCGCCGAAGAAGCAAGAACTGACCCGGGTGAGCGCGTTCTCAGCATCACCGCTGACCCGCAGGCCTGCACCACCGAGGTTACCCAGAAACTCCGATTCCAGAACACTGAAGTCTCCCGGGGCGTCGGCATCGAGATGCAGTCCAGACTTGTGATTGCTGATGAAGGAGCATTGCTCGGCACGGACTCTCAGGTCTGCAGCAGCTCCCTCAGGGTAGCGAATGTCGATACTGACGCCGTGATCGTGATTGCTCTCGACCAGTAATCCGCGCAGGCCGATGCGAATCCGCGCAGGATCGCTGCCGTCTCCCAGTGGTGCATCGATCTTGATGCTGATCCCGATGTCTCGATTGCGAGCGACCTCGCAGTGCTCCATGTCGATCCTGGCCTTGGCTCCTGGCCGCGGCAGCAGTGGCAGCACCGACAGCCCACTCTGCTGGTTGTCGATCAGATGACAGTCGCGAATCGCCACATCGACATGACCTTCGATACGGATGCCATCGCCGCCACTATTGCTCACTGAACAGGACTGGATGGTGCCGGTCCCGCGCCCGTCCTGGTCGAGGTCGGTCTCGATCTGGATGCCCTTGTCCTTGAATCCGGAGATGTGGCAGCGAGAGATGCGAAAGTGGCAGTCGTCCGCGACGATCGCACGACGAGCTTCTTGTGCCCCGTCGAAGTGGAGGCCATCGATGACCACCAACTGTTCCCCGGGGGGCACGATGACAGCGTCTTGGCCCGGCGATCCGATCAACCTCGTGAGGTGCTGGCCTGGCGCGGAGGGACCGTCAAATCGAGCTGGAAATCCCCCGTAGATCGCCATCCCTTCGAACAGAAGCAACTGTTCCCGGTATCGACCTGCGGCCACATGAATGTTGACTCCGGCCAGGCCTATCGCATCCCCGATGGCGTCATCGATCCTCTGGAAAGCGTCTTCGGGACTGCTGCCATCGCCAGTGTCGGGGGCCGTTGCATCGACATACAGCACTGGATTGGGAAGTGCGGGCCATTCCGATCGATTGGAATCGCTGATCCCCTGGTCGTCGATCGATCGAACCACCAGGTAGATCACCTGACCATTGGGCAAGTCTTGAATCGTCTGCGAAGTGGCTCCCGCATCGGTGGTGATCCAGGGTTGGTCGAAGTCATGCTTGCCTGGACGAGTGGAACGGAAGATCTGGTAATGGATCTGGTCGCTGTCGGTGTGGTCGTCGATGGCGGCATGCCACTCGATGTGTAAGGAGCCATCGCCAGCGATCACCGAGCGGGGGCCATCGAAGCGGGGCGGCTGGTGGATCCCGTCGATCGGCGGGGCGACCCGGCCAACGGCAGTTTCTTCCCTCGAGGAGACCGCTGTTTCGGTGGGGGGTTGAGCCGGGCCTGGTGGAGTGGTAGTGGGATCATCGCAACCGAAGAAGAGCAGCAACAGCATCAACGTGACCGGGTACCGAGAGGCACCGGACCGAGTGGCACCGGACTGAAGTCGGGCCGAGTCTTGCGGGACGGGCCCGCCGGGATGGTTCAGGAAATTCTTCTCCAACACTCTTCTCCACACGGCTGAAGTCTTGTTCTATTCCCATCTTACTACATCTCGACCTGGAATCATGAACCGCTGGCGAGTCCGATACGATTGACCCGATCCGCAACCAGTGGTTCTTCTCCATCTCCGGTGTAGTAGAGCAGGAATCGTGGGTAGGGGGTGTCGTCGTTGGGATCCGCTGTTCCGTTGTCATCGATCCCGGGGTACTGGCTCGGTTGGATCATCGATGGCTGTTTGAGGTCGTCCGAATCGAACAGAATGGGCGAGACATTGTCGGAGGAGGAGGTCAAGACCGCCAGGTTGAATCCGCTCCAGCTGTATCCATCGAGGCTGGTGGCGTAGCCGATGACGGTATCGTTATCGACAAATCCGCGCCCCTCGTAGAACATCATCCATTCGACCCGGTTGCCTTGTGTATCGGTCTCCAGAGCGAGGCTCGGGGAATGCACCGCCAGATCGTCAAAGTTACCGGGGCCACCACTGAAACTGGGGCCGGCATCAACTCCACTGAGGACGCCATCTCGAATCGTCCAGGCACTGCCATCATCGGAGTAGGCCATGCCGATCACTGAACTTCCATCGCTGCGCTCGACCTCGAACGCCATCCGATAGGGGTCGGTGATAGCGAGGGTCTTGACCACACTTGGATCCGCCACCCGCAACACGATGCCAGAAGTAGGGTCAAACGCAGGTCCCGGTTCGAGGCCGCTACAGAAGGTCGGAGTGGTCCAACTGAGTCCATCGGCGGAGGTGCAGGTGAGGATGGCGCTTTGCCAGGTGGCGGAAGGGGTGCCAGCACTTCCATAGGTGCCCTCGAACCACATCTGATATCTCCCGGCAGTATTGACCAGCGAACCGTGATCTACGATGACGGTAGGATCGGCGGCACCGCGAGGGTCAATTGGCGTACCGTTGACAACCAGTGGCGGCATGCTGATAGGGCTCATCACGATCGTCCGATCGGTGACCAGCGGATTGAAATCTTCTTCCGGCGAAGTGACCACCCCGATGACATAGTCGTGAATCGTGATGTCGGTAGGGGGAGTGCCCACAAATACAGGGGCACAACACGATCCCTCATAGAAGAGCAGGAACCGGTCACCGAAGATCGGTTCCCGACTCGGATCCTCGAGCGCGCAAGGGCTGTCGACTTCATGGAAATCGAAATCGGCAGGAACGCTGTTGATGGGATCCGCGGTGGCGCGATCGGAGAGCACTGGAACCACCCTTGAAGGGATCAGGTTAGAATCGCGGTGCTTCGACAGGTCGAGTACTGGTAACTGTTGTGGAGGAGTTCCTCCACCTCCACCGCCACAGCCGCCTGATATGAGGGTGGCCGCCAGGCCAAGAGACAGCAAGAGTGGCGCACGGTATCCATGATCAGGCACTGGAAATCCTCTATTTCATCTGGGTGGGCTCAAATCTCGACGTCGGAGACTGCTCCCGCTGGCTGAGGTGAATGTATCGTACAGTCACGATATTGAGACCAATTTTTGGCAAATTGGTCGGTAACAAATGCCGAACTAGCGAAAGTCAGGAAATACTAGCAGCATCCGTGATTCTGGAGCGGGATTCAAGGTATCGAAGAGGGTCGCTCCATCCTATTATGGGTAATCAATGCAGGATGGGTTCATTATCCCTCTGGTTGTCTATATATGGAGACTGTTCGACCGTTTATTTCCTTTGAAGCTCGACACCCCAGTTGCGATTGATTTTGATCCGAATCAGATTGCAGAAATAGGTTTGGGCGACTTGAAAAGAGTACAAGCGATGCGGTGTGATTTTCAGTCCTTCCTGAGACCGAATCGGGCTTCTTTGTTGCTGGGACTTTTCCTGACAATTGTCGTGAACACTACAGTCGAGTCACAAGGAATCGTCAAAACTCCCAGAGGTACGCTTCCAGTGACCACTTCCTCGACCTTTTCCTACATGTGGGGAGAGGAGCGTGTCAAACTCGAGGTGCGAGAGAGTCAGATCGCCGTCTATCTGCCGCAATCGGAGCAGCCTGAAACTCAGATACATCAGTATCTGGCGGATCTCCAGATCCATCTCACATCCGATGCCATCGAGGGGACCCCGTACCAGGGATTGCTGCTGGTCCAGACTCCTTCCGGTGAGGCGAGTCGGATTCTGCGATTGCTCGATCAATTACCGGGAGGTTGGGCCTCTCCCTGTCTCGATTTCCAGGGTCGGCTCCATATTCCTCGTCCCGAAATTCTGGTCACCCTCGATCCCACTGACTTGTCCGTCATCGATCGAATCGTGGCGATTCCAGATCTTCAGTTGATCCGTGAGTTCCCCTCGGGATCTCCATTGCTCCAGCTTTCCTTCGATGGTGCCCCGAGGTTGATCGAGGAGCGGATCCAGCGCCTGCTAGATGTCTCCGGAGTGATATCGGCGAGTCCCAACTTCATCCTTCATCTGCCCGCGATGGCGGTGCCCAATGACACCTTTTTCGGATCGCAGTGGCACCTTCAGAACACCGGTCAGGCGGGGAATCTCGGGGTTGACATCAATGCTGCCGATGCCTGGGGCGTCCAGACGGGCTCACTTTCGGTGAGGGTCGCGATCATCGACGAGGGAGTCGATGTGTTTCATGAGGACCTCGCCGCGAATATCGTTGCAGGACACGACTCGACCAATCAGGTCAGCCCAGCAGGGGTACCGGGAAACTGTGCCTCCACCGATGGCCACGGCACCGCCTGCGCCGGATTGGCGGCTGGCATCGGGAACAATGGCCTGGGGATCTCGGGAGTGGCATGGACCGCCGAGATTCAACCGGTTCGTCTCGGGTTCGGCAATCATTGGACCGAGAACGCCTGGATCATCGATGCCCTCACCTGGGCGACCGACAATGGCTCCGACATCCTCTCCAACTCATGGGGCGGAGGAGCACCCTCTACTGCAGAGCAGGACACCCTCCAGTACGCACTCGATACCGGTCGAGCTGGACTGGGTTGCATCCTGGTCTTTGCCAGCGGCAACGATAATGCCGGGGTTTCCTTCCCGGCAGCCTACACCCAGGCGATCGCCGTCGGCGCCAGCAGTCCCTGCGATGAGCGCAAGAATCCCGCTTCCTGTGACGGAGAGGACTGGTGGGGATCGAACTTCGGCACCCAGCAAACGGTCGTGGCTCCCGGAGTACTGATGGTGACCACCGACATCTCGGGGGCCGGCGGCTACGTGACGACCGGAGCCACTGCCGATTACGTGGCCAACTTCAACGGAACATCTTCCGCAACCCCGGTGACCGCTGGTGCACTGGCGGTCCTGCTCGCTCAGAACGGGAACCTGACTGCGACACAGGTGCGGACCATTCTCGAGACCAGCAGCGACGACCAGGTCGGTCCTCCAGCAGTTGATACGCCGGGCTTCGACAACAACTTCGGTTTCGGGCGGATCAATCTCGCCAACATGTTGGCGACGCTGGGCGGGCCCATCGGTCCCAGTGCCGCGACCTGTACCGAGCAACCGATCGGGGTCCAGGTCAGTTGGACCAATGGTGAGGCCTACGACGAAGTTCGGGTCAGTCGCGATGGAGTATTGCTGGCCACGGTCGCCGGAAACTCCACCGGATACCTCGATCTATCGGTCCCCATCGGTCAGCACACCTGGGAGATTCAGGGAGTGTCTGGCGGAACCCTCAGTTTGTCCGCGTCCTGTAGCATTTTCCTGCTCGGGAACATTCGTGATCTGGTCTGGGCGCCGGAAACGGGAACCACCGATTCGGGAACGGCTCTCGTCAACGCTCTGGCGGCTTCTGGCAGGAGTATCGTGACTGTCGGTTCCATCTCAGCCATACCAGACCTCGATCGACTCGATCGAATCTGGGTTCAACTGGGGATGTATCCCAACAACCATCAATTGACCACGACCGAATCCGCGATCCTCGAGACCTATCTGACCAACGGGATCGGCGGTAATGCGCTATTCCTCGAGGGAGGAGACACCTGGTTCTTCGATACCCAGACTCCTGTCCATGCCCGATTCGGGATCACTGCGCTCTCCGATGGATCCTCGGTGGATGCTCTTGGCCAGATCGACGGACTCAACGGTGCCGGATGTGACCTGTCGGGGATCTCCTTCAGTTACATCGGAGAGAACACGTGGGTCGATCGGCTCTCTGCAGCGGTCGGTTCGGCAGTGGTGCAGTCGAATCTAACACCTGCCATCGACATCTCGGTCTTTCGAGATTCGGGCGGTTATATCACCTTCGGTAGCTCCTTTGAAATCGGCGGACTGGCAGAAGCGACATCGACGCACTTGCAACTGGTCGAAGCCATCATCAACTGCCTGACAGGATCGATCATCGCGCCTGCAGATCTGGTCTGTTCGCCCGGTGGTAACTCAGCAACCCTGACCTGGACCAATGCCGGTGGGTGGGATTCGATCGAGGTGACCATCGATGGAGGAACGCCCCAGCTGCTGGCCGGATCCTCGACCGGCACCACCCTCACTGGCCTTGTCAGCGGTGGACATTCTGTCGACGTGGTGGCAGTGGTGGGTGTCGATTTATCCACCGCAACCTCATGTAACTTTGGCATCGATCCTGCTTCGCCTTCCGGCTTGAACTGCGTCAACCAAGGAGGTGGCGCGTCCATCTCGTGGACCAACGGTGAGGTCTATGAAAGCATCGAGCTGATTCGCGATGGTCAAGTGATCGCCCTGCTGGGCGGAACCGTCACTTCTCATGTCGATTCTGCCCCGGGGGGTGGAGTCCATCAGTATCTGTTGCAGGGAGTGGTCGGAGGATTCAACAGCGTGCCGGTAGGGTGTGGCCTGAGTTTCGATCCTCAAGCGATCACGTCCTTCAGTTGCACCCGGGTCGCAACCCAGGTCAACATGACCTGGGTCAATGCCGAGGCCTACGATTCCATCGAACTGCTACGCAATGGCGTCTCGATCCAGTCGCTGGCCGGTACTGCCACTTCGACCACAGATATTCCGGGCAGTGGTATCCATGATTATGCGATTCGCGGATCCATTTCTGGATTGCTTTCTGCCAACGCAAACTGTTCTGTATCGGTCGCTCCGGCTGCTCCCACTGCCATGACCTGTGCCTCGACATCCGGTGTGGTGAGCCTGCAGTGGACCAACAGTGAGTCCTACAACCAGATCCTGGTGACTCGAGATGGAGTCCAGATCGCCTTGTTGTCGGGAACGGTAACTTCCCATGCCGATTCTTCGGGGACCGGCATCTTTGAATATGGAGTCACTGGCGTTTTCGGTGGTAGTTCCAGTTCAGAGACGCTCTGTACTGCCACCAATCCGCCGGAGCCGATCTCCGGTCTGTCCTGCTCATACAGTGGTGGCACCATCACGTTGTTCTGGACCGAGGGAGCCGGGATCGATGCGGTCGAGATCCGTCGTGACGGAGTACTGGTCAGCACAGTGCCGGCTCTGACCGGTTTTTATCAGGAAACAGGAACACCGACCGGCATCCGAAATTACGCACTCCGATCGATCAGTGGTGGATTGAGTTCTCCCGATACCACTTGCGATGTGACCATTCCGCCAGGGCCCATCACAGGTCTTACTTGTGTCAGCAATCAACCCTTGACCGCACAACTCGACTGGACTTCGCCGGTGGGAGCGACCTCCATATCCATCACCAGAGATGGAGTACTGCTCGATACGGTCACGGCTGCAACATCCAGTTATCTCGATTCCACAGCTCCTGCGGGCACTCCCATCTATGCATTCACCGCGACGGTAGGTGGTGCTTCGGGGCCGTCGGTCAGTTGTGCGGTGGTGGTGGATTCTCCGACACCTCCACCGGTCGCCAGTTTCTCGACCTCGGTCGTCAGCGGAATCGCTCCTCTGGAGGTACAGTTCACCGATAGCAGTACCGGCTCCATCGATAGCTGGGCATGGGATTTTGGTGACGCAACCTCATCGATTGATCCGAGCCCGCTGCATCTGTTCCAGAGTGCCGGTAGTTTCTCCGTGGTGTTGCTGGTGACAGGACCAGGGGGGAGCCACTCCACCAGTGTCTTGATCACTGTCGATGAGCCGGCTCCCGTGTCGGACTTCTCCGGCACTCCGACCAGTGGTACCGTCGGAATGACGGTGGTCTTCAGCGATAACTCCACCGGTGGTACCGTCAGCAGCTGGAGCTGGACCTTCGGCGATGGCACCAGCTCGACACTACAGCACCCGAGTCACAGTTACGCGACCGCCGGCAGCTACGATGTCTCGCTCAGTGTCACCGGACCGGGCGGCAGTGACAGCTTCGCTCGTCTCGGTTACATCACCGTGGCAGAGTTGGCACCGATCGCTGATTTCTCCGGTACTCCGACCAGTGGTACCGTCGGGATGACGGTGGTCTTCAGTGGCATTTCCAGCGGTGGCCCTGTCAGTAGCTGGAGCTGGACCTTCGGTGATGGCACCACTTCGACACTACAGAACCCGAGTCACAGTTACGCGACCGCCGGCAGCTACGATGTCTCGCTGAGCGTCACCGGACCGGGCGGCAGTGACAGCTTCGCTCGTCTCGGTTACATCACCGTGGCAGAGTTGGCACCGATCGCTGATTTCTCCGGCACTCCGACCAGTGGTACCGTCGGGATGACGGTGGACTTCAGCGACATCTCCAGTGGTGGTCCTGTCAGCAGCTGGAGCTGGACCTTCGGCGATGGCACCAGCTCGACGCTACAGAACCCGAGCCACAGTTATGCCAACGCAGGCAACTACGACGTCTCACTGAGTGTCACCGGACCTGGCGGAACCAGCGTGCTCAACCGGGTCGGGTACATCGTGGTGGTCGCCCTGCCTCAGTTCGTCCGAGGAGACGGAAATAACGATGGATCGTTCGATATTTCGGACCCGGTACTGTCGCTGGAGGTGCTGTTCGGCAATGGATCCGTAAACTGTCTCTCAGCGCTGGATGTTAACGACGATTCTGCGGTCAACCTGGCCGACGTAGTTTCGGGCTTGGCGGCAATTTTTGGCACCGGAACCCCTCCAACCGCTCCATTCCCTGGTTGCGGAGCCGATCCAACCCGTGACACTCTGGGCTGTGTGGGAGCGGCAAATTGCCCCTGATTCGGGGTGGGAGGTAGTGGTCTTGCCGGGGGTGTTGTAAACTTACATCGGGTATTGTTAATCCCATTCCTCCCGGAGGATCCGATGTCGAATGATCACACCCAGTGGCGGCCCCAACCGCTGCACTTCATCTTCTGGATACTCCTGCTTGCGGGGCTCCCGTTCGATACCGTTTCCGTCTCATCGCCAATTCTCGGCGAGCAATCCGTGGAATCGCAGCAGGGGGATTCGCTGATCCAGGAACAGGTCGTCGAGGGGCTGCGGATCCAACTCGAGATCGAACCGTTGGATGGAGCCACCGAACTTCGTCAGGGAGTCGATGCCAGGGTGACCTACACAATTCGCGATGCCAACTCAGGAGAGCCATTGACCGGATTGCATCCGCTCAGCTGGATGCATGGGCGCGAGGGAAAATTTCCACCGAACAAAGAGCAATTGAAGGAACTGGTTAAGAAATTTCTCGGAGGATTGATCAGCGTCCCAGCGGATCATGATCTCAACAAGTACTACTTGCTGGTACTCAATGGCGATCGCTCCATCTCCATCATCGATCCGCAGATTTCCTTTAGCATCACCAAACTTCGTAACCTGATTGGAATCCCTGGAGATCCGGTCGACTGGGCAATCGACGAGATCCATGAAAAACTCCTGGTGACCTTGCCGGATGAAGGTCAACTGCTGGTCATTGATTTGACTCGTGCTCAGATCGAAAAGAAAATCGAATTCGGGGAGGGAACCGAGCCGGTCAAGGTATTGATTCAGGAGAATCATGAGATCGCATGGGTTTCTCTCGACGGGACTGACCAGCTGGCTTCCATCGATCTGACCTCGCTCGAAGAGGGTCCGAGGATTGCGCTGGGAAAAGGACGTCATGTCACGGCGGTCGATCCCGATTCGAACTGGCTAGCAGCGACCAATACCGAAGATGGGACCGTCACCATCGTCGATCTGAATGATCGATCACGGGTCCGTACGATCGAGGTGGGGAAGACCCCTCTCGCTCTCCAGTATGCGCCCCTGGCGGCTCGTTTCTTGATTGCCTGCGCCAACGAGAATCGACTGAGAGTGGTGGACCCTGAACGTGCCCAGGTGACCCGAAGCCTGGAGATCCCCAGGGGAGTGGTCGATGTCTCGGTCGACCCAACGGGGCGTTTCGCCTTTCTCGCCAGTCCCAGCGAAGGCGAGGTGGCAATCCTCGACACCGCTTCGAAGAAACTGGTCGACACGATCACCACTGCGCTCGCGCCTGACCGTGTCATCTGTACCTCTTCCTTCGCTTACATTCACGACACCCAGCGTGCCAACATCATCCTGGTCGACCTGAATCGCCTCGCTCGCAATGAACTGGTCGTGACAGAACTGGGGATCGGACGCAATTCGATGGATAGTACTTCCGCAGGAAGACAGATCACCTCGTTGTTGGCACCGACACCCGAGGGGAATTCGATGTTCGTGGGGAACTCTGCCGACAAACTGATCTACTACTATGTCGAGGGAATGATGGCATCGATGGGTAACTTCCAGACCTACAAGAGAATCCCTCGCGGAGTACTGGTGATGGATCGATCGCTTCAAGAATCGGGTCCTGGAGAATACTCGACCTATGTTCGATTCGATCGACCGGGGATACTCGATATTCCTTTCCTGCTCGATCAACCCAGAGCATTGGTCGGCTTCGAGGTGGAAGTGAAACGAGACGAACAGATTCCTGTGCTCGAGGTCGTCACTCCTGTAGGCGTCAAATTTCTTGAGCCAGAGGACAAAATTCGCGCTGGAGATCAAGTGTCACTGAGAGTGGTGGTCACCGATTCAGAAACGGGTGACCCGGTCGACGATCTTGGAGATGTTCAAGTGATGCTATTTCCCCTCGATGGTTCCTTCCAGGAGCGATTGGCGGCAAAGCCCGAGGGCGATGGAATATACCAGTGCCTCGGTTCATTCCCGGAGCAACTCCGATTTGGATTGTTGGTCCAGGTAGAGAGCCGTGGCCTGACTTTCAGGGATTCTCCTCTGTTCGAGATCCCCGTGTACCCGGGAACGAAAAAGTGATCGTGGCGTTATGGCTCACTCTGATGTTGAGCCTCCTCACCGGGAGCGATGGTCCTGAAGGACCGCAACCGACCAGTGCGATGCGTGGTGGGGAGATCTATCTCACCGGTAAGACCGCCGGGCCTGAGATCAGGCTGCTGCTGGCCAACGCGGACCTGGAACTGCCCGCGACCTCTTTCCCATGCAGTTCTTGCCACGGTGAAGACGGAAAAGGCACTCGTGAGGGGGGACTGATCCCTCCGCCGATTCGCTGGCAAGACCTGACCCGACCCGCCACCGTCGAACTGAGTGGGCGCAGGAGAAGTGCCTTCGACGACGAGTCGTTGAGAAGGGCGATCGTTGAAGGAGTCGATCCTGACGGAGTCGAACTCCATCCGGGAATGCCTCGCTACAAGATGTCATCTTCGCAGTTACTCGACCTGGAAGCCTATCTGAAAGTTCTGGGAAGGGAGCAAGTCTTCGATCCCGGTGTCAAGGATGACAAGTTGAGGCTCGGTACCGTACTTCCTCTGACAGGGCAGCATCGTCGCTCGGGAGAGAGTGTTCGTACGGCCCTGTTTGCGTGGTCGCAACAAATCGGATCCGAGGGACTCTACGGCCGTTCCATCGATTGGGTGATCGAGGATAGCGAGTCGACTCCAGAAGGAGCACTGAGGGCGTTCGAGAAAATCAGCGAGAAAGATATCTTCGCACTGGTCGGTTGTCACCTTCCGACTGAGGTCGAGGGGATCGATGAAATCCTCTCGCGAAAGAAACTGCTGATGATCGGCCCCATCACCATCACCCCAAGTCCGCAGGATCCTCCCTTTCCATGGACTTATTATCTGTTCCCCAGTTACTACCACCAGTCCAGGTCGTTGGTCGAGTTCATCTGCACCGAGACTCCTGATCGGATACCTCCGGTGGCGCTGGTGGTTGCGTCTGACCCTGCCTTCGACGGTGCTCGTAGTGGAGTACTGGAGCAACTCGCCATCTTCGGAACTGAACCGGTGCTGGAACTGGTCCCGGCAGAGGGGCACTTTGATCCGATCCTGCTCGCCCAGGCGTTGGAGGATTCTGGCGCTGAAGCGGTGGTGGTGCTCGCTTCAGGTGTGCAAACAACACGCTTATCCCTGCGGCTTGAGGTGCTCGACTCGACCAAGAAAATCTACACCCTTGGAAGCGTGCTCGGACGGGATGCCTTTTCCTTGCCTGTATCGATGGCTGAGCGCACCTACATCTCATTTCCGAGTGTGCTGGAACGAGATCGTCGGAAATCGGATTTAACCTGGTTGCTCTACCTTGCCAAGGACACCGGATTCAAGATCGAGAGTCCTGCGGTTCAGAGTTCTGCGCTCTCCGCCGTGAAACTGGTCCAGGAAGCTGTCGAGAAGTGTGGAAGAAGACTCAGTAGAGATCTCTTCATCCAGAAACTGGAGAAGATCCAGCAGTTACGGACCGGGTTGACTCCGCCACTCTCGTTCAGTCCTTCTCGGCACGTCGGTGCACTCGGTTCCCATGTCCTCAGGGTCAATCTGGCTGAAAACCGATTTGAACCGGTCAGTGGCTGGATCATTCCCAGGCTTCGCGACCACAAGAAAGGAAACTGATGCTGGTGATCTCTGCCCTACTGACCCTGGAATTGATGCTCTCGCAGCCAGGGAGAATTGTGTTGCAGGATCCCACCACGATCACTGTCGGCGAGGATTGCCCACAGATCACCCCCGAGGGGATCGTCGCAGCGATCGGCAATGAACAGATTCCGCAGTTGCAACTGGGCCAGTGGGTCGGTGGTCAACTTGAATCGCTGATGGTCGAGCGGATCGCGGCGAGAATTGACCTGGTTCAGATCGCCACTCAGGACCGACTGTTTCGACAGGAAGCCCGTAGCCTCGGATTGAATCGAGAAGAGTTCATCGAGAAAGCGATCATGCAATCGATGTCTCCACCCACCGAGCAGCAACTGCTGAAGGAACTGCGTTCCGCTCCAGATCTTTACGGTTCAGACCTCGAACAGGTGCGCGAGGAAGTGAACGCCGCTGTATTGCGCAAGCAAGCGGCCCAGATCGGTCGCACACTGCTGGAGGAGATCAGTCAGAGAATTCCGATCGAGTATCAACTGGAGCCACTCCGGAAGAGAACTCTCGACCTCGGGTTGGATGATGTGGTGGTGATGGTGGGTGAAGAACCGCTCAGGATTCTCGATATCGAGGAGGGCCTGGAGGATCTTGAACACGAGTACGACTGGAAGAAGTACGAGATCGAGATCGGCGAATTGAATCGACGAATCAATGACAGGCTGCTCCAGGCGGAATGCAAGAAGCAAGGGATCGATGGGGGGCAACTGCTCCAGCAGGAAGTGTATTCCAAACTGGAACCGGTGAAGGATTCGGAAGTCGAGTCCTTCTTCAACATGAACCGTACTCGAATCGTCGGTGATCTGGATCAGATCAGGGAATCGATCCGTGCTCATCTGTTAACGGAGAGACGGATCGTGCTGGAAGCTCGTTTTGCCGAGAGGATGAGGGCCGCTGCAGACGTGGTGATTTACTTGAAGAAGCCGAGTCCGCCCGTCCACATCATCGAAACCGACGGCCGAGCGACCCGAGGGCCCAGCGATGCGCCGATCCAGTTCATCGAGTTCGTCGATTTCCAGTGCGAGCGCTGCAAGGATCTCTGGGAATTTCTCGAGAAGGTGCAGGAGGTTCACACGGATCAGGTGCAAGTGGTGGTGCGAAATCAACCCCTTGGATCGATCCACCCGATGTCGATGAATGCAGCACTGGCTGCGGAAGCGGCTCGCCTTCAGGGAAAATACTGGGAGATGGGTTCTGGCTTGTTCAAACTTCAGAACTCTCTTTCCGCCGCCACCATCACCGCGCTGGCGAAAGAGATCGGTCTCGATCTCGAGCGATTCGAGAAAGATCGACTCTCTCCCGTTCTGGTCATGATGATCACCGAAGACCTGGATGAGGGCCAACGCCTCGGCATCGATCGCACTCCTGTGCTCTACCTCAACGGCAGGAAACTGGCTGACAAGAGCTGGGAGGGAATCCTCCAGGCAGTGCATCGAGAAAAGATCCGCCAGGGGCTATGAGATTCGAGTTTCCCGTCTCGCATCGTGGGAGTTGGAATCAGAACCCCGTTGGGACTCAGAACCTCGTTGGGACTCAGAACCTCGTTGGGACTCAGAACCTCGTTGTGGTCCGTGGATCAGGATCAGGATCAGGAACAACCGAGTGAGTCCGGCGTCGGATCGACATCGGCAGTGGGATAAGGAACTGGCGGTGGAGTTCCAGTGACGAAGAGGAACTGGAGCAAGGCCACCGGGTCGGCAATGTTGATCTCTCCCGAGTCGTTGCAATCGGCGGCATCGGGGCAGGATAGAGGTCCCTGTGTAAACATGTAGCTGAGGATTGTCACCGCATCTGCGATGGTGACCAGGCCATCCGGACTCGCATCGCAGCGAACGAAAACAACCGGTGCGGTGACGCTGCAAGGACTGCTCGCGGAGTTGAGCCCGTCGCGTGTGGCCATGATCTCATAAAGGGCCGGGATTCCAACCAGCGGCGACGAGTCCAGAAACTGACTGTCTGTGCCGGCGATCTGGCCGAGGATGAGCCCTTCCCGGAAGACCGTGATCGTATCGTAATCCGGTTCTGCATTGATCCAGGTCAACTCGATGGTGCTTCCAGCGGCATTGCAAAGCAAGGAGGTCACGCCTGCGGGAGGCTGTATAGCGAAATCGATGTCGAGGATCAAATCGTTGACGAGAGGTAGATTGGTCTCGACATGATCATCGTATCCGCCCGCTAGAGGCGCGGTGAAGTTGATATTGTAGGTTCCTGGAATCAGCGACACGCTGTAGTGCCCGAGTGGATCGGTGATCAAGGTTCCCCACGCCGGGATGATACCGCTGGCTGGATCCGAAACCTCTATCAACACATCGGGTTGCGCCACTCCTGCTGCAGCGACGGTTCCCGAGAGTTGCACTCCGGGTTCCATCACCAGATCTCCAAGGTCTGTACTGGCGAGTACGCTGATCCCTGCTTGAAGGATGGGAGCGACTCCTGATGCTGCTGGCGGGATGATCAACAGATCGTAAACGCCGGGGTCGATGGCAAAGGAAAAGGTGCCGTCGGCGGAGCCGTTTTCATGGATGGTCGGATACAGAATACCTGTCGCGGAATCGAACAGTTCCACATCGACTAGCCCGACCGGTGCGCCAATCGAGTCGATGCACCTACCAGAGAGCAGAACACCGTCGGGAAGCACGATGATCCCGAGGTCGACAGGAGCACCTGCAACCACACCGAGCGGCACGATCACGGTCTGAAGAACTGGACCTACCAGGGGTGGATCGATTTCGAGCAGAAGCGAGCCAATGGGCAATATCACTTCGAATCGACCGTTGATGTCGGTGGTGTCATTGTTGATCGTGATGGAGATTCCCGTCGCAGAGTGCTCTGCATCCAGGTCGGCCCCTTCAACCCAATTACCCATCGAGTCGTGCACCTCACCAATGAAGTGATAGCCGGGAAGCATCTGGGTCGTTCCAAGATCGAGAGGTCCATCCACGACCAGCAGTGGGAAGGTGTGTGGGACCCATTCCTGGGTGGCGGTGGGATCGACTGAGCGCAGGCTAGCCTCCCAGGTCCCTGCCGGAAACAACACGGAGAAGTTGCCATTGAGATCAGAATCGTCATTGAACAGCTCCGCAGGAATGCCCTGCGCATCGATGGCGTTCATGTCGATGCCGGATAGCGGAGCTCCGGTATCGTCGATGATAGAACCGATCACGGTGAAGCCTGGGTCCATCACGATTGTGCCCAGGTCGGTGTCACCAAACAGAAAGACATTGTCCAGTTGAAGGGGAAATACTGTCGGTGTGGGAGTCGCCATCGAAAAGACAATTCGATATTCATCGACCAGTGCTGACAAGGTGATTGTGAAAATTCCAGCGGCATTGGTGAAATCCCCGGTCAAGTTGATCCACCCGGTATTGGTTCCTCTCATGTCGATGTCGATGGGAGTCAAGGGATTGCCGTTGGTGTCCTGGACGATTCCGCTGATGATCCAGCCACTTCCGAGGTTGATGACTCCCACATCGATACTTCCGGAGAGGGAGAGCGAGAGGGTGGTCGACAAGAATCCAGGTGGGGGTTCGACCTGCAGCGAGAAGGCTCCGGCTGGAACCGCGTCGAGGATGGTCATCGAAAAGGTTCCGTCGGGACCCGTGGTGTCTCCACTGACCGCAATCTCTACCGAAGGGGCCAGATCGTTGATCAGATCGAGGTCCACCTGGGGAATCGGGCTCCCCAGAGCATCCGCCACGGTCCCGCTGATGACCCACCCCTGAGCTTGGAGCTGGGGAGGCAGCAGCAGCAGTGCGCCGAGCAGTATTGCACCGAGCGCAGTTGTCCATGACATCGGCAAATTCATCAGGCTCCCCATCCTTCTTCCAGCTCACTCCACTGGAAGTGTTCCATTGTCCACGATTCAGAGGTTTTTGTAAATAGTTTGTATTTGTATTTGTAATGTTAGTACAGAATGTCAAAACTCTGTTGTTTGCGATTTATCGGATCTTTCCCGGCGATTTGCCCTGTGACCCTCAGCCCGCTGGGAGGCGGGCAATTGACCCGGCTTCATTTTGTTAAGTGGTAGTATGGACTGGATAGTCACTTCACGAGAAGTCTCTCACCCCTCCGGGGACTGAGGTAGACTTCAGAGAGCCCTAGATCGGACGATGATGGTCCAGAAACGGACACCTACGATTCTCATAGCCATCTGGCTTCAGTGGCTCTGCCTGCTGTCGACAGGACCGTTGCAGGCGGACCCACCGCCTGGCTATTACAATCCAGCCAATGGATTGGTCGGTGAATCGCTGCGTCAGGCTTTGCACTCCATCATCGATGATCATCAACGATTTCCCTACACCAGTTCTGCGACCGATACCTGGGATATCGTCGGTGCCGCCGACGAAGATCCAGCCAACCTTGCCAATGTGATCAACTTCTATCGCAACACCTCGGTCCCGTGGTCCGCCCAGAACACGACCAATGGCTGGAACCGAGAGCACACCTGGCCTTCATCCTATGGCTACACCAATGACAACTCCTGCAATTACCCTTACTCGGATGCTCACCACCTCCATGCGGCGAGTCCCTCCTACAACTCTTCACGGGGCAATCGTCCCTATGACTGGTGCTTTACCAGTTGTTCCTCTTATGCCGCCGAAGGCACACCTTTCACCAATCTCGGGAGTGGTGCTGGAAATTCGGGATCGTGGCAAGTGTGGGAAGATCACCGAGGAGATGCGGCACGATCGATGTTCTACATGGAGACGCGGTACGAGGGAGGCACTCACTCGATCAGTGGCTGCAGCGAACCGGATCTCCGATTGACCGACAATCGTTCGCAGATCGTGTCGAACACATCGGCCAATCAGAGTATCGCCTACATGGGATTACTTTCGACCCTGCTCGAGTGGCACATCGAGGATCCGGTCAGTGCCGAGGAACAGATGAGAAACGATGTGGTCTTCGGATATCAGGGAAATAGAAATCCATACGTCGATCATCCTGAATATGTCTGTCAGATCTGGGTCTGTCCCACCTCCGATACCACACCGCCGGCGGCTCCGACCAGCCTTTCGGCGGTGGCTGGAGAGTGCCAGGTCACCGTCGACTGGGCAAACAACAGCGAGAGTGACCTTTCGGGCTATTCCATCTACCGAGCGACCGTTGTTCAGGGACCGTTCACCTTGCTCACCTCCAGCGGGTCTGTCAGCAGCCTGATCGACACCGCAGTGGATGGCGGAACCCAGTACTTCTATCAGGTCACTGCGACCGATGTCTCGGGAAATGAGAGTGCCACAGGCTCGACCGTGTCCGCCGTGCCGCTGACTGGCCAGGGGTGTGGAGCACCCCCCCCCGATCCCGGCGCGGTGAACCTGGTCATCTCGGAGCTGATGCCGAATCCCTCGGTGGTCAGCGATGCGGTCGGGGAATGGTTCGAAATCTTCAACCGAGGAAGTGCCACAGTCGATCTCAACGGCTGGACAATTCGCGATGACGATATCGATCTTCATCAGATCAACGCACCCGCAGGGCTTCTGATCGAACCGCTGGAGTTTCTCGTGTTGGCTCGCGATGGAAATGTCGCGACCAACGGTGGAGTGGTCGCGGATTATGTCTACGGAGGAAATCTGATCCTGGCCAACAGCATCGATGAAGTGGTGCTGATCGATCCACTCGCAGTGGAGCGAGCGAGAGTGATGTACTCTTCCGCTACTTGGCCCTTCCTGGCCGGATTCTCTGCGGAGCTTCTCGACTTGCTGGCGCCCGATCCCAATGATCCAGCAGTCTGGATCAGCGCCACCACCCCCTATGGATCTGGTGATCTCGGCAGTCCTGGAGGACCCGGCTCGGCCATCGTCCCGCCTCCTCCGGGTCCACAGATTTTCATCCGTGGGGATGCCAATCGTGATTTCACCGTCGACATCAGCGATCCGATCCTGCTGCTCGATCTGCTCTTCGGCAGTACCACCCAGCTCAGTTGTGAGGACGCCGGAGACGCCAACGATGATGGAAGTCTCGATATCTCCGATGCCGTGGTCATCCTGCAAGAACTGTTCAACGGTTCCGGGCCGCTTCCACCGCCGTATCCCGTTGCAGGAGTCGATCCCACCCCTGACGCACTCGGCTGCTGAGCAACGACGCAGCAGCCACAACCAGTAGCCACCCGACCGGCGCCCCAAGGCTGGATGGGGCCAGCGTTCGATCGCCCAGTACCGAGCGCCAGCGCCGAGCAGTTCCACCAGCAGGAATCGCTGCTGCATCGATGTGAGAGCCTTGTTTCCACCAGATCGGTGACGATGGGGTATTTCCGGTGATCGATGGGAGCGGTGCCACGAACCCGTTCTCTCCGGGAGTGGCGACACCCCGGAGCCGCAGCGCCTCGCTCCCCACATGACCGCCAGTGACCTCCCCCGACAAAGGATCACCCTCCAGTCGAGACCACCAAAGTTGTGGCATTCCGCTGGCAGTGCGGGTGACGAATCCTCTTCGGTGCGGTGGCTGGCGTTGCTCGGCAGCCACCGCCAACAACTGCGATAGATGGGCATGAGTTTCGTCGACGGATCCGGCCAAACTGAATCGATCGAGGCCGGAATACCAGGTTGCACTGATCCCTTCCCCGATGGGGCGAATCGCCAGGATCGGCGCACCACTGCCATCGACCCAGAGCCACTTTCCATCGGGGTGACGCGAGGGTGCGTCGATGGCCACTCTGCGGCTCGGTTCCGGGGGAAGCCTCGGACCCGCTTCGATGAAGCGATCGACAGCGGATATCAGTACCGGTGACTCGACCGGTTGCCAGCCCTGTTCTGTCGATTGCACTGCATCTTGCAGCAGAGCCGCGGCATGACTGGAACTTCGAGCGTGGTGGAGTTGCCCTCCGGAATGACGACAGAGCCGTTCCACCGCGGAACGTTCGATCGAATCTCCAACCAGTACGATGTCGAGTTCGATGGCAGCCTTCTTCAACGAGTCGCCGATGGCGATCCAGTCGTCCGGTGTCGTGCGCCCGTCGGTGATCACCACCAGCGATCGACCTCCTGGATGATCGATCATCGCATCTCGGCACTGTCGCAACGCTTGACCCAGATCGGTTCCACCTCCCGCCGTGATCTGAGGAGGGATCCGTTCGAGCCAAGAGGAATCGATCGGCGTTCCCGGTTCGATGATCCAGTCGAGTCGATCGCGGAAGCCCGCGATGCCCCAGCGACTGTTTCGCGGAGAGCCATCGAGGAGCGCCATCGTCCCCTCGAGTAGTATCGTGGAGGATGCTCCCGAGAGACTGCCGGAGAGATCGAGTAACAACACTCCGAGATCCTGCAGTGGCGGATCGGGTGCCGCAGGGATCGCGGTGGCGAGGATACCTTCGAGACCGAGGCGGGTCGGTTCGTCGTCACAGAAGCGATCGGCGGGAAGGGCCAGAAAGGTGCCGCCCTGCTCGATCCAGGATTCCAGCGGTTCGAACTGATCTGCTGCGATGGCGCTGCCATTCCAGACGATGACGGATCCCGCCGCCGGCTGTGGCAAGTGGCCGATCCCCCCGACCATCGAGAACTGCGGTTGCGGTAACAACTTTGCCGCGATCGCCTCGGGATCGCTCCACAGTGCTGCAGGGATGGATGACTCGACGATGACTACCATCCGATCGGGATCATCACCGAGCGACTGCTGTGCTTCACGTTTCAGTAGCCAGACTCCAGATTGCTCGGCGATCCATGGCCACTCGATGCGGGTCGTGGTGCCTTGCGGCGAGAGCGCCAGTGCTGATTTCCATCCCTCGATGGAGTATTGCTGACCCGGTCGGACGCGGGTGATCGGAGAATCGTTGAGGCGGCTCGGATCGGTCACCAGGGTGAGACCGACCCCTCGTTGTTGAATTCGCTGGATCAGAGCGGGGGACGCCGGTGAGGAACTGTCGAGCAGTTGCAAAGATCGACCGGCGTCGGTGGCGGCACTGATCTGTTCGAGGTTCTCGTCTCCGATCAGCGGCCGTGCCGAGCTGGGCACCTGTCCGACTGCGATGGCGACGCAGATCAGCAAGGTCGCCAGCAGACCACTGCGACCGAGCGATAGCGATCCGCACAGCGCCAGCAGCAGTGCCAGGATCAGCGGCAGCTGGGCGCTCGCCATCGCGGCCATCGATGGTGGCTGACGAGTCGCAGTGGGCACCAGTTCTTCGATCATTCGACCGAGCAGCACCGGCCAGTCGGAGCGACGCCACAGGTCTCCATCATCGGGTAGGAATCCCCAGTGGAATCCACCATCGGAGCGACCGATCAGCCCCTGACCCTGCTGATCGATCAGCAGTGGAACTCCGCTCGCCACCTGACCCTGCAGGATGGTCCAGTATCGAGGATGCAGCCCCTCGAGTAGCGCTGGAGCGGGAGAGACTGGAATCACCCGGGGCAGGAACAGATCGGTGGGCGCCGCTGGAAACGAGATGAAGGGGCGAGAACTCGCGGTGGCGATTCCCCGGACGATGAGCAGATCGGGGTCGGTCTCGTCGAGGATGATGGAACCGGTCTGCTCCAGCACCGAGAGGACTGCCGCGACCGTATCCAGTTGTGAGTCATCCTGGATGGAGATGGGTCGTCGCCTCGGCGGAACCAGGCAAGCCGCCGAGTGATGCTCCCAGGAAACCACGAT
>DUAN01000015.1 GCA_012960845.1 Planctomycetota bacterium | reverse complement strand
TAGATCTGCTCGAACGCAAGGATCCATCCGGTGCGGTGGAGCAGTTCGATGCCGCGCTGGCGGCGGCCGAGGGTGGACCCGCTACAGCGGAGATCCTCTACCGGCGCGGGATGGCTGCCTTCATCGCGGGAAAGTTCGACTGGCAGCCACTCAGGCGCGACTGGAAACGGGTGGTCGAGGATCACGCCGGATCTCGCTGGGCCAGCCACGCATCGGTCATCGAGGATGCGCCAGAGTGAGTCCGCCAGAGTGAGTCCGACCATGGTGGAGCTGCGGGTGGCGATCGGTCGCTCAGGGGCAGCGGGGAAACGCTCTACTCTTCAGGTTTCCTGGCGACCATGATGAGTTTTGGGCCGAACAGTAACGCAGGACTGAGAATCTCCTTCTGGATCGCTCGCTTCAGCGATGTAGAGGTCTCGAAGCGGCGATTACGCCACATGCGTCGAGTTCCCCACCACACCAGTGGAAACATCAGTGGAGCCAGCAAGATCGAGTTGAGGGAATATCTGGTGGCCTCGACCCCCAGTACATCCAGTCCTACATGGGTCAGGTAGAACCTCAACTGAAAGGCGTTGATGAGGAAGACATGGCCGTAGTAGGTGTCTTCTCCGTAGGTTTTCGATCCACCCCAGTATCCGTGAGATTCGGTTACTAACCATCTGCGCGGGCGCGGATGTCCGGACAGCATGGTGTCGGCCCTCGCAGCGAGAAACAGGATGTTCGGAGTCGTCACGATGAGCACTCCGCCCGGTTTGAGAACCCTGGTCAGTTCTGCCAGTACAGCGACCTGGTTGTCGACATGTTCGATGCCTTCGGAGTGAAGGACACCCTCGAAGGAGTGGTCTTCATATGGAAGCGGGGCGGTCATGTCACATCGGGTGCAGGAAAAACCGTTGGCCCGAGCCCGGTCGGGAAAGAGGTCGGCACACTCCACTTCGAAACCTGAATCGACCAGATTTCTGGCGTTGACTCCGTCGCCGGAGGGGATGTCTAGAATCTTGCCGGTATCGATGTACTTGCGAAACATCTGGCCGACTTCATTACGGATGTGTCCGTCATGTTGGAGACGCTTCAGTAGAGCCAAGTTGGAGCTTCCTTACATCAGAGTTGTGGAACTGGACGGTGTGAGGCCGCGACCGAATGATCTCAGGAAAAGAACTGTATCGTCAACGGGTATCGCCAAACCTCGCCCTGATTCGCCTTCAAGCCACCGATCAGTGGGAAAACGATGTTGCAGATACCGAGGGCTGCCAGCATTGGAATCCCGATGATCAGAAAAATAAGGAAAAATCCCACGACGACGTAGATGACACTGGAGATGAGCCAGTTGGTGACCAGTCTGCCGTGTTCATCGAGGGATGGTAATTCATCTTTCTTGATCTGCCAGATGATGATGGGGGCAATGAAACCTGCGATGGGAACGAGGTAGCCGGCAAACATCGAGAAATGGAGAATCATCGCCCACTCTCGGGCGGTCTTCTCCTCGAAACCATCCTCGATGGAAGAAGAGGGAGATGATCCTGCTGTAGATTCTTCACTCATGGCCATCTCTCCTTCAGTGAGCATCCTTCATGAGGCTGACCCCCGCCGAATATACTCCAGTGGTCGATCAGTGGCAGCAGCGATCAGAGGCAGTTCGGGGTCGGTTGGTCGCAGCCCAGTGAATCTTCGGTGGGATCTTCACCACACAGTTCGGGGCCCGGTGGCGCCGGGGGAGTGGTTCCGCTGAAGAGGCTTCCGAGCATCGAAATTCCGTCGCCGATGTCGAGATCGCCATCGTCGTTGCTGTCACAGGAGTCGTGGCAACCAGGGGCTTCAGCATTGGAGAAGAGGAATCCGAGCAGGAAGATCACATCGCCGATGTCAAAGGTGTCATCGCCGTTACACAATCCTCTGCGAAATGTCGGAGGCGGTGGGGCAGTCGGCGGAGTGGCGATCTCGACCTCGATGGTTGGAACAGCAGAGGGGGAGTGGACGCCGAGGATCGCAATACCCGATTCCGGCGCCGCATCGGCATCGAACCCGAAATTGTAGAGGAAACCCCAGCGGATCGGATTGGCAGAGGCACCGCTGGAATGATCGGTGGTCGACCAGGTGATCGATTCTGCGTCGCGTATGGCACTCCAGCTATCGTTGGAAAAGGACGAACTGAGAATCGTCGGTGCAAAGAAATCGATATTGCTGACCTCGACATCGGCCGCGACCGGAATCGAGAAAGACCCGGCATTACGTCCCATGTCATGGTTGTACAGTGAGTACTCGTAGTGCCATGTGCCGTCTCCATTGTCGGAGACCTTGTGGGCCAGGTAGCAGCGGCCATCGATCTGCGGGAACGGTTGCACCATCTCGATGGAGGCTCCGGGCCAGGCCGCCTGCACCGTCCCCAGCTGGCTCGGGGCGGACATGTTCATCGACCAGTTACTACCCGGGGTACCGGAGACACCGATCGGTTCCCAGGCATGATTGGTGGTGTGGTCGATGTCCCCCGGATGAACCACCGAAACCTCGGAGATCCAGATCGAGCCGGGGTGCAAGGTCGGATCGAGATCGTCATCTTCGACCCACAGCCGTTCTTCCACCTGGTCCCATGGGCCCGAGTCGGACTGCAACTCCGATCCCTCGTAGATGAATCCGCCACTCCAGGGATCGATCTCACTACGAGGCCCCATGGTGTTCTGGTTGGCATTGCCGCTGGCGCCGTAGGTGTCGGAGCAACCGACACCGGTATAGGTACTGGTGGGGCTGGGGTTACAGCCGAATCCGCAAGCGTTGGCCTGGGCCGAGGACCAGCCATGCTTGACCCATGAGCCGCCGATCTGGATCAGCCGATCGGCATCGAGGCGAAACATGTTGAACGCCATCATCGGGTGTCGTGGGTCGGGGTTGGCAAACCAGTCGAGGGGTTCGGTGCCCCCGTTACACATCACCGACTCCGAGCCAAAACTGGCCTGGGATCCCTCACGGCCGACCATCACCAGGTTGTTCGAATCACCGATGATCAGATCCTGCCCCGAGTTGGGCATCGGTGCCGTGTCGTAGATGCGAAGACACCATTCCTCGAGCATCCCCGTTTCACCCGTGATCTCATCGGAGACGGTGAGGGTCCAACTTCCGATCGGGTTGGCCCCCTTGAAAGATGAAAGATCTCCCAGCGGTTGCATCCATCCACTGGAATCGTAAGGCGGTTGGTTGGGAGAGCCATTTTGCCACCAGGTCAGATCGATCCCTCCGGCAGCACCGGTAGGTTGATCATGAAGCGTCACTGTGATGCCATCGGGAGAAGTGAGTTCGACCAGCAGTTGACTGGCATCGGGATGATTGATGTGAGCCTCGACTTGAAGATCCCACAGAATAGTCGCGGGATCGCCACTGATGACAATGAAGGAGTCGACCGGCTCTCCGCCATCGGGAATATCGAGGAGCGGTGCACTACAATTTTCCAGAGTGACCGGTCCGGTGACGGCGACGTTTTCGCAATAGGATGTACCGGGGGCACTTCCGATATGTGGCGTGGCGCAGACCTCGATCATCGTCTGGATCGACGACACCGCGAGCGCTGCTGTGACGAGGTCTCCAGCGACGAAAGGACCGTTCACGGCCACCTGGCTGGGCCCCCCCAACCCTGCTGCGAACACCACTGAATCACACGGACCGGAAACCAACGCCTCGCAATCGATCTCGGCACTGCCGGGTACCGAACTGAGGGTCAGTGATTCGATGAGCGCCTGGACAAATTGAAGATTGACGTTACCGGTACCGGTTTGACCATCTCCCCAGCCTCCAATGCGGATTAAATACTCCTCGCCGGCGGAGACTTGCAGACCCTCGACGAACGATGCGTAGGAAGCGCCGTTACCCTGCATCTGGCATCCTGACTCGTCGCCACTACAGGCGACCTCGATCTTGGATGTGCAATTGCCGAGATAGATCACCAGGTCGGTATCGAAGTTGACGATGTCACACATGCTGACGGTGAGAGAACCCTCACCCGGTGCGGTCCAGCGGTACCAGACATCCTGGTTCATCACTCCGAGAGCATTGCAACCGGTGCCGCTACTGTAGGGATCGATACTGTCGCTGGCTGCAGTGGTATCGATGGGGTTGTCGCCGAGTACCGCTTCGATGGCACCGCTGCACTCGTCATTTTCAGGAGCTCCCGGTGGCGGCGGTGGGGCGTTGACCATCGAGATGTCGAAGGTACCTCCGCCAGTGTCATAATCTGCATAGCCGCCGATGCGAATCAGAATCGTCTCGCCGACAAAAACCGGCACATTTTCAAGGGTGGTATTCCAGTTGTTGGTGGTTCCCTGGACCAGGCAACCTGCCGTGTCGCCGTGGCAGGCGATGGGGATCAGTGATCCGCAAACGCCGCCATAGACGATGACGTCAGTATCAAAATCGACGGTGTCGCAGGTGGTGATGGTCATCAGACCATCTTCTGCAGGAGAGAACTGGTACCAGACATCGCCATGGACACCGCCAAGTGCGGTTCCGGGACAGGTGCTGGTGGGGATCTCCTCCAGGCTGTTGGTCGCATCGGAGGTGTCGATCGAGTTGGTTCCGAGGAACACCTCGCTGGCACCGGTACATTCGTCGTTGAGTGCCTGTGCGAGCAGTTCTGAATTGAGCCCAAACAGCATCAGAAAGATCAGCAGAAACTTCATGGCGGAGCACCTTCCCATCTTCTTAGATTGTACACTCCCCACATGATTCGGTCAGTGGGTAGGTGCGGTTGCCGTGAGAGGCGGGGAAGTTCGATGAGAGCGGTGACGGTACTGGGGGGCGGAATTGTCGGACTCACCCTCGCCAGGGAGTTGCGGCGTCGTGGGCTTGAGGTCGAACTTCTCGATTCGAGAAGCATCGGAACAGGCGCTACCGGTGCAGCTACCGGAATTCTGACCCCACCTCAACACGCACGAACTCCCTTCTACCAGCTACGAACCCGAGCGTGGCAGATGTGGCCCGAATATGCCGCAAAACTTTCTGCGGAGTCCGGCATCGATGTGGGTTATCTCCGATGTGGCGCCATCGACATTCGTGAAAGGACCATCCGGAATCCACAGCGGGAGCTGAGGAAGTTGCGAGATTCGGGAGGCCGGGTCGAGGTGCTCACGCGAGATCAAATTCGCCAACTTCTGCCGGACCTTGTCAGGAGTCCGGAGGCTGGATTGCTGGTCGAGATGGAGGCTCGCATCGATCCTCTGGCGACCATCGAGGCACTGCGTCGAAGTTGCCACGGTGCCGGAGTGAATATTCGCGAAAACCTCGGTCCGATTCGCATCGAGCCGATCGGCGCTGGAGGAATCACGCTGGTCGCTACAGGGGACATCGAATTGTCTCAGCCATCGGAGCAGAGAAGTGTGATCCTCGCAGCGGGATGGGAAAGTGTGTCTGCGGCACTGGCGGTGGCTCCCTCGCCGCTGCCACTCGAGCCGGTCCCCGGCGAGGCGATCGCTCTCGACCTCGCTGCACCGGCTCACCTGGTACATTTCAATCTCCTGCGAGAAGGGTTCAGAGATCCCTCGGGGAATCGCTCGATCTACTCGTGGATTCCCGCTCCCGGTGGAGGATCCTGGCTCGGCAATAGTGTCGCCAGTGGAAATCGAGTCGACCGAACAGTCGGGGACCCGTCATCGGATGCGGTGGAACCGACCGCAGAAGGGCGCGAGGAACTGGTCGAGGTGGCCCGCTCCATCTTCGGTGAAGATGTGGAGTCGAGAATCACCGGTCACCGGGCGGGCATCCGTCCGAAAGCGACGCGCCATGGCGGCCCCTTGCTCGGGAGATGGCCCGGTCGACCGCAACTGTGGGTCGCCACTGGACACTATCGGGCTGGCTTACTGATCGGACCTGCCACCGCCACCATGGTGGTGGATTCGATGCTCGATGGAGCGCCGATTCCCGAGCAGTTTCAGTTGCCCTGCTAGCTTCAACCGACCTCACAGGGAGCGACGGAGAATCCAGGCGACCTGTTTCTTGCCGTGTCGAAGCAGTGCCAGGATGAGGTCGCCACCACTACCGCGAAATTTGCGAGCCAACTGGGCCGGGTTCTCGGAGATTCCCCTCGTCTTGACGATGGAGATTCCTTCTCCCTGGGCTCGTAACCACCGTCGTACTTTATCCTCACGCCAAGGCATTCGTTCGACCACCTCGTAACTCTTCAGCCATGGCGAATCGATCCGTTGATGACCGGCGAGCCAGCCGAGTCCTGGATGCAACTCTCCGATGGAGTGCCGGGAGAGTAATTGCGCGACCAGTCCCGCCCTCTCGATGACTGAAACCGGTTCATGGATCCATGCCGGTTCGGGGTCAGTAAAGAGGTCGAGCAGCTCCTCCTCGCCGCTGATCGATTCTCCACTCGGCAGCAGGGTGGCTCGTCGTCGCTGACCTCCATCGAAGGATCCGCGCCACAAGGTGGCTTCGACCAGGTCTCCACTCTCCTGGATGAACTCCACCTCGCCCGCCGGCAGTTGCGAGACATCCACTCCGGGGCCGCACTTGAGGGCGAGATCCGGGTGTCTTTCCATCAGCACCTCGAGAACATCGGGGCCGGGGAGCATCTCCGGGTAACTGTGACGGCGCCGACCGTCGAGGCGTCGGTCTGGATCGATATGTAGCGGTAAGGGGGAGAGGGGGAGTGCCGCCGCATCGGCAATCACCGCATCGCCTTTGCCGCCGGTCAGCCGGACATTGGCCCTGGCCAGGGTCAAGCGCAGACGATCACGATCGACCATCACGACCGGCCCTCCCTGCGACAGGGCGATCGAGTCGCTGCCGATTCCGCAGCACAGGTCGATCACCGGGGACTCGCTACATGCCTGCCGGATGCGAGCGGCCTTGTGTCGGGCGACCGCCGAGCGGGTCGCTTGTTGAACCGCCTCGGCGGTGACCCATAGCCGCTCTGCCTGGTCGATGCGGCCGGTGGCGCGGCGTCGGGCGTCCCACAGCGACAGCACCGCGGCGACTTCATCGCGGCTGCCATACTTGCGCAACTGCGATAGTTGCGACAGGCGACCCGGCTCGACGCCATGTGCGGCGAGCAGTAACGGATCGAGTTCTCCAGCGAGCAGTCGGGTCCAGATCGGGTCCATGTGCAAATCGTAGGGAATTTCGCTGCCAGGTGGGCGAATTGGAGCACTATTTTTTTGTTTGGGTTGCCAAACAACGATGTTCGTGGTTCCTTGTGGCGCACAGATGGCTCCTCGATGCACCGCTGGAATGGCCCAGGGATCGAGCAATTGAGCGATCGAGGATAGGATTCAGATGGGGCAACAAGATGGCTCTCCTGTGGCGAAATGGCTCTGCTGGCTGCTGGTGGTCGTCACTCTGACCTCGGGGTGGTCAATCGGCTCGGCCCAGCAGGGGAATCTCGAAGGAGATCTCGCAGGGAATCTCGATGGCGAGTCGGGGGGCCAGCGGATGAGAGATGTGCAGATCGGGGGTTACCTCGATCTGGAACTCTTCATCGATTCGAATCGCTTCGATTTCCGTAATCATCGACTGGTGCCGATGCTGGATGCAGTGGTCACCGAGCATGTTCACTTCTCCTGCGAGATCGAGTTCGAGTACGGCGGACCGCAGGTGGCGACCGCGGACGGAGAGGTCAAGGTCGAGTACGCCCATGTCGATGTGGATCTGGGTGGTTGGCAGTTGCGCACCGGCGCCATCCTGGTGCCGCTCGGATCGACCAACCTGCACCATGATTCACCGATTCGTTCGCTGACCCAGCGACCGCTGGTGGCGCGCACAGTGGTGCCGACTACCCTGACCAGTGCCGGAGTCGGTGCGTTGCTGGAGGGTGCGGAAGGAGATTGGCTCCTCGAGATCTATACCCTCAATGGTTTCAACGGCGGGAATGCCATCGATGGCTACAATATCGATTCGACCAGCGGGATTCGTGCTGCACGTCCCGGACTGAAGAAGAATGGCGACCGATCTCCCAGCCTCTGTGGGAGATTTTTGTGGAGACCAGAGCTGGGAACCGAGGTGGGATTGTCCGCCTGGAACGGAAGTTGGGATTCGCAGGGGGAACTGGACCTGACCATCGCAGTGATCGATGTCACCACCGAGATCACCGCTGGCCTCGACACCATCGGACCCATCGAGGTACAAATGGAAGTGGCCAGGGTCGCCATCGAACTCGATGCTCCCGCCCGGTCCGCCGGGGTTCCTGCGCAACTGGCGGCCAGTTCGATCCAACTATCACGCCGTTTCTATCCGGCCATCCTCGAGCAGTGGTTCGGAGCGGAGTCCTCCTCCGGCCTGACCCTGCGCTTTGAAGATGAAGATCTGGGAGGCGATCGCAGGCGCCGATCGACGATCGGTTTCAACATCCGTCCTTCCGATGAGACGATTTTCAAGTTTGATCTCGAACAGGTGATGGTGGAAAACCAAGCCGACCCAGACGCGACCTTCATCTGCTCGATGGCAACTTACTTCTAGGAGAAGACACGTTGACGCTGACGATACTACTCTCACTACTGCTGGCGGCTCCCACTGCGGAGGCCCAGTTGTTCGGGCTGACTCCGACCAGCATCGAGCAAGCGATCTCGACCGCATGGCCACAGGCTGCGAGGTACGAATCGGTGGTGCTGGAGATGAAGGGCGATCTCCGTCAGCGGATCGCCCAGCGTTGTGGAAGCGCAGTACCCTCAGCGCCAGTGATGCTGGTCCGGGTCTCCGATGCCAAACAACAGTGGATCGGAGATGCAGTGCTTCTCGATGAGATCGGGAAGTACCGTCCCATCACATTTCTGGTGGCGATCCATCCAGAGAAGCGGGTCCACGACCTTCAGGTTCTGGTTTACCGGGAGCACATCGGCAAGCAGATCGCATCACCCAGATTTACCCGACAGTTCAGAAACCGCGCTGCTCAACCACCCTTCAAACTACACCGAGAGATCCGAAATCTCTCCGGGGCGACCCTCTCGGCGCGCGCCTCGGTGCGTGCCGTACGTAGAGCCCTAGCCACCGTCGCAGAGGTATGCGATGGGAACAGTCCGATCCGCTGGAAGCCGTGGCTCTCTCCGGTCTCTTCGACGGTCGAGGGCGAGCTGGAGGCGGATCGATCGGTCGCGGTGGTTCGAGTTCGGCCTGCGATGGGTACAGTCCTGCGGGTCGAGGTCTACGGACCCGAGGCGGAGCAGGTCATCTCCGAGGTGTTCGACGAGGTGCGACGTCTCGAGCAGCTGTTGAGCCGCTGGAATCCACACAGCGATGTGAGTCGAGTCGAGCAGGCACCTGCGGGTCAACCGGTGAAGGTGTCCGCGGATACGATCGAGTGTGTGAGTGCAGCGTTACAGATCGCCAGAGAGAGCGGTGGTGCTTTCGATCCGACTCTGGTGGCCGATGGCTACTTGCGGATCGATGTCGATCGGGCCACGGGCACCATCACGAGACAACGCGACGATTTGATCCTCGACCTCGGCGGGATCGGCAAGGGATATGCTCTGGATCGAGCGGCCGAGATCCTGAGGGAACTCGGTCATTCGAGAGCTTTGCTCGACTTTGGCGGACAACTACTGGCACTGGATCCTCCCCCGGGAGAATCGTCCTGGCTGGTCGGGATCCATGATCCAAGGGTGAAGGGGAACGAGGCGAACTCGCTGCTACGCTCGATCCCGCTGGTGGGCTCCAGTCTCGCCACCAGTGCGACCTATGAGAAGGGAGATCACATCATCGATCCCCAGCAGGGTCAGGCTGCAGTGGTGGCGCTGTCGACTACCGTCCTGATCCCCGATGCGACCCGGGCGGATGCCTTCAGTACCGCACTGGCGGTGCTCGGTCCCGATCATGCCGATCCGTTGCTGGATCGAGTTCACGGGGCCGGGGCCCTGATCCTGGTTGCGGGGGAGAAGAGCGCGCGAGGCTACGGGAAGTTAAGTCCCTGATGGCCATGGAATCTGCCGATGCGACGGTACACATCTCCCTTGTGGGAAATCCCAACGTCGGAAAGAGCACTCTTTTCAATGCTCTGGTGGGCGCAAATTCGAGAATCTCCAACTACCCGGGGATCACTGCAGATTCGGTGATCGGTGAGTTTTTCGGGGCACAGCAACTGCGCATCGTCACCGACTTGCCGGGAACTTATAGCCTCCAGCTCGATCTTCCCGAGGCTCAGTTGTGTCACCAGCACCTGAAATTTGATGGACCGCTGCAAAGTCAGCAACAGAATCTGATCATCGTGGTCATCGAAGCAGTGGGATTCCCGAGAAACTTCCAGCTTCTGGCACAGTTGCTGGCACTGGGAGTTCCGATGGCAGCGGTGGTAACGAAAACTGCCGAGGCACAACTTCGTGGTTACCAGATTCAGTTGCAGGCGTTGGAAGAGTCGCTGGGAATCCCGGTATTCGAGGCTGCGGAGAAATCGGCGATGCGGACCCTCGATGTGGAAGCGCTGATCGCTGCTGCACGGATACCCACGTCGGTTCCCGGAGATCCGCAGTCGATCGATCAGTGGAGTTCAGATCTGCTGGCGAAGACAAGTCTTCCGGTCCGTCCCGAGCAGGCTCGCAGAAGGCGAAGGAGAGATGATCGACTCGACCGTGTGCTGGTGCATCCCATCGCCGGTTCTCTTCTCTTCTTGCTGGCGATGATCATCATGTTCGGATCGGTCTACTGGATGGCTCAGGTACCGATGGAGTGGATCGATGTGGCGTTTGGAACCGTCGGGGAGTGGATCTCCACTTCGATGGAAGATGGTCCGTTGCGTGGACTGCTGGTGGACGGAGTCATCGGTGGAATCTCGGGAACGATGATCTTCTTGCCGCAAATCCTGCTGCTCTTCTTTCTCATCTCCTTGCTGGAAGAAACAGGCTACATGGCGCGAGCCGCATTCGTCGCGGACCGCTGGCTTCGGCCCTTCGGCTTGCCGGGACAGGCGTTCGTACCGCTCCTTTCGAGTCACGCCTGTGCGATTCCAGGAATTCTCTGTACCCGACTGATTCCCGATCGAAGAGATCGGCTCGCCACCATCCTGGTGGCGCCGTTCCTCTCCTGCTCGGCGAGGTTGCCGGTGTACATCTTGATGGTCGGGATCCTCGCCCCGGCCAATCCGCTGGTCGCGGGCTGCGTATTCGTCGGCTGCTACTTGCTCGGAGCGCTGGTGGCAGTGGGATCTGCGGGTCTGGTCCGCAAGACCCTGTTGACCGGACCCAGCCTGCCGATGGTGCTGGAACTACCACCCTACCGCCTGCCGTCGATCGGCGACGCCGCTCGCATCGCCATCGATCGAGGATGGACCTTCTTGAAGAATGCCGGGTCGGTGATCCTGCTGATCTGTATCGCCTTGTGGTGGCTCAGTACTTATCCGTCGACGCCAGAAGGTCCGGAGATCGAGGCCCTTCGTGTCGCGGCTCAAGCGCACTCCGATCCGGGGCAGTCACAACGGCTGCTGGACCAGGCGCAGTCTCTTCATCTGAGGGAGTCGGCGAGGGGATCCTACGCCGGTCAACTGGGTCGCTGGATCGAGCCTGTTCTGGCCCCGATCGGTGCTGATTGGCAACTGTCGGTGGCGATCCTGGCGAGTTTTGCTGCGAGAGAAGTGTTCGTCTCTTCACTCAATGTGATGGTGGGGGTCAATGCAGAGGAGGCTGCAGCGAGTTCCATCGCTCGAATCCGCAAATCGAAACGAGATGATGGATCGCCGTTGCTTCCTCCTGCGGCTGCTGGAGGACTGCTGGTCTTCTACATCCTGGCGATGCAGTGCTTGCCGACCCTGGTGGTGACCAGTCGTGAGGCGGGAGGGATCCGCTGGGCGCTGCTGCAACTGATCTGGATGACATCCGTAGCGTGGATCCTCGGAGTGGTGGCACGTCAGTGGATGATGGCCGCAGGATTTTCTGGATGAACCAATTCCCCCTCTCCGATCCTCAATTCTGGTGGGTGACGCTACTGGCTGTGGCAGCGGTGGTACTGCTGATCGTGAAACGAGTTCGTCAGTCGGACGATCAGGACCAGAACGGTTCTTGCGGTGGTTGCTCCGCGAAATAACTGCGGTTGACGCTGGAACTCGATCACATTCAGTGTTTGGATGCCAGGGGTTCATTGCTCTGAATCGTTCGGGAAATCAAGTTAGGGGTCCAGTCCTATGAAGACGAGTACTACTCATCCATTTCTCCTGCTGAAGCTGACCATCCTCCTTTGCCTCGCACCGATCCACGGCTCCGCATCGACTGTGGTGATGCTCGACGATCCAGCCCCCGCGGTGGTGACCAAGGCACAGGAGACTGCCGCACGCGTTGCGATGGACAAGATGCAGAAGCGGATGGATGAGGCATGGACCGAGTATCTGGCCCCGCTGCGAGAAGCGAAGACTGCCGAGGAACGAGACGCCATCGAACTGGATCCAGAGAAGGATCCAGGTGCGATGTTCCTGCCTGAGTTGTTCAAGTTCAGCAGTGACCATCCGGGGACCACTGCGTGCCTCGAAGCTCTTTCTCAGTTGATCTCGATGGCCTCGAGAGATGAAAAGAATGGCTGGATTCTCGAGCAGGTGGTGGACCGGATCCTTGTCGATTACATCGAGCATCCCGATCTCAAGGACCTGGTTCGATTCGGCCACTACAATCCACCCTCCGCGCAAAACCTGTTACTGCTGAGAGCCGTTGCAGATCGATCACCGCATCGCAGTGTCCAGGGCTCTGCCTTCTATGCCCTTGGAAAACTGCTCGGATCTTCAGAAGAGACGAGAGCCGAGGGGAAGCAACTTCTCGAACGGGTCCAGAAAGAGTTCGCGGATGTGCCATTTTTTCGGGAGACCACCTATGGCGAGAAGGTCGCAGGAGATCTGTTCGAACTGGATCATCTGCAGGTCGGACAAGTGGCACCCGAGATCATCGGAGCCAGCATCGATGGCAATCTGATGCAACTCTCTGCGTTTCGCGGCAAGGTGGTGCTGATCGATTTCTGGGGTGATTGGTGAGGCCCTTGCCGGGCGATGTACCCACACGAGCGGTCGCTCGTGAAGAAGCACCCAGCAGATCAGTTTGCCATCGTAGGAATCAACTCCGAGGATACCATCGAGGCGGCTCGCGAAGCGGTGGAGAAAAACAAACTGACCTGGAAGAGCTTTTTCGATGGAGGTGGGACCGATGGTCCCATCGCCACTCGCTGGAATGTCAGCGGCTGGCCTACCACCTATCTCCTCGATGAGCACGGAGTGATTCGCTACAAGGATGTCCGGGGTGAAACTCTCGACGCTGCGCTCGAGACCCTGATCGACCAGTGGAAGGCGGCCAGGGAAGCGGAGGCGAAACTCTAGCGATCACTCAGGCGAGTGATCGTCGGTCGAGGAGCGAGGATCCTGGTGCCCCATCGGACAACGATCCGATCGAGCCCCCTGACCCGGATGGAGTGGGGAGGGAGCAGCCGGTTCCGGCTGTTTCCTCCCTTTTCTTCGAATCGGAGCCCACCACAGTTCATCGAGACAAGCGATCGAACCGAGCGACAGACTCAGCAGCAGCAGGCTGCCGCCTAGCATCATCGATAGCGGAGTCATCGAATCGCTGCCGGGCGTTTCATGCTGAAGCCACCAGGGAGCGAACAGGGTCAGTAGCAGGGAACCGTATCCGAGCAATGACAGTGTGATCTTTGGACCTTCGCTCCACGGGGTCAGTTCGACCAGATGCAGCACCACGAAGAGCAGCACTGCGAGTGAGAAGATGTGGTCGTGGATGATGGCGAGCATCTCGACAGAACTCTTGCTGGGGATCAACACCTCGGCATCGAGTTGCTCTTCATTTCCCTGAACCCATTGGCGAGCATCTACTGCGGTGAATCCACCGGATCGTCCCGAATACTGAAGAAGTGCCACAAAACAACCGAGCAGGACCGTCAGCAAGAACAGGGTCAGGAGTACTCGGGTCGATGGATTGGCCCTGGCCAGGGTGAAGTTGGCTTGCTTGTAGAATCGAGTCACTGGACCGGCCCGCCCGTGAAATTGAAGCTATGAAGAGACGGGAATTGCGAGGATCGAGGAAGCGACCTGCTCACTGATCCCGACACGGCTTCCATCGATATCGAGGATGCAGGTACCTCTCGATTGACACAGGTGAAGATCGCAGTCGTTGCACAGGCCCATCGCTTCGAGCAGGGGCCGGTGAGATTCGGGCACCGATTCGCGGACCAGGCGGATCCGTTGACCCCGATTCAGATCCCTCAGCAAGCGGGGGGCGACAGGGGGGAAGTCGATGGCAGACGAGTGGAGAGCAGAGGAGTCGAGTGCAGAGGAGTCGACAGTCCGGGACTGCTGCGGGAGGGGCGTGGAGCCCAGATGATCCTGATTGGAGATTTCTCGATACATCAATTACTCCTCGAAAGGCCTGGATCGCCAGAAATGGCGGATTGTCTCGCCGCTCCGCTGCGGCTACCCTTGGCAGGTGCTCTGGCACCGGCGCCAAGTCCACCCTCATGAATGAGAGTGTAGCGATCTGTTCGGGGGGGTGTCAACATGTTTGGGTTACCAAACTTGTCGACTGTAAAGGCCCCCAAGGGTACCAATGCTGGCCTTTGCGGCGAGTTCTGGTTCTGACCTTTCAGGAGGATTCGTGAGCGACTGGCGAGAATTCGAGCAGAATCCCGTGAGCCACTCGGCGGCGCATCACCTGACCACCATCCAGTGGCTCCTCGATGATCAGGGATATGCCCGCGTCTCCGATGTGGCGAGGCACCTGGGCATCACCCGAGGCAGTGTCTCGGTCACACTCAAGGGGCTGCGCCAGCGAGGCCTGGTGGTCGAGGACGATCACAAGCACCTTTCTCTGTCGGAGCAAGGAGTTCAAATCGCCCGAGGAATTCGTACCAAGCGGATCCTGATCCAGGCACTTTTTCGTGAGGTACTGGGAGTTCCCGACGAGGTGGCGGAACAAGATGCCTGCAAGGTCGAGCATCTCATCAGCGACCAGACCGCAGAAGCCACCGGCGGTTTCCTGGTCGGGTTGGAGAAGATCTCCTCGGACTCGCAGTGGACTCACTTGCTCGAATCTCTCCAGCGGCTAGCCGCTGCCACTCCTACCTCTTTTCCAGGCAACGAGACGCAAGAGTTGGCTCTTCGACTCGAGAAGAAGGACCCCCAAGGTGAGGATCAACCATCATGACCCGATTCATCTCTCGCACCGAAGCGATTGAAAAACTCAATGCCTTGCTCGCCGAGGAACTGGAGGCCGCGATCCGTTACTTGCACCTCAGTTCGATGGTGCAAGGGATCGATCGATTGATCGTTCAAAAGGTCTTGCAAGAGAATCACGATGAGACCATCGAGCACGCTCAACAGGTCAGCGAAAAGATCCTTCAACTCGGTGGCAATCCGACTCCAAGAATCCAACTGGATCTCGATGGACGGCGATATTCTGGCCCGCAGGCGATTGCAGAGGCGCTGATCTTTGAACAGGCAGCGCTCGATGGTTACCGTGACCTGCTCGACCATGTCGACGGTAGTGGGGATGTGGTGCTGGAGGAGTTTGCCCGACAGCAGGTGGCTGTCGAATCGGAGCATGTCGCTCAACTACAGATGCTGCTGGTGGAGGCTCCTGTTGGCGATCAGTGATCGTCCTGGCGGGTTGACCGCATTAGCCGCTCTGAACGGATTCTTTGCCATCTCCTGCGCTTTTCCGGGACTGCAGCGCATCCTCTCCTCCTACCGCCTCCGCGCTCATCTGGACGACCCTGAAGCCACCGCGGATCGCTGGAGCCGCAGGAATTTGGAATCGTTGATCGAAGCCGATGTGGATCCTCAGCAAATGGAACTGCTCGGCATTCTGGGACTGGTGGTCGCCTTGTTGCTCGCGGTATCGGTGTGGGGCCTGTTGAAACGAAATCACTGGGCTGGAAAGTGGGGTTCGACCCTGGCTGCAGTGGGGATGGCTTCGGTATCCTGGCTGGCCGTACAGGTGTTGCCGTTGGATCAACTGAGAGGAGTGGGTATGGATCTGGTGCGTCAGATGTTCTATCCCCTGTTCCTGCTCATCATGGTCCATGGAATTTTCCGCAAGGATCTGAGGCTTCGATGACTGGCCGATGGCAGATTCTGCTCCATGCGAGGAACTTCCTCTCCCATTCGCTTCGTTCAGGATCGGGAGTCGCCTTCATCGTTCTTACGGTGATGGTGGGGCTGGGATGTGCCAGTCTGGTGTTCTTCCCCATCGAGTCGGAGATCATCACAGCGAAAGAGTACAAGGAGAATGCAGCTCAGGGGGTGGGCACCATTCTCGCGGTGGTGACACTTCAGCCCGGGAAATTCAGTACCCTCATTGAACAAATCGAGACGGAAGAACTGGTCGAACTGGCGATGTGGGGCCGGTACCTGGTGCTGGATCATCCGGTACTGCTGTCATTGACGGTGCTGTTGCTGGGGCTGCTGCTGCCAGTTTTGTTGCAACTGGGCTCCTTTGCGTGCATCGCCGGCGATGTTCAGCATCATTCGATCCGCTACCTGTTGCCCAGAACTACCCGAACATCCCTGTTACTGGGTCGGCTGTTGGGGGCACTGATCCTCTCCTGGACCGTGATCACTTGCTTGCAGGGGGCGATCGTCATGTATCTGGGAATCGTCTTGCCGCTCGATGGTTGGGGTGCCTTGATCGCATGGGGGTTGCAGACTCTGGCGGCTCTGGTGGTCTTGGCTGTTCCCTATGTCGCCCTGGGAGTGCTCTGTAGCACCATTTTTCGCTCACCGATGGTCGCATTGATGGGATCGGTCGGCTTCATCCTGACGGTGCCGTTGATCGCCTTCAGTTCCAGGGAAGCGTGGGAACCACTCGGCAATCTGCTTTATCTATTGCCCTGGGGATATGCCCATCACTTGCTCTCACCTGACGGAACCGTGGTGGTGAAGACAGTGCTCTATTGCCTGGGGCATGGTTTGATCTTCACCGTCATCGCAGTGCTTCGACTTCGGAGGGCAGACCTGTGATCGATTCCCCCTCGCTACTGAAGATCGAGCAGTTGAGCCATCGCTTTGGCGACAAGGTGGCGATCGATCGCATCGACTGGAATCTCGACCAGCTCGGTGTGGTGGGGCTGGTCGGTCCCAACGGTGCCGGCAAGACCACCCTCTTCTCACTGATCGCCGGGTTTCTCCGAGTGCAAGGTGGCAAGATTGAAGTGCTGGGAGGTGCCGCCCCGGGATCTCGATCGCTGGTCAGCCGGGTCGCCGTGATGCCCCAGGATGCCATCTTCGCCCGCGATGTCTCGATCGTCGATCAGATGCTGTTTCTACGATCGCTCGATGGAGTGACCGGCACGACCGCTCGCCAGGAGGTGGTTGCAGCACTCGAGAGTGTCGGGCTCGCCGACCAACTGGATCGAGGTGCGGCGGTACTTTCTCATGGGATGGGGAAGAGGCTTGGTGTGGCCCAGGCGATCCTCGGGTCACCAGAACTGATTCTACTCGATGAACCGACCGCAGGACTCGATCCCGCCAATGCGAAGCAGGTCCGTCAACTGATTCGAAACCTCGCACGGACCGCACTGGTCATCGTCTCATCTCACAATTTGCTGGAGTTGCAGGACTTGGTCGACGAGGTGGCGGTGCTCGTCGATGGAAAGATGGTCGCGAGCGGTACGATCGATGAGGTGACCGGTTCCGCCCGCAGAATTGAACTACGCCTCGGTCGTGAGATTTTGCCCGGGGAGCTGCAACAGATCCTCGATGAAGAACGGGTTCGTGCTGTCCACCAAGATGGGGTTCAGTTGACGGTGGACCTCGATGCCAGTGCAAAGCGGGGTCTCGATGAGGCGCTGGGTCAGCTACTGCATCGTTTGTTGAAACTGGGGGTCCCACCTCACCAGTTCAGAGAAGGGGCGAGCCTCGAAGAAGCGTATCTGAGGCTCACCGGAGAGTCGGAGCAGGCAGCGGCGCCGCTCGATGATCTCGCTGAAGATGATCTCGCTGAAGATGATCTCGCTGAAGATGATCTAGATGAGTCCGACGCTCCGGCAGCAGCAGAAACTAGCGACGATCGGTAGCGTCCGCCGGGGGCGGTGAGTTCTGTTCGCTGAGCTGGGCACGCTGGCGAAATGAGGTCGCTTCCTCGGAGACCCCGGCCTGGTCGAGCAGATCGGCGATGTTTCGCAGCAATTCCGGTTCCTCGCCGATCCAGCCGATCAACGCCTGCAGGTGACGTGCCGCCGCTTCCGCCTGTCCTCCTTGAAATGCTGAGAGGGCCTGACGGCGGGCCAGGTCACCTCTCAAATTGACCAGTGTGAGACGGTTCCCGAGTCGTTCTCGCTGACTGTCGAGCCACCGGGCCAGTGCCTGTGGCCCCTCTTGCAACTCCACGAGTTGACCGTAGCGAACCAGCAGGTCATCGCTGCTCTTTTCCTCCAGTGCCAGTCCCCACCACGAACTTGCACCGATGAGGTCACCACTGACCGCACTCATGTAGCCCAATTTTTCTTCGAGGATGGTCCCTGGTGGTTCCAGCAGGGCGAAGCCACCGCGCGAGAAATGGCGGCAGCGCTGCAGATGCTGCACTGCTAGAGCTGCCGACTCCTTCAACTGCGGTGAGATGGGCGGCTGGCCTGGAATCAACACCTGATCCAGATTGACCTGGGCTTCGTTGAAGTGCCGGTTGGCCTGGAATTCATTCCAGCGAGTGTGGCCCGCCGACAAGGTCAGCAGGATGCTCGAGATGGTGATCGCCAGCAGGATCAAACCTGGTGTGGTGATGGCGCCCGCTCGTCGCAATCGTTGCCCTTGAAGTGAAACTTCCTCGAGGCGCAGTAATTGAAGACTCTTCCAGATCAGGAACGAGACGCTGATGGCGATCCCGGTCGCCATCAGCATCGGGATCTGATCGTAGACTCCGCGCCAGCTGAACCAGATCAGTGCACAGAGGATGGCGAGGCTCACCTCTCCCTGCAGTGAAAGGTGCGTATTGCGGGTCGGCGCGATGGCTTTGGCCAGAGGATTCCAGGCGCCCTTCCCGAAGGAGAGCACTCCATTGGGGCACACATCGACGCAATCGAGACACTTCATGCAGCCCGGATCGATCACCTGGGAGTGAATCTTGATCTCCCGAGAGATCTGAACATTGGACGAGCAGTTGGCGGTGCACAGTCCGCACGATTCACACGCATCCATGTTGGCGACGATGGCCATCGGAGAGATCCGATCCGCCACCGAGAAGAAGGCACCATAGGGACATCCGTAACTGCAGAACCCCTTGGATCCGAGCAGGTAGACGGTGGCGAAGCCACACACCAGGAAGAACGGGATGGCGATCCACCAGGAGGGGAAGGTGGTCCAGAAATCGGCGACCATCAGGTGATCGGTGAATCCAACCCACGGGCGAACGGGATCGATCCAACTCGCCACCGATGCGAACTGACCCTCGAACCAGGGCAGACTCCACCGCTTCAGGGTGGGCCACAGGAACATGTAGAAGGCGAGCAGAAACGGCACCCAGCCAAGCAGTCGAGAACGAAACGGCTGCGGGCGAATGCCGATCTTTCTCATCATCCAGCCGCAGAGATCCTGTAGAGCCACCATGTGGCAAGCCCAGCCACAGAACCATCTTCCCAGGAGAGCCGTGGAGAGGATCGCCACGATGAAAAAGATGAATCCCGCATTCACCTGGCCATTCTCGAGGGTGTACATCGACTCGGATGGCTCGACCGGGGAGAGGGTGGTACCGGTGACGACCCAGTGGAGCAGATGAAGTCCGATGAGCAGGTGGACGGCACCGAGCGCGATCGCTCGACGGCGACCCGATCGGCCAGGGAATCGAGAAGCAGGCCTTCTGAATCCCTCGCATCCCTCACGTGGTTTACCCGTTCTGGCCAAACTGTCCTCCGTCGCCGAGATCATAGCCTCCCGAGTGCTTGGGGAGAACTGCACCGATCGGATCGAATCGATGCGGCCTGGAAGGGGAATCGAACCGATAAAAAAGGTGGCCGGGTCGATCCCGACCCGGCCACCTTTTGATAGATTCTCGAACTTTGGCGTCAAGCGACTCTAGTGATCGGGTATTCCGTCGCCGTCGTGATCGTGACCGTCCGTCGCATCATGATCGATCCCATGGAGAGCATCTTCGATCATCTTGCGACCGCGATCGTTGTCCTTGACCAGCGGGCTATTCAACATCCGGCTGAGGAACAGTTTGGCCCCATCCTTGTCTCCCTGCTCAGCCAGCCAGCCCTGGCAGAACCAGAGTGCATTGAGCACCTCGGGGCCGTCCATCTCTGAATTGTCCTTGAGGAACTGCACCAGTGTCGGGAAGTCCGGTTCCTGGGTATTGAGCAACTTCAACAGCTGTCCACGAGCACGATGGGAAGCGGCCCTCTTGACCAACTCGGGGTTGTCGGACTTTTCCGCCATCTCGAGGTACTTTCCGAAGGCGGGAAACCCGAGCAGACCCTGGTCTGCCATCACGTCGAAAGCTGCAGGAAGCATTTCGCCCTGTTGAGCCTCATCTTCGGTGGCGAGCAACGCCTTGATCTTGTCGCCCTTGGCACGCAGTTCGACGATGTGCTCGAGGTATTTTTCTGGCCCGCCCGGCTGATATCCGGTCTTGGCATAGGGGCGCATCTGGTGGTCGGCGAGGATGATGGTGGGGAATCCGTCCACTCCCATCTCGTCGCGGCTCTTGCCATTGAGCGCCTCATCCACGACCTTGGCCTTCGCCTCTTCACTGCGCGGGAAGTCGAGGTACAGGTAGATGTACTGCTTTCCAGCGGTTTCGTGGAAAGCCGGCAGTGAGAACACCTCGCCATCGAGTTTCTTGCACCAGCCACACCAGTCACTGCCGGTGAAGTTGATGAGGATGTCCTTACCCTCTTTGTGTGCCATCTCCTTGGCGGCATCGATATCCATCACCCAGGGGAGGCCAACCTCGACCGCCGGAGTTTCCGGTTCGTCACCGATGGCCAGCGGAGAGCAGGCCAGGAAAGCCGTCAGAAAAATCATCGACATCGAAAGACTCCTTGCAGCGGAGCCACCATCGGTGCTCCGGGGTTTGGGTCGTGGTGGAGGAAGACTTCCGATCGGGGGAGCCTTCTTGAAGGGGTCAGAATACCCGATGGAGAGTGGATCTGGAAGAAGATGGAGAGCGCTGGAGTGGCGCTTCAGGCCATTTCTCGGGCTGAAGGGGGTGACCTCGAGGCCCATCTCGCCGATGATCTGGCCACCGCAGCCTGCGGTGGGTGCGATCGACGGTTGTCGGCGCAAGATGGTCCACTGAAGGAACGGTTCGGGGCGGGGGGGGGAGTTCAAGATGTCTCGCAAGGTGGTGTGGCGGTCGGATGGAAATTCCCCCTGTGGCGGCTGTGGGCAATTGCCAGGGCACTGCCGCTGCTCCGCGGCAAGCCCCTCAGCGGTGCCGACCGGGCCAGCGAGGATCCGCATCGAGAAGCGTCGTGGCAAGACGGTCACGGTGGTCGATGAGATCCCGCTGGTCGAGAAGGATGTGAAGGCGTTACTGCGAGACCTGAAGAAGCGTCTGGCCAGTGGCGGTACCTGCAAACAAAACACCATCGAACTGCAGGGCGATCATGTCGACGGGGTGCGGAAGTGGTTCGAGGGCCACTCGATTCCTCACCGGGGCTGGCACTGAACCATCAGCAGCCGGCTTCAGGGTCGGTGGCGAGATCCTCTGGACTCCAGGGTCGTGAGATGACGCAGGCATTGATGCCGCCCACTCCCATCGAGAGTTTTCCTGCGAATCCCTCGGGCAGAGGGGCTGCAGTCTCCCCGACGAAGTTGTCGTGGATGCGAGAGATCTCGGGGTTCAATTCTGGCCCGGTCAATGCGGTGGGGGGAACGCTGTTTTGCTCGGCGGAAAACATCTGGGCGGTCAATTCCCAGCCGCCACAGGTACCCATGCCGTGACCAAAGGTCCCCTTGCGTGCTGTCATCAGAACCGATTCAGGGAGTAACTTGCGGGTATTCTCCACCTCGAGGAAATCACCGGGAGTGGCGGTGCAGTGCAGATCCCAGGTGGAGATCTCGGAGGGCTCGGCTCCGGCAGCGGCCATGGCGCTGCGGATCGCTTCCTGCGGTCCCTCCTCGCTCGGGGTGATGATGTGATCGGCATCGGATGTCAGGCCGACCGAGATCGGCTCCATCCCGAGCGGTTCGAATCCTCGTGCGCGCATCTTTTCGAGGTCGCCGATGATCCATACGCAGGAGCCTCCACTGACATGGGTGCCGCGCAATCCGGTCAACGGCTTGGAAACCTCTCCATCGCTGGAGAGTACCTTGGCGGCACTGAAGGCACCCACGGTGAGGGAGCAGGGGGCCGGGTCGGTGGCTCCGATGACTACCGCTTCTGCCTCGCCACTGTGGATCGAATCGATTCCCAGTTTCAATGAAACACTGAAGGTGGAACAGGCGGCCACAGGGGCAAAGGAGGGTCCGGTGATCTTTCCCATCATGGTGATCTGCGTTGCCGGAGCACTGTGGATGTTCCACAGCACATTGGAACTGACTGCTGCCCACGGCTCGATCGGAGCACTCCAGTCCTTTCGCAACCGGGCAGATCGTTTCATCTTCTCCCGCAGTACCGAGGACTTCCCCGTCTCGACTTCTCCTTCGATGCTCAGGTTCTCGATCTCTCGCAGGGTGGACAGATAGGATTCGAGTTGCGATGATTGGCTCGCCCAGAATCGATTCCAGATGCGTCGTCCCTCTTCTTGCTGGGCTGCATCCAGATCCTCGATTGCCGGTGGAACCTGGTCGCGAATCTCTGCTGGCGAGTCTCCCGCATCGTGTGCCGCTCGTGCGGGGCATCGTTGCGGATCAGCCCAGAACGCATCCCACTCTCGCTGGGCACGATCCGCCTTGAGGGCGATCTCCGAGATGGTCGGAATGTCTCCGAGGCCAGTACCGACATAGACGTGGGCTCGGCTACCCATCTCCTGCAATGCGGATTCGATGCCAGGATTTTGTTCGAGAGCCTGGATGAAGGAACCCACCGCATAGAGGGTCGGGTTTCCCATCTTCGCCTGCAACTGGGTGAATCGACGGGGCGGGAAGCGGTCCTCGATCCACTGGTGGTACTTCTCGAAATCGAACTCGGGATCACCCACCAGGAAATTGTTGGGACCGAAGTCCTGAAATGGCTGCAGCCAACTGCCGCCAGCGGCAAGTTTGTCCCTGAATTGATCGACATCCTGGCAGCCAGGAGCGACCACTCCCCAACCAAAGATACCGATTCGTCGGCGAGTTGTAGTTTCTTGCGAGTTCAACCGGGGCCTCTTTCCTGAACGATATCCTCCCCATTTCCAGGGGAAGAGGAAAGCGATCATCGAGCGTGATTCTCTGGGATGGCTATTGCGGGCCACCTGAACCGGATCAGAGCCGAAGAAACCACTGATGAACCCGATCATCCCCGGTCAATTCGGGATGAAAGGTGCAGGCCACGCACCGGTCCTGGCGTACCGCCACCGCTTCCGATCCCAGGGTGGCGAGCACCTCGACCGCCGGGGAGGACACGCCGATACGAGGAGCGCGGATGAAGATCCCCTCCGATGTCCCGAGGTCAGGGCCAGCGATCCACTCGATCGGTTCGATGAAGGAGTGGACCTGGCGACCAAAACCGTTTCGTTGGAATTCGACATCGATCAGGTTCCAGCGCGGTGGCGACTCCTGACACTCTCGACCCATCAGGATGGCACCGGCACAGGTGCCCAGCAGAGCCATCTGCCCCGTTGCGACTCGTTGAGAAATTTGATTCGAGAGGGAGTGGAGTTCCAGCAGATGGTGAAGGGTCGTGCTCTCCCCACCGGGCAAGACCAGGTGTGTGATCTGATCGAGCTGGTCAGGGCGACGCAACTCGATCGGATCGACCCCGCAACGCGAGAGTGCCCGAAGGTGTGGTTCGACCGACCCTTGAAGTGCCAGTACTCCGGCACAAATTGCCGCCAAAACTACCAGCCTCGCACCTGAAGGCGCTCGTCCTCGGGCAAACGGGTCGCATCGATGCCAGCCATCGCTGCACCCAGTCCGCTCGAAGCTTCGGCGAGTTGCACCGCATCATCGAAGTGGGCGGTGGCATGAACCATCGCCTTGGCGGTGAGCAGCGGATCCTCTGCCTTGAAGATACCGGATCCGACAAAGATCGCTTCGGCTCCGAGACGCATCACCAGTGCGGCGTCGGCAGGAGTGGCGATTCCACCTGCAGCAAAGTTAGGAACTGGAAGTCGACCTTCCTTTGCCACCTGACAGACCAGTGCATAAGGGGCGCCCAGTTCCTTGGCGATGCTCATCCATTCTTCCGGGTCCGCCTGGGTCAGGGATCGAATTTGGCCTCGGATCAGTCTCAGGTGGCGTACCGCCTCGGTGACATCGCCGGTTCCCGCTTCGCCCTTGGTGCGAAGCATCGCGGCTCCTTCACCGATGCGACGAAGAGCTTCACCGAGGTTGGTGGCTCCACAGACAAAGGGCACCTTGAAGCGACTTTTTTCGATGTGATGGGCATGATCGGCAGGGGTCAAAACCTCGGATTCATCGATGAAATCGACCTCGAGTGCTTGGAGGATTTCGCCCTCGATGAAGTGGCCGATCCGGGCCTTGGCCATCACCGGAATGTCGACGGTTTGCTGGATCTCTCGCACCTTGTCGACCGGCGACATGCGGGCGACTCCGCCGTCTTTGCGGATATCAGAGGGCACACGTTCCAGTGCCATCACGGCGACAGCCCCGGCCTGCTGGGCAATTTGGGCCTGTTCTGAAGTGGTCACGTCCATGATGACTCCGCCACGGAGCATCTCGGCGAGCCCGACCTTGGTACGGAACTCTTCGGTGGATCCGATGCCCCGCATCGGTGTCGAGAATTGATCGTTCAAAGGGGCCCATCCTCTCTTTTTCGATGGGCGGAGCCACGAAGTACTCCGCCGGGAGATCCCGATATTGCCCCTTGGGAGGCACAGATGCGAGTGGATCGATGCTCGATGGAGTCTCTTTCCGAGGGGGACACCATCAGATACTCTGAGGGCCAGACTTACCGGACGAGGGGAAGATCTAAGGTGCCTGGGGAAATCTTCGGATGAATTCCGGAGTTGGGGACCAAGATGGAGGCCGATCCCCTGTGATCTGGCGACGCGTGGTCGCTGGATCTATGTCGACGACTGGACCGCTCAGGAAGCCCAATTCAACGGTCCGCGTGGATCAACTTTGATGATCCATCGCGGTCGGAAACGGTTCTGTTTCGCAGGTGCCCGAGTGAATCTCGGGTCCGGCGACGACTGCACCGTCTGGGTCTTCTTCGAGCCCATAGATCGAAGGAAACTGCCCAAGATGAAGTGCAACCGAGTTTTCTCCAGAGGCGTCTCGAAGCGATCCGCCAGCCAGTGCGGCGGAGGCCATCTACAACCGCTGCCGAGTGGGCTCACCCTGCTCCTGGCCTCGTTGACAATGCTGTTGGTCTGGGGCCATCCCGGGACAGTGGAGGCTCAGTTCTTTGAACGGGCGCTGGTGCTGGAAGGGGTGCATATCCCCGGTCCTGACGGAAGGGTGCTGGAAGATTCCAACATCATCCTGAGGGGCGGACGGATTGTCGAACTGGGACCCGATTCAGACGCTCCCATGATGTCGAAAAAGATCAAGGTGAAGGGACTCTTCGCCACCGCCGGACTGACCGATCTGTCTTCCACCCTGACCCTCGATGATGTCCGATCGAGCAGTGCGATTCACAGTGCCTGGGATGGTTTCGATCGATACGATTCCCAGCAGATTCTGCGCACCCTTGCCAGCGGCGTGACCAGGATCCACCTGATACCGATGGGACCCGGTGGCATCGTTGGACGAGTCAGTTCTCTGTCCCTCGGCAGTCGCGATGAGGGCGGTTACGGCATCTTGCACAGTGAAGATGTTGCGCTCTGCATCGACCTGAACAGTGGCACTCCCCTCGAGCGGATCCGCACCTATGAGAAGGTTCGAGGCGCCTTGAAGTCGGCGCAGAACCGGCGCGAGACGGTCGACGATTACACCTCCGATCTGGAGGAGTATATCGAAGAACTGGTGGAAGCCGCCAAGAAGAAGGACGAGGAGAAGGACGAGGAGAAGGACGAGGAGAAGGACGAGAAGAAGGACGAGAAGAAGGACGAGAAGGAGAAGGACGAGAAGGATAAAGACGAGAAGGATAAAGACTCCAAGAAGGAGGATGGCCCCAAGAAACCGGATCGGCCGGAACGAGATCCCGCAGCGGAGATTCTCCTGCAAGTCCTCGATCACGAACTGCCGGTGATGATCACCGCACGTCGCAGCGCAGATCTGCAAAATGCCATCGATCTGATCGAGGAGTTTCAACTTTCGGCCATCCTTCGTGGTGCCGATGAAGCTCACCTGGTACTCGAGGAGCTGGCAGAACTGGAAAAAGTTTCGCTGTTGCTCGAGGTACCGCGCCCCTCGCTGATGCGCGGTGCGGGGCCCCGCAGAGATCCTCATCTGATCGCACAACTCGACGAAGAGGGGATTTCCTGGGCGGTGGGAAGTGGCGGCCAAAGTACTTCGCTGTGGCGGTCGATCCAGCAACTCTCCGGACAACTGTCCACAGCATCTCCGCTGCCCTTGGCTCTCGCTCAGGGAGCCCAGGGGCCCTTCGGAGGATGGCTGAGAAGAGGCGCAACAGAGGTGGTTCTGTGGGAGGGAAATCCAGCGGAGGATCCGCTGGCCCGACCCAATCGAGTCATCATCAACGGGACGGTGGTCTGGCAACGACCTTCCGGTACTCGTGAGGGGAGTTTCTGATGAAGAGTGGCAACCGATGGTGGCTGATGATACTGACCGGATCGATCGGTTGGTGCACGACGGTCGAGGGATCTGAGAGCAGCGTGGTCATCCGCCCGGTCGCAGTGGTGGCTCCCGACGGCAGCATCTGCGAGCAGATGGCGGTGGTGATTCACTCCGATGGAACCATCGCTGCGGTGATCCCGGCGGACCAGGCAGATCCGGCACTGACCACGGTCCACGCTGCGGCGGGATCGGTGCTCACCCCGGGGCTCCATGACTTGTTTGGAGCCCTCGGTTGCGGCCAGGACGCCTTGCTGGCGGGGACGGTCCTGTTCGATTCCCAACTCGATGCGGCGGCTGCCTTCGATCCGACCACTGGCGCACTCGACCAGGCTGCACGGCACGGGGTTCTTTACACCACGGTGGCGGCAGTCCCGAGCGGGATCCGCAATGGCAGCAGTGCCACATTCCTCTGCAAGAGTGCTGCCACGGCTCATACGGTGGCGGCTGGAAGACCGATGTACGCACTGGCCGATTCGGTGCTGCAGTCATCGAGAGAGCCGACCAGTCGATCGGCGATGGTCTCGTTGTGGAAGGACTATATCGTCGAGGGAGCGGGCAAGAACAGGGATCCAGGAATTCTCTTCTGCCCCGATGCGATCGATTTTCGCCAGTCCCTCTCTCTGCGCTGGAAATCCTTGCCGGTGCTGGTCCACCAGGGGGACGCACGTTCTCCGGTGGAGCGGCTCGCCGGCAAAGGTGCGCTGATGGTGGTGGGGCCCTTCCTCGAGAACGGCAATCCGGCAGCAGTCGCGACTGCAGTGCGGGCAGCGCGAACCGGTACCGAGCTGGCCTTTCGCGGTGGATTACCCGCCGCTCCTGCAAACCACCTGAGAGGGAGCGCAGCCATCGCCGTGGCGGCTGGACTCGATGGAGATGCGGCGCGTAGAGCCCTCTTCAGCAACCCTGCGCGGGTGGTGGTGGGCGAAGGCATCGGGGTGATCGAGCCGGGGGCTCGTGCCGACCTGGTGCTGTTTTCCGCCGATCCGATCGATCCGGCAGCCCGGGTGCTCCAGGTCTGGCGCGGTGGCCAGCAGATGGGGATGAAAACTAACGGCTCGATCCGGGAACTGGGAGGAATTCGATGAAACAGCAACCGATGAATCGGTCACCGATGAAGACTTCTCTGGTGCGATGTACAGTGTGGCTCGCCATCGCATGGTGGTCGGCAATCCTCGCTCCGGCAGCAGTGCTGGCAGCGGCGGGAGAAGACACGGCCACACCCGCAGAGGTTCTCCGGGATGTGACGATCCGTGCGCAGCGGGCTCATATCGGCGATGGCCGGGTCCTCGAGAATGCTCTGATCCAGGTCAAGGATGGAATCATCGTGAGTGTCGTCGAGAATGGCATCGCTCCCGAGGGTGTCAACCTGCTCGAAGTGTCCGACATCACTCCTGGATTGATCGATGCGAACGCCAGGATCGACGTCGCCGATGCGATCTATTTTCCGGGAGAGGATCCGCGTTTGCAAATCCTCCGGGCGATGGGACTCGAAGAGCACTTTCACGGTGGCGATGTCTGTCCCTGCGGTTCTGTTTGTCCTGCCATGACTCTTCATGTTGCCGATGTGATGTGTCTGTACTGTGGCTGGCCCGATCACGATCCTCACCCGCACGATCCGACCGACGAATTGCTCGCTGGATCGCTCGGTGGCGACCAGGCTGCAGGTGTCCCGGCGCCCAGTGGAGTCATCAACGAGCAATCGAGTGAGGTGGTCCCACACTTCGAGGTACTCGATGCCATCGATCAGGGATCCGATGATTTCGATCGACTGCTCAAAGAGGGCGTGACCACCATCTACGTCAGCCCCGATTCCTCGGCGGTGATTGGTGCGCGAGGATCGCTGATGAAGACCGGTGGCCCACTCGCCTCCAGATATCTCGGTGCCGGAGCGGTGAAGGGGGTCCTCGGGAGTGACGCCTACCGCTATGGAACTCGCAATCGCAGTCCCTTCCGTACCGTTGTTTCGGTCTACACCAGAAGACCTGATTCTCGCATGGGTGTGGCGTGGGTCTTCAGGAAGGCGTTTCACGATGCGCTCCTGAGAGCCAAAGGCGTCACTCCCAGCGGAGCGGATACTTCCAGTCCGAGTGCTTCCCGTGTTCTTTCGGGAGTGCTGGCGGGGGAGATCCCGTTGCGAATCCAGGCTCGTACCGGTCCCGATATCGAGACGGCATTTCGTCTCTGTCGAGAGTTCGGTGTCCGCTTCACCCTGGAAGATCCGGTCGAGGCGTGGAAGCGGATCGACCTGCTCTCCAGCAGTGGAGTGGATGTGGTCTTCGGGCCGGTGTTTGACGTTCCCAGCGGCATCCTGGCGGGAACCAATGAGAGCCGCGAATCGAGACTCCACACCCTGCGAGATCTGGTCACTTCCGGAGTCGAGGTGTCATTGAGCGCCCAGGATTTGAGGGGTGAAGAGGGTCTTTCCCGGCAGGTGATGCTGGCGATCCGACACGGAGTCGATCCGGCGATGGCGTTGAGACTGGTCACACAAAACCCGGCCAAGTTGCTCGGGATCGATCAGCAGGTTGGAACGATTGAAACGGGTAAGAGAGCTGATCTGGTGGTGTGGAGTGGAACTCCCTTCTCCTCCCTTTCGAGAATCGAAAAGGTCTTGCATGAGGGAGAGTTTTCCTTTGTTCGAGGTGGAGTCAAGAAATGATGTCGAGAGTCTCAGGAAGCAAGGAACCGATGTTGCCAAAAAGGATGTTGCCTAAAATGATGTTGACCCCACGTCCAATGGTGTCCCTGGTGGCCGCGCTAGTACTGCTCTTCAGCGCGCAAGTAGTACCCGCTGGAGAATCCAAGCTGGCCTTGACCGGAGGCACGGTGATGACCGTCTCGGGTGAGAGTATCGCGGATGGAGTGGTTCTCATCGAAGATGGAATCATCACGGCAGTGGGAACTGCCGAAACGGAGATTCCTTATGATGCGATGGAGGTGGACTGTACGGGGATGATCCTGGCACCGGGATTTGTCGATCCGCACAGTTCCGATGGACTCGATATCCCCAACGAGAATCTTCCTTCCGCTCCCTTCGTCGATGTCTTCGATGCGCTCGATCCTTCACGCTTCTTCTTCGAGGATTCTCTGCGCAATGGAGTCACCAGCATTCATGTCATGCAGGGCAACAACTGCGTGGTCGGCGGCGTCAGCCGGATCGTCCATCCGATTGGGCTCACACCTCATGAGATGTCGAGGCAAGCAGGAGTGGCACTCAAACTCTCCACCACACCGCGTCGGGGCTACGGCCGGATGCGTCAACTGGCAGAGCTTCGAGAGGTGTTCGAAGAATACGATCGGTGGCGAGAGAACCTGGCCGAGAGTCGTTACGAGCAAGAAGCGGACAAGGAAGATGACGATGACACCGATGCACTGCCACCGGAGGAAAGTCGCAGCCAGGGGCAGGAGTTGATCCGTGACGAGGATCTCGATGACCAGCACCGTCATCTCGCACACTTGATCGATGGTCGACTCGGCGCCTGGATCTACTGCGGGTCTGCCACCGATGTGGCTCCCGCGCTGGCCCTGGTGGCCGAACGAGACTGGAAAGATCGTGCAGTTCTGGTGCTGGCAGGGGATGCCCACCTGGCGATCGAGGAGATCAAGGAGGCGGGCATCGATGTGGTTCTCGATTCCGATCTGATCCATCGCAAGCGAGATGCCCTCACCGGGGATGTGGAAGAGACCTTCATCCCCGATGTGTATCGTCGTGCTGGAGTTCGATTTGCCATCCAGCCTTCTCGCTCTGGCGCCATGCCGGAGAGATTCATCGGTTACCAGGCGGCACGACTGGTGCGATCCGGCATGGCACCCGCTGCGGCTTTGCGAATCGTCACCTTGGGTGCCGCGGAGATCTGTGGCATCGATGATCGTTACGGTTCGATCGAGGTTGGCAAGATCGGCAACATCGTGATGTGGACCGGCGATCCGCTCGATCTGAATTCATGGGTACAGAAGGTCTTCGTCGAGGGGATCCTCGCCTATGACCTGGAGAAAGATGCTCGACTCGAACGTCTTTTTCCCGAGGAACCTGAGCCAGTGGAAGCACCCGCTCCACTCGATGATGAAGGCACCTCCGAGGAGGGCGAGGGAGCAAAGCCTGCTGAAGGGACTCCGGAAAAAACCGCTGGAGAAGCATCCTCCGAGGATGGCGAGCCGCTGGAGGAGAAATCCTCCGAGAAGGGGGAAGCCCCCGCCGACAAGCCGGCGGATCCGCCCAAGGAATCGTCGGCTGCGGGAGGAGAATAGGATGCGCATTTCTCCGATCTGGCCGGCAATCCTCTGCCTGCTGTTGTGGCTACCGACCGTCTCACTCGAGGCGGCAGACGGCTTCATCTTGCGGGCGGCTACGATACATACCGGGGTTCGGGTCATCGAAGATGGAGCCATCGTGGTGCGAGATGGAAAGGTGGTCGAGGCCGGTCGGTGGGAGGATCTGGCGCCGTCACTGGCGACCAGCGACTTGCCGCTGATCCACTGGCCCGACGCCTATGTGACGCCGGGCTGGGTCGCGGCTTCGAGCAATCTCGTGGCCCCACACCCCTCGCCGGAATCGATTCATGCCGATTTCAGGGCGGCCGATGGGTACGACCGTTATGGCGACCATCGTCGGTTACTCGAGACCGGAGTGACCACCGCCCATCTGAGTCCTGGAGAGCATCGATTGCTCAGTGGCCAGGGTGCCGTGGTGAAACTGGTCGGCGCTGCGGATCAGCGAATCCTCCGGGTCAGTGCCGATCTCTCCCTCTCCTTGACCGATGCCGTCGATGGAGCGAGGCCCTTGCTCAAGATTCCCTTCCCTGCATCCAGCGATGTGGCCATCACCGCCCCGACTCCCCAGCGACCGAGGAGTCGCATCGGTCGACTGCTGGCGCTCAGTGAAGCGCTGGAGAGGTCGAACCAAGACCCGGCCATCCATGGAGGGCTAGCGGAAGCGTGGAGTTCTGGATTGCCGGTGCGGGTCGCCGCCAGCAAGGCATCCGAGATCCTCGCAGCGATCTCCTTCCTTCGTGGGAAAGATCGTGACGGATACATCGTGGGCGGTACCGAGATCGGACAGGTCGCCGCGGCAGTGGCCGCCGCAGGGATTCCACTGGTGCTGCGCATCCAACCGGTCGGCGGGGATGTCGGGTTCACCGATCGTGAACCGGTGGAGGGCTTGACCGACTGGCCACAGTTGGGCACCGATACTCTGCTGGCACTGGCACCGCCGAAGGATGACCTGAGGCAGTTGCGCTGGGCGCTGGTGCAGGCGGCTCCTCACATGGAAAGACCCGATGATGCGATCGCCCTGGTCACTCAGCATCCGGCTCGAATCCTCGGAGTCGAGGATCGGGTCGGGAGCCTCGAAGCGGGTGCGGATGCAGACCTGGTGATCTGGAATGAAGGACCGTGGAAAGTCACGGCCCATCCTCTCGAGGTGATTGCCGACGGGGCGGTGGCCTGGCAACCGCAGACTGAACCGACCACGGTGATCCGTGCGGAGACGATCTGGCTCTCTCCGGAGAATCGTATCGACGGCGGTGAGGTTCTGATCGAGCAGGGCAAGATCGCCGCGGTGGGCAGAAGAGTGCCGCATCCACCTCACTCGAGAGTGATCGACGCGGGGTCGGGGAGTTTTCTCGTGCCCGGTTTCATCGATAGCTACGGACACCTCGGGTTACGAGGGGATTCGGGTTCCTCCGGCACTGGAGATCGCCTCTACCGACTGATCGGTGCATCCGATGAGCCGGAGCATCGTGTGGCGCGATCGGGTGTGACATCCCAGTTGCTGACCCCGATGAGATTGCAGCGCGGTGCAGCCACTGCGGTGGTGGTCAAGACCTCCGGCAGAACCCGATCGCAGCGAGTATCACAACCGGTCTCTGTACTGTTACTGGAGGCCAGTGGTCATCCCGATGAAGCGCTCGGCGGCATCTCGAGACTGATGGACCAGGGCAAGAAATATCTCGAGTCGTGGAAGAAGTACGAGAAGAGTCTCGCCGAGTGGGAGAAGAAGAAGGCCGCGGGAGAAAAGATCGAACAGAAGGAGGACGAGGACGAGGAGGAAGTGGTCGAGGAGGAGGGGCCGGATCCCCTCACCGGAATCTGGGAATTGACCATCTCTGGTGGACCGATCCCGGAAGCAGAGACGGCCAAGATCTCGATCAAACTCGATGGTTTGGAGTTCGAGGGCCGGGTCGTCGATCCGATCCCTCCGTTCCCGGTGAGAGTGGTCGGCACACTCGATGGAACCACCATCGAGGCGACCATCGAGATCGAAGGTGACGTTCTACCTGGAGTGCCGAAAATCAACGCCGAACTGGAAGGTGAAGATTCGTTGGTGGGGACCATCTCGCTGCTGCAATTCAGCGTAGATGTGGTGGGTACTCGTACCAGCAAGGAAGCGAAATCGTTCAAGGTGGAACGGCGCAAGAAACGCGATGAAGATGGACGACCCAACGCTCCACGCATCAATCTTGCGCTGGAACCGGTTCGAAAGGTCCTCGAGGGACAGATTCCGGTGGTGGTGACTCCCACGGGACTGGAAGTGGCCGCCAAGGTGATCGATTTCTTTTCCGAGAAGAAGATTCCATTGACCCTCCGGCTGGGTCAGGAGATGCGGCTATACCGTGACCTACTGGCGGAGAAATCTGTATCGGTCATCTTGCCAGCAGAATCGAGTTTCACCATCCAGCGGCAGTCTTTTGCCCCGGGCAATTTCCTGAGTCGCTCCGGCATCAACGTGGCGTTTCAGAGCCAAGCTTCCGATGGCGCTCGTTCCCTGCAACAGCAGGCGATGCAAGCGGTCGAGCGTGGAATGAGTGCCGATGCTGCATTGCATGCACTGACTGGCGGAGCAGCCCAGGCACTGGGAGCCGCCGATCGGGTGGGAGCGATCGAGAGCGGTCTCGATGCAGACCTGTTGATCTGGCATGGACATCCACTGGAGGCGGGAAGTCGCCTTCAGAGGGTCTTCATCGATGGAGAGGAGGTCCCGAGATGAGGACCTGCACCTGGATATTACTGGCACTATTCATCGTCACCTCGGCCAGCGATTTGTTCGCAGCGGCGGAGGTTCACGCTTATCGAGTGGGCAAGGTCGTCACCATGGATGGCGATGACCGGGTGATCAACAACGCAATAGTGATCGTCACCGATGGCAAGATCACAGCGGTGGGGCGCTCGCGAGATGTTGAAGTTCCGCCAGGAGCTACCGTCATCGAAAAACCCCAGTTGTGGCTGGTTCCGGGGATGGTCGAATGTCATAACCACACCGGTGGTTCCAGTCCCGACCTCCATGATTACATCTACTTGACCAATCCAGGGCTTCGAACGCTCGAAGCGATCGTTCCCGATGGGGTGGAGATGGAACGAGCTCGTGCCGGCGGGGTGACCACGGTGCTGACGATTCCAGGCAGTGGAAACAACATGTCAGGATTCGGCACCATCCTCAAGACTGCCGGAACCGGTAGCGTCGAAGAGGCGGTCTTGAAGGCCCCCGGCTCGTTGAAGATCGCACAGGCGGGAAATCCCGAGCGATACTTCTACGGGGTGGGACGATCCTTCATGAACTTCAATACGCGTCAGACCCTTCGCAAGGCGATGGAATACCACAAGGCGATGACTGCATGGGAGCAGGGCGAACTGGCGGAGGAACCTCCCAAGGATCTTCACTGGGAAGAATTCCGGGCGCTATTTCGTCGTGAGACTGTGGCCTCGGTTCATACCCAGATCTATCAGGTGCTGATGACCACCGTCAAGATGGTCGCAGGTGAGTTCGGAATTCGCACGGTGCTCGACCACTCGACCTTTGATGCCTGGAAGGTGGCGCGGCTGGTCAATGAAGATCAGAGTATCTACACCATCAATGGGCCGCGGCAACTTCATTTCGACCGGACCCAGCGCCGCATCATGGGCAATGCTGCGAGGTGGTGGCAGGGAGGCGTTCGCCAGCTCGGAATCAATACCGACTCTCCCGTGGTTCCGCAGGAGGAACTGTTCTATCAGGCGTCGATGGCTTGTTACTACGGCTGGACTCCCTACGAGGCGCTCAAGGGGGTCACTCGAATCCCGGCAGAAGCACTGATGATGGATCATCGCCTCGGCAGCATCACGGTGGGGCTCGATGCCGATTTCTGTCTCTGGACTGGAGACCCCATCGACCCGCGCTCATCTTGTGAGATGACGATCATCGATGGCCACGTCACCTACGATGCCAACGGGAAGAGGGTCTTCTGATGAAGCGCAGTTACTTTCGATCCGTGACTCGATTCTTGCTGCTGATGCTACTGGTGCAGCCACTCACACTGATCGGGGCTCCCGACGATCCTCAACGAGTCACGGTGATCCGTGCTGGAAGAGTGATCACTGGAACCGGCGAGGTGCTGGAGCCGGGTGAGGTGGTGATCGATGAAGGCAAGATCACCCTGGTCGGAAACCAGCTGGAGTATCCGAAGAATGCCCTCCTGATCGAGGCTCCAGGTCAAACCTTGATGGCAGGGATGATCCTGGCGCGATCGAGTTATGGACTTCAAAAGCTGTCGAGAAACGGTACCCACTGCAACGAGTCGCCGCTCAGGCAACTGGATGAAGAATTGATGCCATGGGAGGACTTTCTCGAGGCGGGCTTCGTTGCGGCTTCACTGGTTCCGGATGGATCGGGTTTCCCGGGCCATGCGGTGGTGGTGAAGACGACACCTGAGAGTTCCGATCGAATCCTCAAGGCGTCCGCCTATCTCCCCTTCAACGGGAGATCTCCGACCGGGATCTACTCTTCGATCGAGAAGGGTTTTGGGACCGCTCGCGGCGAGATTGAAAAGATCAAGAAAGCACGAGAGAAGTGGGACAAGGAGCAGGAAGAGGCCAAGAAGAAGGCGGAGGAAGAAGCCAAGAAGAACACCGGAGATAGTGCTTCGGGTGAGGAAAAGAGCGGCAAGCCCGAGGATGGAAAACCGGGGGACGACAAGCCCAAGGAGTTCCAGCCACCAGAGATGAATCCTGCGGTCATCGAACTGGTCAAGATTCTCGAGGAGAAGGACGATGCTCTGCCGATCGTATTTTTCGCCCAGAATCCTGGTTTGATTCTCCATCTCGACTCGGCCATGTCGAGTGTCAAGGAACTGAAGGATCGTGATCCACTGTCGATCTTCATCCTGCCGGGGTCACGCACTGGCGCATTCCACGAGGTTTTAGAACTCCTCACCGAGCGCAAGGCCACGGTGCTGGTTCCCCCCGCTCTCAGTGCGTTTCCCGACACATATACGAGAATCCACATTCCAGTGGCGCTGGCCAGAAGCGGTTGCACCGTGGTCACCCTGCCGGCAACGGATAATCCCACGGGAATGAGAGGGGTGCCGGCGAAACTCGCTGAACTGGTTCGGTACGGGCTTTCGCGCGAGGATGCCCTCGCTTCGGTGACTCTGGAACCGGCGCGATTACTGGGACTCGATGATCGGATGGGAACGGTAGAGCAGGGGAAAGAGCCTCACTTCGTTCTGTTTGACAGCGACCCCCTGGAGCCAGGTGCGCGGGTGATGAAGACCATCATCGCAGGCAAAGTGGTGTGGGATCGAGAGGACCGATGATGATCAGAGACTTCAAATCTTCCCTGGTACTGCTGGCGGTCGTCCTGCTGGTGACCGACATCCCTTTCACCGGAGGAACATCGGTACAGATCGCTGGCGTGGCCGAGGCACAAGATCCTCCTCGCCGCCGCCGACGAGGTCGCCGACCGCCACCGCCTCCACCTACTCCTGAACCGCAGGAGGAGGAAGAACTCGAAGCGCCGGAGGGGGAGTACCTGGCGATTGAAGGAGCCACGATACACACCATCACCGGATCGGTGATTCGTGGCGGTACCGTACTGTCGAAAGATGGCAAGATCGTCTCGATCGGGGTCGATATCGCGGTCCCCGATGAAGCGGAAAAGATCGATGCCAGCGGTCATCATCTCTATCCCGGACTGGTGGCGTTTCGGTCCAGTGGACTGGTCGGATCGGGAGAGGCGGAGAAGTCGCAGGACCCTTTTGCACTGGGGACGGTGACGGGACTCGCTGCGGGTATCACCTCGACCTGGAATGGTAGTCGAGTCTCCAAGTTGATTCGTGGACAGGTCACCGACCTGACTCTGCGACGTAAGTCCTTCATCTCCCTCAGTTACCGCAGCGGCAATCCGGGCAAGAAGAAAGAGTTGAGAGAAGCATTCGAGAAGGTCCAGGAGCATCTCCGAAAGGTCGAGCAACACGCCCTGGAGAAGAAGGATAATCCGGATGCGAAGGCTCCCGATGACAAGTGGATCCGCGGCACCTATGCCACTGCTCGTTCCCTCTTGCTGGGAGAAAAAGTTGCGATCTCCCGGGTGTCCACCATCTTTGATCTGCGAGAAATCTGTCAGTTGGCCCGCCGATTTGGCTTCAAGATGATCATCGAAGGGGCGGAGGAAGCATGGATCGATCCGGGTCTACTGGCGCGCTGCGGTGCTTCCGTGGTCCTCACACCTCGCTCTCGGAGAGATCGAGATGAAAGTCGAGGGGCCGCAGGAGGATCGAGCATCGAGAACGCAAAACTCCTTCACGAGAGTGGGGTTCCCTTTTCCATCATGCCAGCGAGCACCGGCATCGCTCTGTGGGGACTGGCGGGACGAGACCTCTCACACCTTCCACTGGAAGCGGCCTTTGCGGTTCGAGGTGGGCTTCCCGAGGATGCCGCGGTGGAGTCGATCACCATCGAGCCCGCCAGGATGCTTGGCGTTGCCGATCGCATCGGATCGATCGAGGTGGGAAAAGATGCCGATTTCATCATCATGGATGGAGATCTGCTGTCGTACATGTCCCATGTCCGCTGGGCCATCATCGATGGCAAGGTTCAATACGACAAGATGGAAGAGGGATTACTCGACCATATCCGACCGGCTGGAGAAGATGATCCACCAGCGCCAGAAGACCACTGGCCGCGGAGGCTGGGGGATCCTCTCTAACGGATTCGGACCGAAGGTGACGACCTCCCAATCGTGACCCTCAAGAACCGTTGAAGAAGGCACGGATTGACACAATTCGGCTAAACGGGACGATTAGAGTCAGTTCGGTCACCCTCCCTCGAGGTGACGTCCATCTCATGTCCCGAAAGTCCCACCGATGCCAGCATCCCCCAGATCACCGATCTCATGCACTCTGCTCGCTGCAGTGGTCGCGCTGATCGGTCTGATCTTGCCCTGCGAGGAACTACCAGCACAGTGTTCCACCGGGGAAGTGGAAATCTTCGGGGTCAGCGGTGGCGATTACCTCGGCCGATCGGTGGCCATCTCTGGAGGTCGATTATTCATCGGCGCCATCGGGGATGATGCGGGGGGAACCCTCAGCGGAAGCGTTCGAATTTACCGCAAAAGTGACAGCAGTTATCAACTCGAACAACTGTTGATCGGATCCGCTGAAGCACAGATCGGTGCTGCACTGGCGGCCGATGATTCGATGCTTGCGATCGGCGCAGTCGGTTCCGGAACCATCCAGATGTGGCAAAGAGACCGATTTGGCTGGAACCTGATCCAGCAACTCAGTGATCCTCAGGGGCAGCAAGGCGATGGCTTTGGTTCTGCACTTTCACTCTCCGGCGACATTCTGGCGGCTGGCAGTCCCTACTTTCAATTCGGTTCTGAGCCGGTCGGCTGCGTCACCCTGTGGGTGAAGGATCCCAACAACGGCTGGGTTCTTCAGGACCGATTGATGGCGATCGATCGAGTTCCCGGCGATCAGTTTGGCACTTCTCTCGACCTCTCCGATTCATTGACTCTGCTGGTTGGAGCTCCGGGAAGAGATCATCTCGGACCCGATTCTGGAGCTGCCTACCTCTTCTCCGGTGGCCAAGATGGTTGGATCGAGGAGCTCTCGATCGGAACCGGGGTTGCCAATCCAGGCGATCGTCTGGGAACCGCAGTGGCCATCTCGGCTGATCATCTGCTTCTCGGTGCACCCTACTCCGATCTCGCAGGATCCGCTGCAGGAGCGGTCGCCCACTACCATCGAGTGGGCGAGTTGTGGGTGATCGGGCCTCACCTGGTACCGCCATCTGGAGCATCCGGATGTGCATTCGGCGCGGTGCTGGCACTGTCCGGCTCGGTGCTCTCGGTCGGGGCTCCCACCGATACCGGAAGCGAAGCATTCCCTTCCGGTTCCATCTCTACCTATCGCTGGCAAGGAGACTGGCAACTGGAGGGAGTACGAATCGGCAATTCGAGTTCTTTCCTCGGGTCGTCGGTGGCGGTCGATCATGGAGTCGTCATTGCGGGTGCACCGTTCGATTCGGTGATGGCCACAGTGGGAGGAAATGTCGCCCTCGACGTCTACGGTGATGACGATTGCGATCAAGATGGAGTGCTGGATTCCTGCGCCATCGCCCAGGGGTTGGCAGTGGACTGCGATCTCGATGGAATTGTCGATGAATGCGGAATCGCTGCCGGAGTCTCGGTCGATTGTGATGGAGATTTGATTCCAGACAGTTGTGCGACCGCCGAAGGATGGGTCGCCGATTGTGATGGAGATGGAATCCCCGATAGTTGCGCAGTCGCGACCGGACTGGTGACCGATTGTGATGCCGATGGGATTCCAGATCCATGTCAGGAAGATTGCAATCAAAACTTGATTCCAGACAGTTGCGAAATTCTGGGTTCGCTGGGTATCGACTGCAACTTCGATGGGGTAATCGATGCCTGTCAGATCAGCAGCGGCAGCGAGACCGATTGCAACTCCAACGGAACCATCGACTCCTGTGAGCCCGATTGTGATGCGGATGGGATCCCCGATGAATGCGAAATCAGTTCCGGAGCTGCGGATGATTGCGACGGAAACCAGATACCGGACCTGTGCGATCTCGCCGATCCAGCCAATGACACCAACGGGAACGGTCAAATCGATCCCTGTGAGCCGCAGTTCATCCGGGGAGATGCCGATGCCGTGGAAGGCGTTCGCCTCGCCGATGCGATACTGCTGATCGGCAGGGTGTTCGGAGAAGTCTCGATCCCATTTTGTCAGGAAGCGGCAGACGCCAATAGCGATGGCTTTCTCGACATCTCGGATGGGCTCTACCTGCTGATGTACCTGTTCCTCGGTGGTGAAGCGCCCTCGGCACCGTTTCCAGAGTGTGGGATCATCGGTTCCGATGCCGCCTTCACCTGCGACCTCCACCCCGCCTGCCCCTAGAGGGTGATCACTTCTCCACTGCGTATCAGCAAGATCCTCAATGCGATCATCGTTGGGTCGATTCCCCAGGTCCGCGACACTGCCTTCCTGTAACTTTCCAGTTGCTCGCGGTGCTTCTCGGCAGCATCTGAAGCGCTGCCAGAAAACTGGTCAGTCTTGAAATCGATCACCTCTGCGGCGACCGCGACTCCGCCCCGTTCGAGAAGTACCAGCCGGTCGATGATTCCGTTGAGCAGATTCTGCTCGACCTCACAGGAGAAGGGGACCTCTCGCTCGAGGATCAGTTCATCATCCTGTTGGGCTCCCAGCCGTTGGAGAGTCGATTCTCGATCAAAGAGTTGCTGACAACCTTCTTGCTCGAGGCAGTGACCGATCAACTCGAGCGTCTCTCCAGTGAAAGATTCGAGGCGAGGTTGTTGTTTCTTCATCGCTGCGGTCAGGTCCCTTGGTTCAGCCACTGCCCAGTCGATCTGTTCCAGCGCAAGGTGAGCCAGGGTGCCGAGTGATTGGGCATGAAGGGAACGAAGTGAGGGAAATCTGGAGGCATGCATCGAAGGGGTGATGGTGCTTCCTGTAGTGGAAGCCACGAGAGTGGGGATGGGAGCATCCTGGGAGGGAGCATCACCCTTTCCGCTGATTTCTCCGACCACTGATGCGTCTCCCTTTTCGAACAAAGTGGTCCCTGACACCAGAGGTTGCGATTGACCGAGGGTCGACCAGAGCAGGTAGGCCGCGGAAGCGATCGGTGGACGTGTGGCTGGAATGATCATCGTCAGCGACCGCTTGGCCCTGGTCATCGCCACATAGAGGACGCTCAGCGATTCTTGCAACTGACGGCGCCGCGCCTGTCGGTTCATCTCGGGGTAGGGCTGCTGAAGAATCTGCTGTTCCAGTTTCTTGATGTAGCGGCTGAGCCACGGAGGATCGGTAGATTCTGAATTCCCTTTTCTCTCCAACAATTGCGGAAGGACTTTGAACCAGTCCGCTGAAAGTTCGGGCAGAATCACCACATCTCTCCCGAGCCCCTTGGCCTGGTGAACGGTCATCACCTGTACCCGCGACCCACTGGGAGATGCGAGGCGGTGTTTTCTCAGATGAGAGATCAATTCTTGCAGTCGTCCGTTGGCGGGTTTGCGGAGGCGCACTTGCTCCATCATCTGATGAATTCGACTGCGGTCCTCGAGCGAGCAGATCTGTGCCAATCCATCCGCCAGCGGAGCGATGGCATCGACGATTCCCAGCTGATGAATCCGATCCCTCAGCAGATTCGCGCCTTCCTCCGCAACCGCTGGATCAAGCCAGTCACCGCTGGGGAATCCGGCCAGTTTACTGGCGATTTCGGGGATTGGAGATCTGGCCACGGCGAACCGCATCGTTGCATCCCCAGGGTGCTCGACCAGTTCCAGCAATGCCACCAACCGTCCGACTGCCGGCGAATCGACCAGCGGGTTTCCACCCTCCTCACTGGCATCGATGCCCCTTTCTTTGAGGGCGGCCACCATCTTGGCGATGTTCTTGTTCTTTCGGACCAGGATGGCGATCGAAGCCTCCGGTGACTTCTGGATGACTCTTTCCACCTCCTCGATGGCGTCGATGTAGGGGCAAATGTTGGGATCGCGCCCTGGATGCTCTCGAGCCACGCGTAACGCCACATGACCCGGAGTGTCTCCCGGTCCGCCGGAGGCGGTGACATGGTCGTGGAAGTGCTCGCACCAGGAGACCACCGCCTGGCGATCCTCCTCCAACCATTGGGGCAGGGGTAAGGAGCAGAAAACCTCGTTCACCCCATCGAGAATCTCCTGCGAGGAGCGGTACGATTCGTCGAGACTCATGCTCGATCCTGGAACCAGGTACTTTTCGAGCAGATCGAGGACCTCTGCTCGCCCTCCTCTCCAGCCGTAGATCGCCTGCTTCGGATCCCCCACGCAGAAGACCGTGCGCCCCTCTGCAGAATCACTGGCGACCTCCTCGATGAGCGGGCGAAGTGCGGCGAATTGCATCATCGAGGTGTCCTGAAACTCATCGAGTAGCAGGTGACGAGTCGATGCGTCGAGTCGATAGAGGATGGTGCCTGGAGAGGCGAGGACATCGGCGATGACCAGTGCCTGGGGTACATCCTGGTATGCCACTCCGCCTTGAGCGCGTAGTCCGATGGCCCTGAAATGATCGTAGTTCGCCAGCAACTCTCCGGTGGCCATGTTCTGGGCACGAATCACCGCGGCCATGCTGGCCCTGGCGCTGTGCACCAGCAACTCGACCGTCACTCGTAGTTCATCGGGGATATCGATGGAGTAGAACCGAGTCTCCGATTCGAGGACTTTTTTGGCGATTCCGGATTCGAGCAGTTTCATCAGGTCGATCGATGCCGGTTGGTCGAACCATGAGCGGATCAACTCGAGGGATTTGTGCCAGCCCCCGTGAAGAGATCCACTCTTGGTCTTGGGGCACTCCACCGACTCGAACTGTTCACGGACCAATTGAATCTCTCGATCGCTGGGCGCTGCGATCAGCTCCGGATTCAGCCATGCCTCGGGAGGGAACTCGAGATACTTGTCGTGTGCGTGGGAAACGATCGCTTGCAACTGATTTGCCACCTGGCTCGAGGCACTTCCGCGGCTCAGCCGGTGCATCAGAAGTCGTGCTTCCACTTCTGTACCCATCGACAGCAGTTTCTGGATCGCTCCGGCCTGGATCGCCTCCAGTTTTTCGGTCTCGAGAATCGTCCAGCCCGGGGGCAGGCCACATTCAAAGGTATGGGCGGTCGCCAGTCGTGCAAAGAAGGCATCCAGGGTCGAGACATTGCAGCGATGTAATTCGCTGAGCAATCGTCCGAGTGCTGCTGCGATCTGCTCCTCGCTGGGTTGTGGGAATCCTGCCGTCACCAGGGACGCTTGCAGTTCTTTCAGTGCAGCGGCACTTCTCGTGGCAGAGAGCATCCGGCGCAGTACTCGCTCCATGATCTCGCCAGCGGCGAGGCGGGTGAAGGTGACGGCGAGAATCCCGGAAGGATCTTCTCCCATCACCAGCAGGCCGATGAATCGACTGGTCAGCGAGTGAGTCTTGCCGGATCCGGCACTGGCCCGGATCAGTAGGTGAGGAGAGAAACTCATTCTTGCTCCTCCTCATCGGAGGAGAGGATGCCATCGAGTCGAGCGGCCGACTCGACCACGACTCCGGCCAGGGCTCTTTGCCAGGGGGTCTTCAGCACCGTGAGAGGCTCCAGACATCCGGTCAGGATGCCACTGATCGCCTCGCAGGTTCGCTGGTAGGCTTGTGCATAATCATCCTCATGCCAGCGGGCGATCTCGATACGGGTCTGAGCGGGTTTCGCGGGCAACAGAAAAAATCCCACCTCTGCTTCGGAAGAAACTTGCCGTCCGTCGATCTCCAGTTGATGGGCAAAGTGCCGATAGAGCGGAAGTTGCAGACGTACCCAGATTTTCTCATCTTTCGACCGCCCCCTCCTGTGATCTTTTTCGGGAGGATGGCCCGTATCGCCCGTCTTGTAATCGAGTAATCGCCAGCGTTGTTCCTGCTCATGATAGTCGATGCGATCGATTCGACCGGACAGTCCGATGCTCCCCTCGGCCACATCTATGCGGCACAACGCAGGAAGGAGATCCACTTCCGCTGCGACCAAACGCCAGCCGAGTGCGCGCTGGTGCGCCTGGACCGTAGCCCACGCATCGAGGCGAACTCGGGCCTGTTCCAGTTGTACCAGCACCGCGGAGTGTGCTGGATCTGCGATTCTCTCTCGCCGGTATCGATCGAGTAACTGGTGCAGAGCGTCGCGGATCTGTCCCTCGTCCGATAGATCTCGAAGTTGACGATCGAGACCGTATTGCTCCAGTATCTTGTGGATCAGATTGCCGAATGCGAGTGGATTGAGCTGGCGATCACGATCGTGGCAGTCATGCAGACGAAGGACTTGATTCATCTGAAACAAAACCGGGTCCTCGAGATAGTACGACAGAGATGTGATGGCGACCGAGTCCGGTGATGGCAAGGTCACCCCCTGCGGAGCACCCAGCGAGGCGGGACTGCTGGCGGGCGGGCTCGTCTCGGGGAGGTGGAAGCGATGGCGACGATTGCGATCGAGAAATTGCTCCAGTCGCGCGAGGCCATCGGGCCCTTGTAACAGCAGACGGCTCGGCAGAAGTGGATTTCCATCGCCGTTTCTGGCGCAGATGGCAACCACCGTCTTGCGACGTGAATCGATCAGGGAGTGGAGGAGATGTGCATCCCTGGCATTGCGATGCGCCGGACCCGCCATTCCCAGCTGTTCGCGGACCCCATGGGGAAGCAACGGATCTCCGGCGGGGGCCGGAGAGAGTTGTCCCTCTGTAGCGCCGGTCAATAGCAGCAGTGGCGCGGAATCGAAGGGAAGCTCGAGCCAACCCAGCACACCGATGGCACGGTTTCCATGTCGGTCAGGGATCGGAGAGTCTTCCAGCAGATCGATGATCAAGGAGATGGTGTCGACGCTGGAGAGCGGTGGCAGGTTGCGATCTTCGATCTGCATCACTTTCTGCACCGCTGAGATCAGCCCGTCGAGACCCGATTGCGGCAAGAGAGGTTGCTGCCAATCGTCGCCCCCGACCAGGGCAGTGATCGCATCGAGCAGTGGCTGGACCCGATCGCCGCGAGTGCTGGGTACTTCTCTGAGCGGCTCGATGGCACTTCGAATGAACTGCACCGCCTCAGGGGCGAGGGGGTCGGTTGCCAGCACCGGCTGCCGAGCGGTGGCCCAGCGGTCGATTGTTTCGAGCGGATCGAGTTCCCGCCCGTGTCGATCGGTTGCTCGCGGTAAACGAGGATGGATCGCAGGATGTCGGGCCAGAGCGGCGATCGCGTGGCTGGAAAAAGTCGCTAGCGCCTGCCGAAGATCGGCCAGCAAGCGTCCACAAGAGGAGGATGAATGCGGAGTTCCACCGCCGATGTGGAGCGGAACCTGAGCGCGCCGAAACCCTTCCAGCAGCCAAGGTGACAGTTCCTGATCGACCAGGCCGATGGTGACATCGTCACTGCTCGAGGGACCTGAATGTTGATCGATCTGCTGGAGCAAGGAGGCGGTCAAGGAGCGCGGGTCATCCGCCACCACCAGGTCGATCGGTCCAGTAAAGGGCAAATTGTCCCACTCTTCAGGGATGGGAATCCCCAACTCGTCATACAGGTGGGCACGATTCTGCTCGGTATCGATCCATGCCTCTGCCTGGCAATACTGATCGAGCCACCGTCGCATCTGGGCCGGAATTTCGAGGATTCCGATCAGGATGACCCGAGGCTGAGTTGCCATCGGGGCGATGTGGAAGGTGCCGGTGTCAGTGAGGCCGACCGCTCTCAAACGGGCAGAGCGAAGCGCCTCGATCTGTTCGACCGCCCGCAGTCGCAGCGCCGCATCCGGGTCGTGATGTGAGGCGGCCTCTGCGGCGACAGAGAGGGTCAAACCTTCTCGGCGAAGATCGGAGCCGAGGCGTGAGAAGAGGCGTGCCAGCGGCAGCAGTGTCGCCGCTCCGAGGGATTCGGGGTCGATTCCGAGGGTCGTGAGAGTGTGCTCGGGGCAGCTGCGCAGGGCGTCGATCCAGGCGATTCGATCCTCGAGGACGCTGACGAAGGGCTGTTCGGGGTTGCAGAGCGCTTCCTCAAGATGACCCGGAGTGGTGATGAGCGGGGGAAGAAGTCCGCGACCGCCGGTGTCTGCCTGCTCGACCAGCAATCGGCGTAAACGTCGCCCCGCCTGACGACCTGGCACCAGTACCACCAATTCCCGCAGGTCGAATGGATGCGAGCGAGAGCCCTCAGCAGGCTCTCCATCGGCGAGAGCCAGGATCTTCCTCGCCGAGGACTCGAGAAATCCACAGGTAGTGCCCAGGAAACTGCGGTCCAAGGATGAATCCTCCCAATTCGTTGCCCACCTCAGGGGGAAATCGTGATCCCCCCTGATCCTCTACGATGCATTCAGGGTGATCCTGACAACTGGAAGTAAAGGTGAGGTCTGATGAGATCTCAGTCAACCGATGGAGGAGGATGGCCCGAGGGTGCCGGGGAAGGTAGATTCTAGGAATGGATTCCCAAGATTCGCCCTCCTATGGCTTCGTCATCGATAATCGCCGCTGTATCGGCTGTCACGCATGCACCGTTGCCTGCAAGACCGAGCACTCCGATCCGGTCGGGGTCAACAAGACCTGGGTCCAGTACCTCGAGAAAGGGGTTCATCCCCGGGCCGAGCGATCCTTTCACGTCTTGCGCTGCAATCACTGCACCAATGCTCCTTGCGTCGAGATGTGTCCCACCGCCAGTTTGACGGTGCGGCAAGATGCCATCGTCGATTTCGATTCTAGCCGCTGCATCGGATGTAAGGCGTGCATGCAAGCATGTCCTTATGATGCCATCGACATCCATCCCGAGACGGGAACCGCGACCAAGTGCAATTATTGTTCTCACCGTGTCGATGCCGGACGTGAACCGGCGTGTGCCGTGGTCTGTCCGACCAATGCCATCATCACAGGAGACCTGTCCGATTCAGGGAGTCGGATCGCGACTCTGGTGGCAGGGGAGCCGACGATGGTCCGCAAACCGGAGAAGGGTACCGGCCCCAAGGTGTTCTACATCGAGGGCCATCGTGAAGCACTGGATCCACTCGCGAGCCAACGAAGCATTCGTACCTTGTGGGGGACCAGACCCCGTGATGGAACCGATCCTCCCGCCGGACTCGAGCCCGCACTGGAGCGAGGAGCTCCCCATCGCACCTATGACATCCAGCAGCGTCACTCTCTCAGCTGGGGCTGGAAGGTGAGTGCCTATCTGTGGACCAAATCGGTGGCTGCCGGTGTGTTGATGGTGCCTGCGATGCTGGCGCCGTTTGAGCGTCGATCACTGATCGACTCATCGATGGGACTTGGCTGGATCCTGGCGTTGATATTTCTGGCGATCACCGGTGCGCTTCTCGTTGCAGATCTCAAGCGACCGGAGCGATTTCTGTGGGTGATGCTGCGTCCGCAATGGTCCTCCTGGCTGGTCCGAGGAGCCTACGGCATCACCTTTTACGGTGGTGTGATCACCGTCGGCTGGTGGCGCAGCGATTCTTCCGACTCGACTCCTGGAATGGTGCTGCTGGCCCTGGCCGGTCTCGGTGGCACCTTCGTCGCCATCTATACCGGCTGGCTCTTTGGCCAGGCGAAAGGACGAGACCTGTGGCAGTCCGCCCTGTCGCCGATCCATCTCGGCTTCCAGGCGCTGGTGGCGGGCTCGGCGATGCTGTTGCTGATTCGCCCCGAGCAACTGAGTGACTTGCGAGGAGTGCTGGCCATCGCGATCACCATCGAACTCCCCTTCATCCTGCTCGAGGTCTTCGGCAAGCACTCGACGGAAGCGGCACGCCTTGCGGCACGGTCGATGACTCAGGGAGTGCGAGGAATCTGGCTTTACATCGGAGCCATCGGTGGAGGAAGGATCCTGCCGATGGTGTTGTTGTGGGGAATGCCTGGGGGAGAATGGACGTTCCGCTGCGCTGGATTGCTGGCGCTGGCAGGGATTGCCATCTGGGAGCATCTCTGGGTAGAGGCGCCACAGCGCCTTCCACTGGCCTGAGGAGAATCATGTCGTCGAAGCCAAGTTGGATTGAAAAGATGGCCTCCCGGATGGGATTGGTTCCGGGGCAGACCGTCAAACCTGAGCCGTCCCCCTATGGAGATGACCTGCGGAACTACCCACCCTTTGAAAAATGGCTCGAGGTGGAGGAGCAAGATTCTGCGCGTCGTACTCGCAAGATGGCGATGATTCCCACCACCTGCTTTAACTGTGAGTCGGGCTGCGGATTGCTGGCGGCCATCGATGTGGATCAGCAGGAGATCGTTCGGATCGAGGGGAATCCACTGCATCCGGGAAGCCGCGGTCGTAACTGCGCCAAGGGTCCTGCAACTCTCAATCAGGTCAACGACCCCGAGCGAATTCTACAACCGATGGCAAGAAAAGGGCCGCGAGGAGAGGGTGGATTCGAGCCCATCTCCTGGGATGAGGCGCTCGATACCATCGCCCTGAAGATTCGCGGCTTGTTGCAGCAGCAGCGTCACGATGAAGTGATGTACCACGTCGGTCGGCCCGGTCATGAAGGATCGATGGAACGAGTACTGCAGGCGTGGGGTGTCGATGGCCACAACAGCCACACGACAGTCTGCTCTGCCTCGGCACGCTGTGGCTATCAGTTGGCCTGGGGCCATGATCGTCCCGCTCCTGATCATGAAAACGCTCAACTGATCTTCTTGATCAGTGCCCACCT
>DUAN01000014.1 GCA_012960845.1 Planctomycetota bacterium | reverse complement strand
CCATGGTTTTCCATCTGGTTGCAACCGCGAGCGACGATGCAGCAGATTTTGGACACCGATCCGACCCGCTTGGTGCTATGGCTGGCGATCATCTTGGGTTTCTTCGACGCGTTGAGAAATGCTTCAACTCAATACCTTGGCGATTCAGTGGACTCCTGGCAAAGCGTAGTTTTGGCCTGCGCCATCGGCGGTTTGATACCTGGAGTAATTGGTTTGTTTCTGGGCGGTTATCTTCTGCAAAAATCGGGCAGTTGGCTCGGCGGCAGTGCTAGCGTAAGAGAGGTTCGGGCAGCGATTGCCTGGGGAGGCATACCCAGGATCTGGTTGGGGTTGCTGTGGATTCCCAGTATCGCCCTTTTTGGCGACGAGAATTTTACCTCTGCGACGCCGCGGCTGGATAACGATCCCGCGTTGGCCTCTGTGATGTTATTTTTAAAGCTGATTGGATTGATTGGAGCTATTTGGGCGATCGTCATCAGCCTCAAATGCCTGGGCCAGGCCCACAAATTTTCTGCGTGGCGAGCTCTCGGTAGCGTCTTGCTGGCGGTCTTGGTCTTGATTGGGGTCTTTGTTGTACCGTTGGGCTTGATGTTTCTGATGACGCGGTGAGGGGCAAGGCGGTCGTTGGTGTGTCCGAAAGATCGAGCGCTGCCGACTTGCTCAAATGCTAGATCTCCTCGTAGTTTTCTACCGTGATGTCTGCCTGCACATCGCCGGTGTGTTGGGTGCTCAACGGTTCAAAGAGCAAGAGGTGTGTCTCTTCGGTGGCGGTCGGTTTGTGTTCGACGCCTTTGGGGACGATGAAGAACTCGCCCGGGTTCACCACCACGGTGGTGGTCTCTTCGTCGTGCCCTCTCAGTTCCAGCGACAGCTGACCCTTCATCACCATGAACAGTTCATCTTCGTCGTCGTGCTTGTGGAAGACGAACTCGCCCTCGATCTTCGCCAGGATGACCTGCTGCCCGTTCAGTTCGCCGATTCTCTTGGGAGACCATTGATCGCTGAAGAGATCGAACTTGTGCTGGATGTTGATCACGTCCATCGGTGGTCCTTGCCGGGTTGCCTGGGTTGGAGTGCGGAGCCTCGTAATCGGAGTCAGTTCGCCGCATTCTGTTTTGTCTTTTCCTGCTCCTTCTTGTCCTCTTCCACTCCGACATCGACGGTGATCATGCGAGTGTGGAGCAGGTACGGATCGCGGCGATCTTTCCACGATTCGATCAGCGCTTCGACCGTCTCCTTGACCTTGCCATCGTGCACCTTCTGACCGTTGTGGGTCACGGTGATGCGACTTTTTTCCTTGAGGCGATCGTTGTCGATGAAGATGGTGAAACCGTCGACATTCTCGCTCTCGATGTCGATGTTGTTCTTCCTGTCGATCTTGCCGCGGATGGTGGCGTTTTGCTTCTGATCGGCACGCGCATCGATGCGCAACCAGTGCTGGCGCGGATGATCATCGCTGATGATGGTGTGGATCACCTCGGGAGGG
>DUAN01000013.1:4753-8653 GCA_012960845.1 Planctomycetota bacterium | reverse complement strand
ACGGCAACGATGACGGCAACCTCGATCTCGCCGATGTGATTGCGATGCTCGATCATATCTTCATCAATGGTGCTGCATTGCCCGAGCCTGCTTCAGTTTGTGGTCCCGACCCGGTCAGCGATGCGCTCACCTGCTCGGCGACTCCATCCTGTCCCTGACACCTGGTCCGTCTTCGTCATCTCGATCGCAGGTGGGTGACGGCTGCCTCGAGAACTCGATCGTCTCCACCCATGATGAAGAAGCTGGGATCGGGGTGGACCTCGATGTCGACCTCCACTCCATTTCCGTCGTAGAGTTTTCCGTTGGGGCGGAAGCTCGCCATCGATGCGCACTTCACCTCGATCAGCGAGTGGGGCAGGGTGAATCGTTGCGATCGAGCACTGCCGCCGGAAGATGCGGTGCCCATCAGCGTCACTCGCGGGTGCAGTTCCAGCGCGCCGAGGAAGATGTCGGTGGCGCTGAAGCAGCCGGCATCGGACAGGATCACCACTTCTTTGGCGTAAGGAAACTCATGTGGATGACCGGTGCGATCGAGGACCAGCGCGTGCCACTGGCTGAAACCATCGGGGACCTGCCACTCGGGTTTGAAGGTGGCGATGGCAAGGTCGATGGTCAGGCGCTGCTCGGGGGTCCACTCATCGCTATCGATGCGGCGCATGAAGCGATTGGCCAGGTGATCGGCATCGAATTTCGATGATTTGCGGTAGACGGCGAAGTTGCCGACCCAGGGGCTTTCCTGGTCGCCGAGCAGGAATCCAGCCAGTGCCAGCAGTGCCTTCCGCGTGCCGCCTCCGTTGCCACGGACATCGACGATCAAGCCGTCGGTGTCACGGAAGCGTGGCATCCACCGGTAGACGTCTTCCACGGCTCTGTGGTCCATGCGAACCAGCCGTAGATAGCCGATGTTCTCCTCGAGCAAGCGGCTTTCGCTGTGGGGCCACTGTCGGTAGGGGGGTTTATGATCGGAGGGTTGGATTTTCACCGTCTGCGTCTTCTTGCCATCTCTCGAAGACAGTTCCAGGTCGAAGGGACGGTACATCACTCGTTCGTGGTCGTGGAATCCCCCGTCTTCGACTCGACGCCACCACGAAATCGCTCGCAGGAGACGGATGGCTCTGTGGCGTACCAGTTGTGGGCTTCCGCTGGCGATGAAAGGAGTCATGTCGTCGATGCAATCCTCGATGGGGCGTCCGTCGAGGGAAACGACATACGGATACTTCGGATCGAGCAGGTCGTTTCGTTTCTGTTGGTACGCGACCAACTTTCCATCGATATCATCAAGCAGGAAGGGGTTGAACGGTTCGCCCTCTCCGAGGCGAAAGTTGCTGCTGCGGACATCGGCATGGCCATCGCCGAATTGCATCAGCACCCGTTGCAGGATCATGACCAGATCGACCGGGGGCATGCGATCGGGCAGACCCTTGGAGTAATAATTCCTCACCTCCTTCTCGATCGCCTCATCGAGATCGATCCCCTTGAGGTGCAGGTAGGCGAACTGATCCCTGAGTGCTGCGGTAAAGGCGGCGATCTCTTGCTCGACCTGTTTTTTCGACAGCCATGAGGGAGCGGACCGCATTGGAGTGGGCTGCTGGTTTCGATCTCCACGCAGTTGTTGGCGCTTGCCGATGGTATTGGGGATTCCATCGAGCACGATCTCTGTCGTCGCCTCGACCGGTTTCAAGCGCAGCGTGACAGTATCTCCAGGCTCATGGCCCAGCAGTGCCATCGCTTCCATCAAATCCTCGGCGAATCGTTTCTGAAGCTGGCCGGGCCACTGCTGGCGGCACTTCTCGAGGATCTGCTCGACCTCAACAACATCGATGGCGATGGGGATGTACCACTTTCCCCCGACCTGGACCTGTACTTGTTGTTCCAACCAGCGGATCGCATCGAAGGGGGATGCTTTGGTCGGATGATCTTGTGCCAGGATCGAGGGCGCAGCGAAGAAGTGGAAAAGCAGCAGCAACGAGAGCGTCGAACGAAACATCAATTTCCTTCTGTTGCTTCAGTCGGCAGTGGCGAGAGATCGATTCGACGGAACTGGACCGGGGCCCCTTCCGCCTGGATGGCGATCTGGCCACTGCTGGCGCTGCAGTTGTAGCCGAAGTTGACCAGATCTCCGTTGACGAAGACCACCACCGTGTCATCGCGGCACTGAATCACCATCTGGTTCCATTCGCCTGCGGGCTTCTCCGAATCGTCGGTGAGATTGAGGATCCGGCGCCGCTGATCCTCCTCCACACCCCACTGATCGGGATTTCCTCGCCGTTGGGTCATGTTATCGACTTCGATATTTTCACCGATACACCAGAAATCTCCTGCATTGCCGACAAACAGCTGACACTCGATCGACTGGGGAAACATCTCGTAGAGACGCCGCGGAGTCGAGGCATGGATCAGGATTCCGCAGTTGCCAGGTTCCTCGAGCCAGCGATATTCGACCACCAGCTGGTAGTTGCTGTAGGAACCCTCGGTGATCAGGTGCCCCTGGGGATTTCCCTTGCTGATCAGCATGCCATCCTCTGCGACGAAGGATGGGGGTACCTCAGCGCCACCGTCTGCAGCGGGGATATCGGCGTACCAGCCCTCCAGGTTCTCTCCGTTGAAGAGGGGGGTCGAGACCGGGCCAGCGGGCTCGCGCAGGGGGAAGGCGTCGCAAGAGACCAGCAGCGGACACAAGAAGAGTGCCAGCAGCACGATGTTGGGCGGCGTGTATTTATTCATTTCGTCATGGTAGACGACAGCGGTGGTGGATCTACTGGCTCTCAGGCAGGAAGTGGCATCGTTTGCTCAAGAGCGAGGTAATTCTTCCAGGCGTGCCTCCAGGCGCGTCGAGTCTCGCGCAGCGAATGAAGCATCGCTTTTGTGACTTCTCCATCCCGGCATGCGCGCCGGTAGTTTCGCAGATCTTGTGCCCACTGGCTCAGATGTTGGTCCACCAACTGGCGAGCGGAATCGACCCGGAGTCGCCAATCCGCACCCAACTCGGGAATGAAATGTGAAGCGGAGGTCTCATACTTTTCTGTCTGTCGTTCGAGGCGCTTCCGCCAGCGCACGGGTGCCTCGGTTCTCTTCAGATTCGAGGTCAGGCCGACCAGGCTGGCGACACAGATGAGCCACTTTGCCGGGTCAAATTGATACCACCGTAGCCCGTTGCGATAATCGGCAGGAAATGCGTGGTGGAAGTTGTGGTAACCCTCGCCAAAGGTGACCAGTGCGCAGATCCATGAATCGCGCGAAGTGTTGTTCTTGGACCATGGCTGGGTGCCCAGGATGTGGCACAGACTGTTGATACAAAAGGTCGCCTGATGGGTGAAGACGATGCGAGTGAGTCCGGCAAAGAGCAGCATTCCCCACGGTCGATCGATCAGTAGTCCCAATCCCAGCGGAATACCGATGTTGAGGGAGAGAGTGATGATCCAGTAGTACTTCTGTTGCCAGCGAACCAGCGGATCGGCCTGAAGGTCGGGGACATTACTCAGATCATCCACGAGCTCGTTGTCGTGAAAGATCCAGCGCATGTGCGCCCACCAGAATCCGCGGGTCGCATCGTAGGGATCTCCGTGGTGATCGGTGTGCTGGTGATGGCGACGGTGGGAAGCAGACCAGACCATCGCTGAGTTCTGCAGTGCCGTGGCACCTGCGATCAGTGCCATGAAGCGCCACACCTTTGACCCCTTGTAGGAACGGTGGGCGAAGAGGCGGTGGTAACCGATGGTGATCCCGAGTCCGGCGACCCACCACAACACTATTGCTGCGACCCATAGCGCCCAGTGACTGCCCTCATTCCACAGGTAAATGGGAATCAGCGCTGCAGCGATGAAGGGGCTCAGACTCAGGAACAATGTGTTGACCCACAGGATGGGGCCATCATCGGTCTTGGTCTCCGTCAGTTCATTC
>DUAN01000013.1:0-4700 GCA_012960845.1 Planctomycetota bacterium | reverse complement strand
TCATGGGGCTCTCATTCTATTGGGCCTGGGTCTATTGGGCCTTGTTGGGGTAGGGATTACAAGCCAAGTTGAAGGGCTTTACGGAGATTGCAGTTGTGGGGGCTCTAGGCAGCCCTATCCGTTCAACAGTTTGAAACAACCCGAATAGTACTCACCCCACCGGCCTCTTTTTCCACGACGATTTGTGTGGCGATTCTCTCTTTGAGCAAGGGGACGTGGGAAATTACACCGATTGTCTTCTCCTGCTGCAAGAGGCTTTCGAGGGCATCGATGGCGATCTCCAGAGTGTCCTGATCGAGGCTGCCAAAGCCTTCATCGATAAAGAGAGAGTCGATTCGCACTGTTCGGCCGGCGAGGTCTGACAAGCCGAGGGCGAGCGCCAGACTTGCGAGAAAACTCTCGCCGCCCGAAAGACTTGCCATCGGTCGTCGCGTTCCCGCCTGGTGGAGATCCTCGATCTCGAGGTCCAAGTCCACTCCTTTTTCACGGCAAATCAAATAGCGGTCACTCAGGCGCTGAAGGTGTGAGTTTGCATGGCGGGTGAGGATGTCGAGAGAGATCGCCTGGGCGTAAAGCCTGAATTTCTTTCCGTTGTGCGAGCCGATGAGTTCTTTCAAGTGCCTCCACACCTTGAGGGCCTCACGGTTCTCGACAAGTTCCTTTTCCTGCTCTTTCTTGCGCTTCCTGTTCTTCTCGTCTTCCTTGATCTGGTTTTGACAGGTGGTCAGATGTTTCAGAACTTCATCGCGTTCTAGTCTCAACTTCTGCTGCCGCGTCTTGAAATCTTCTGCCTTCTTATTTTCCAGCACACCCTCGACGAGCAATTTCTTGATCTCCTGACGTGCTTGTTTGAGAAGAGCTTTTCCCTGGACCTCCCGATTCTCCAGGTCTTTCTTTAATTTCTCAAACTTCTTGACCTCGGCAGGATCGAGCCTTGCTGCACGTAGAACATCGAGTGTCTTGAACTCGGACTTCTTGATCGCCGCTTTGAGGGGACGCTCAGTTTTCTTGAGTTTGTCCCGAGCAGACTTCTCATCCATCCTGCGAAGGCTAGCGACCTTTACAGCGTCATTTTTTTCCTTCTCTACAACGGAGTGCTCTTCTTCAGCCTCAGAAACCTCGAGGAGGTCTTTGCTTTCCAGCGGTTCAAACTCTATTTCATCTGACATCGGTTCGAGTTTTTCGAGTTTCTTCTCGAGCAACCCGGCTTCTTTAATTGCTCCTTTGACTTCCTTCACGGCCTCCTTTTTCAAGGAGTTTGCTTTTTCCTCTGCTTTGAATTGGCTCCGATATGCGCTGGCTCGCTTTTCGAGGGCCTTCTCAAGAGTTACCTCTTTGCCAGGGTGAGGTAGGATCTCCCCACAAGTTTTGAGGGCTTCACTCAGTTTCTTCGACAACCCAACTATTTTTTTGAACTCCCGAAGCACTCCACTGCGCTGGGTCCTCAACTCTGGGATCTTTTCCCCCAATTTGTTCTTCTCATTTTTAGCGCGCTCAAGATTTTTTTCCGCCTTCTCGACATAGTTTTCCAACTTGGCCAAGTTGGAGGCTGTTGGCGCATCATCGGAATATGGATGGTCCAGGGCTCCACACAGCGGGCAGGGTTCTCCATCCTCCAATTCAGGTAGATATTCCTCAAAGTGGGCTACCTGCCTGGCCTTCTCCAGGTGATCCTTGCTGCGATCGAGTTCCTTCTTTGCTTCGCTGCTCTCCTTGTCAATCAATTTCTTATGTGCTGTTGTTTCCTCGACGAAATCATCCAGAAGGCCTTGCAGATCCGCAGTGGAAATCTTTTCAATATCATCAGCGAATCTCTTTCCAGCGCCTCGCTCCACTTTGGAAGCGATCGCCTTCCAGGTGGACCACTCTTTGGAGAGGGTGTTGCGCTGGTTCTTCAGATCGCTGATCCCCTTGACCAGAGTCGTAATCTGCTCTTGGAGGACCGCGTCTTTCTTATGTTTCTTCAACCAGGCGCAAGCCTCTGAGGCGGCCTCTTCTTGAACTTCGACGATATCTCTGGCCTCATCGGCCCTTGTCTCTGCCTCTTCGAGTTCGGCTTCAATTGAGGAATGTAAGATAAAATTGGCCTCGATAAATTCTTCGATGGCTTCCGATTCCGTGGCGTCGGCGTCTTCACGCGCATTCGTTGCGGAATCTAGTGCCAATTCGGAATTTTTATGGTCTGCAAGTTTTTCTGTAAATGGGACTGAGAGCTGATGTCTGCTTAGTTTTTCCAGGTTTTGTTTCGAATCCTTTTTTTGTTCTTCGAGCAAACTCTGTTCTTTAAATGCCTGCGCCTCATTTATTCGTTCCTTCTCCAGGCTCTCGATCTTTGTCAGCTTCTCGGAGCCGATCTTTATTTCCTTGTCGAGTTCCTGGCGGCGGGCATTCGTTTTCTTGATCGCTTCCGCGATTTCCGTGCGCTTTTCATCATCGAGAATGGCGATCTGACCGATCTTCATTTCGAGCATTTGCAAGTCTTGCTCACGCCGCCCCGCTTCTTCATGAGCGCGTGTTCCGAGGCGTGAATATATTTCTGTACCCGTCAAACTTTCCAGCAATCCCGCTCGATCGTCGGGATCAGCCTTCAGGAAGCGTGCGAACTCTCCCTGGGCGAGCAAAGCACTGCGAAGGAAGCGCGAATAATCGAGTCCGATCAAGTCCTCGATCATTCGCTCTGCTTCTTTGGTTCCCCTGGTGAGGGATTGTCCAGCTCCGTCGTAGATGTATCGCTTGGGCGGTTGAAGGACGCCGTTAGGGTCGTTGCGGGATCGATGTCGCTGCCATACGGCTCGGAATGCTCCGCTTGGGACTTCGAACGCGACCTCCGCAGAACACTCACCGCAGTGCCGGCTCATCATGTGCTCTGGATTGGCTAGTTTGCCGTAACGAGCGGCTTTCCCATACAAGGCCAGGGTGATGGCATCGAGGAGAGTGGTTTTTCCTGAACCCGTCGATCCGGTGATGGCGAAGAGTCCCGCGCTGGCGAGAGGTTCTGCAGTCAGATCGACGCAGTGCTCGCCGCGGAGTGAGTTCAAATTATTGAGGAGAATACTCAGGATTTTCATCGGTTATTCCTCTCCTCCAGATTTGAAATCGTCCTGAGAATCTAGATCGAGCAGAATTGCAAAGGCTTCAGATAACTCCTCGGCTTCTGTCCCCTGGATTCCCTTTTCCTCCAGCAGGTGTCTGAAGACACCGGAAGGATCATCGAGAAGAGATTCGATGGCCTCATCGTCCGTTTGTTGTTCAACGCTCATCCCTTGTAACTCGTGGGTAGAGCTTCGTATGACCTTGAGCACGTCGAAGTCTCGATCCTTCGCAGCAAGTTGGACACGCTCGATAAGGTCTTCATCGAAAGTCGCCTCGCTCACGACAACCTCGACCCATGCCTTGAACTCGCCTGGGTCAGGGGTGAATTCTTCGATCGATTTTTCCAGCGCGTCGGATGTCGTTCTGATCTGCGCAAGGTGGCGGAAGCAAGGTATAGGCAACTGGTGTTGTGACAGTTGGTCATCGACAAGATCGATGATCCTGACCTCCTTAGTGTCTTCTGATTCGCTGAAACTGAGAGCGATCGGCGAACCGGAGTAATGGATCCGATCGTCTCCTTTTGGCGCTTGGGGGCGATGAAGATGCCCAAGTGCAACATAAGAGAAGATCTTCGGGAAAATGCCGGGGTTGACCGAGCCGAGGCCTCCGATGTGGATGTCTCGTTCGCTGTCGGAGGTTTTGCTGCCGAGAACCGTCAGGTGCCCCGTTCCGATGACAGGACAGTTGGGTCCAAGATTCGCAGCATCGGCCGTTTCCTGATAACGTAACTGGATCCCTGCAACGACCTTTGCGCCGATCTGTTTGGTGTCCTCTCCTGCCTTGCCCACGCGCACATCCTTATCGCGCAGGAATGGCAATGTAGCGATGGCGACCCTGGGATCTTTTGAATCCGGCAGGTATATGAGTCTGTCCGCCGGATCTTCCGGGAGAAAGCCAATGACATGAGTATGGAGAGCACTCAGCACTTGTTTCGGCGATTCTAGATGAGCAGCTGAATCATGATTTCCTGCGATGACGACGAACTCGCATTGATCCAGCGAGGAGAGAGCAGCAACAAAATCGTAATACAAACGAACCGCTTGTTGCGGTGGGTTTGGTGAATCAAAGACATCTCCGGCGAGAATTATGGCATCAATGGAATGGCCTTTGACAACTCTGTACAACCAATCGAGAAACCTTTGGTGCTCTTGATGTCGAGACTGATCGTTCAATAATTTGCCGAGATGCCAGTCCGCGGTGTGAAGAATGCGGAAGGCACCGTCAGGCTTATTGGAAACTTCATGGTCACTAGACATCTGTATTCTCTCTTTATTGTATGTCGGTTCAGCATCGAAGTTGTTGATCTGGAAGTCGACATCCGCGATTTCCTTGGCAATCCAGTCAGCAGAAAGGTGGCATACTCTGGACAGAGAGTGAAGCACAAAATGCAGTTCTATAAGACAGGTATTCGATAGTTGAAATCGAATAAAATAGTTACTTGAAAGTGGAAATTACTTCGAAGGTGAAATCGACTTTCAAATCACTCTCATTGTGTTGGTCCGGAACCACACCCCGCACGCCAACGGCGCATCTCACGCCAGCAGCGGTTCGATCACCTTGCCATGGACATCGGTGAGTCGGAATCGCCTCCCCAGATGCTTGTAGGT
>DUAN01000012.1 GCA_012960845.1 Planctomycetota bacterium | reverse complement strand
CTCTTGGATTCGAAGAAAAGGCATTGAAGGATATTCGAGACGCCATCACCAGTTCCTTCGGAATGATGCTGGTAACCGGGCCGACTGGATCGGGAAAGTCGACCACTCTCTACTCCTGCGTCAACGAGGTTCTCTCACCGGCTGAAAACATCACAACCGTGGAAGATCCGGTCGAGTATCAGATCGAGGGTGTGGTGCAGGTTCCAGTCAACGTGAAACGCGGATTGACCTTTTCCAGAGCACTTCGATCGATCCTGCGTCAGGACCCGGACACTGTGATGATCGGAGAGATTCGGGATCTGGAAACCGCTGAGATCGCCATCAAGGCAGCACTGACGGGTCACCGCGTCTTCTCGACCCTACATACCAATGACGCGCCATCGACAGTGGTGCGAATGGTGGACATGGGAATCGACCCGTTCCTTGTTGCTTCCGCCACGCAGTGCATCGCTGCCCAGCGCCTCAGCCGAAGATTGTGTGAGGATTGCAAGCGTGAAGCGGGGCCACTTCCGGCGAGAAGACTGGAGGCTCTCGGGTTTCTCCCCGAGGAAGCCGATGGGGCAAAACTCTGGGAGCCGGTGGGATGCTCACGCTGTCAAGGAGGCTACCGCGGTCGATTTGCCTTGCTCGAAACGATGCCGATGAACGATGACCTTCGCAGAGCTGTGGTGGAGGGTGGATCCGCACTGACCATCCGAGAGATCGCTCTGGAGCAGGGAATGGTGACGCTGAGGCGCGCCGGACTGCTCAACGCATTACGTGGAAAAACATCATTAGAAGAAATCCTGCGGGTGACGCAGGGGGATTAGATCCCGGGAGACGACCTTGAAAAAGTACGATTACAAATCCAGAAATCCTCAGGGGAAATCGGTCACAGGCAACGTCGATGCCGAAACTGAATCGGAAGCGATCGAGGAATTGCGCCGCCGTGGACTCACGGTGACCTCCATCGGTAAAGGAGGCACTGGAAAGAAGAAGAGCAAGTTCAAGGTTTCCTTCTCCGGATTCGGCTCCACCGAGATCTCCTTTTTCAAGCCCAGAGTCAGCCGTAAGGACCTGGTTCCGGTGGTCAGGCAATTGGCCACCATGTTCCAGTCCGGGATTCCACTGGTCGAAGCTCTCGAAGTGATCGAGGAACAGGCAGAAAACGAAACCATGAAGAGCGTGATCGGCGATGTGGCTGCCGAGGTGAGGCAGGGAAAAGACTTCTCTAGCGCGTTGAGCCGCCACAGCAAAATTTTCGATGACATCTTCGTCAACATGGTTCGGGCCGGAGAGGTCAGCGGGCAACTCGATCATGTGCTCGATCGCCTTGCGAGCCACATGGAAGAGGCGGAGGAACTCAAGGGAGAGATCAAATCCGCAATGACCTATCCAGTGGTGAGCCTCTTCATCATCCTTTTCATCAGTTGCGGGATGCTGGTTTTTGTGCTCCCGATGTTCAAGACGATGTTCGACGGCCTCAATCAAGAGATGCCGAAATTGACCG
>DUAN01000011.1:8295-8672 GCA_012960845.1 Planctomycetota bacterium | reverse complement strand
TGATTCGTTGTTGTTCAGGTTTTCGCAACAGGATGCAATGATGTGACGCTTGCAGTTCGTTTTAAAACCCTTCAACATGAAAGCGCATCAGGATCGAGGGGGCTGGGTCGTCCGTTGAAGCCAAGGCGCTTCGGAGGCAATCCTGGCCGGGGAAGGATAGAGCGCGAACGGAATTCGTTTGGCGTTCCGATCCCAGGGGAAAGGCCAGGCCGGCCCCCTCTACTTGTTGCACTCCCACCAAAACATCATCACCGCTATTTTCTGACTGGTATTTCGAGTCGCATCTTGCGCTCCATCTTGGTGCCATCAGCGTGTCCACGAATCTATCTGTCCTGTGGTGACTTCTGTTGCTCGGTCTGTGGAGAGTCCTCATGCAG
>DUAN01000011.1:0-8246 GCA_012960845.1 Planctomycetota bacterium | reverse complement strand
AGTCGTCGGAGGATGGCATCGGTTGGGATTCGATGGGCATTGCAATCGTTGTTGCGGTTCAACGGTGGAGGTTTATTCCTCGGCTGGGCCGCCGGCTGCGGGTGGCTCTTCAGCGGAGAGGGGGTCGCGACCTCGTTGCTTGAGCAGAGCCTTGCGCAGCAAGAACTCGATCTGAGCATTGATGCTGCGCAGATCATCATCGGCCCACCGCCGCAGTTCAGCGTGGAGCCGCTCATCGATTCGCAACAGAAAGGACTTTCGTGCCATCGTCAGCGAGTCCCTCCCAGGTGGCCTGGCGATTCGCTGCAATGAGGCCGTGCGCCTCGCCTGATCATGTGTAGAGGCTTCCGGTGTTGATCACCGGGTGGGCATCGCTGTCGCTACAGAGGACCACCAGCAGGTTGCTGACCATCGCCGCCTTGCGTTCTTCATCGAGATGCACCACCTCGTTGGCTTCGAGACCACGAATCGCCATCTCGACCATACTTACTGCACCATGAACGATCTTCTGTCTCGCTGCGATGATCGCTGCGGCTTGCTGGCGTTTCAGCATCGCACTGGCGATCTCGGGGGAATAGGCCAGATGGTTGAGGCGCGCTTCATCGATCACCACTCCGGCCTTCTCGAGGCGAATGGAGAGTTGCGATTTGAGGGCCTGGCTGACCTCCTCGGTGGAGCTGCGGAGAGTGAACTCGGTGGAGGATTCATCGTCCTCCTCGCCATGATCGTAGGCGTAGTCATTGGCCAGATGGCGCAGAGCAGATTCGCTCTGAACTCGCACGAAGTGGGCGTAGTCATCGACATCGAAGGAAGCCTTGGCGGTGTTATCGACCCGCCAGACCACTACCGCAGAGATCTCGATGGGGTTGCCGCGCTTGTCGTTCACCTTCAACTTTTCACTGTCGAAGTTGCGCGCTCTCCTGGAGATGCGGGTCTTGGTCAGGAATGGATTGCCCCAGAAGAATCCACTCCGAAGCTCGGTTCCCCGATAGTTTCCGAAGAGTAGCAAGACCCGGGCTTCATTGGGTTGGACGGTGAAGTGACCCAGCAGCAGTAACAAGATCACGGGAAATGTGATGGCCGCTGCGATCTTGCCTGGAATCGGAGCCACGATCAGCAGCACGATGGCAGCGACCAGCATCAGCAGATGGAAAGACAGTCGAACCCAGCCGTTGGCGACCTGGACAATCTTCTCTTCAGTTTCGTTCATCGGAATCTCCCTTCGATCCTCTATATCATTATGATATCACAATGATATAGTGTAGTCGAGGGCCCATCCCAGGCCGCTGAATGCAGTCTTAAATCCAACAGTATCAAGGGTTTATACGCAATCTGGAGAAGCCTCTCCGGGGTCAGCCAGAGCCCAGTTCCCCCTCGATGGAGCCTTCTTCAGGCTCCTTCTCGCCCTTTCGCTCGGGTCCGAACTCCCACCCCAGTTGCACCACGGGTCCGTTGAATTCAAAGGTTTGATCGAGTCCTCCATACTGGTGAATCGAATCGATGCGCCAGCCCACCTGCAGGCCGATGTTGGAGTGGGCGGGGGTGTATCCGAGCAGAAAGTTGGCGCGTTTGGTCCTCTCACCACCGGCTCCCTTGGAGTGGCGGAAACTTCGAGCATGGCCGAGGGTGTACTCGGCGATCCACTGCATCGATGCATTCCCCTCAGCGGAATCGGGCGAATCGAAAGTGTCGATCGGCTCTCGCCAGAGCAATCCCACTTCCAGTCCGAGCCCATGAAACTCACCGGCACCGATGGTGGAAATGGTCAGAGAGTTTCCCGCCAGCAAGGTGAGGCGAGGGGGGACCCTTGAGAAGCACTCATCGATGACGCCATCTGGATCGGGCACGCTAGCGGCGGCGCCAGTGTCACCGAGCAGGATGATCTCCCGTCCGGTCACGCCGCGGTAGCGGACCCCTCCATCGGGTACGTTTGCAGCACCGTCAGATCCGAAGGTCCAGTTCACTTGCTCGTAGCCGAAGTTGTCCCAATCAGTGCCGGGGATGGTGGCGGTTTCCCAGGTGGTACTTCGATCATCATGGCTCCAGGCATCTGAAGTGTTTTCGACCCCTGCCACTGCAATGGTGGAGTCAGAGATGGAGAAGCCATAGGTGGAGGAGCGATCTCCCTCGATGAGAGTGACTTGCCCATCCCTCTCCAAGCGACTCTCGAGCGAGCCCAGCAGCCGATCGCGGATGATTCCACAGCCACAGCAGAGTAGTAGGCACAGCAACCCGCAGAGGAGAGGCGCCCCTCGCAGAGGATTCACTCGCATCCGCTCTCTGGATGGGGCAGGGGAGCAGGATCTCCCCCTTTGCCATCGTTCTGGTGGAATCGGTTCCGACTGGCCTGTGTGACGGTCGTGGGGCAAATATTGACCGGTCCCGGTGGTGTGAATGGGTGCTTCGAATTCGCTGGTCATCGTTTTTCCTTCCGGGTGACGGCTTCCAGATAGACGGATTAACTGCAAGGTTATTCAGACGCAACTCAAATTCTCCGACCCCTGGCCGGTGGCGACGCTGGATTGACCGCTTTCAGACCCCTATGGTGTTTCTAAGACTCCAGCAATCAGCCATCCTGGTGACTCACTAGCCCTGTGAATTCTAGCGAAGTAGAGGACGGTCACCATGAAGAACATCCATCATCCAGCGCCCATCAGCCGCAGGGGGTTTCTCTCTGCCTCGGCCACTGCGGGATTATTGTGGAGCCCCGCACTGGCGGGCTGCGGATCGCTGGAGATCCGTGGCGATGAGGGTGAAGAAGCGAGAAGTGTCATCTTTCTCGTCGCGGATGGGATGAACACCGGCACATGGACCCTTGCCGACTACTATCTTCAACATCGATCGAAGCAACGCACCGAGTGGGTCCAGCTGTATCAGCAGAATGCAGTGACCCGTGCCCTGATGGAAACCTGTTCCGCAAACTCGCGGGTGACCGATTCTGCGGCGGCAGCCAGTGCCTGGTCGACCGGAATCCGGATCGATAATGGAGCCATCAATTTCGCTCCCGACGGATCCGAGCTGGAGCCGATTCATCGAAGAGTTCAGCAAAGCGGTCGCAGTACCGGGCTGGTCACCACCACCCGGATCACTCATGCGACTCCCGCGGCATTTGCCGCCAATGTGAAGGTTCGCGGCGAAGAGGATACGATTGCTCGCCAGTATCTCGAGCGAGAAGTCGACGTCTTGCTCGGTGGCGGAGAGAAGAACTTCTCGGCGTTGACTCGAGCCGATGGAATCGATCTGAAACAGCAGTATCAGGCGGCTGGCTACCAGTTACTGCAGTCGAGGGACCAATTGCTGAATATGGGGGAGGAGCGGGCAAAGCGGCTGCTGGGCCTCTTCTGGCCGAGCCACTTGCCTTATAGCATCGACCGCAACCAGCAGCCTGAAATCGCCCAGCAGGTTCCCACCCTGGCCGAGATGATGCGTCGTGCATTGTCCACTCTGGAGCAGAATCGCCACGGATTCCTGCTGCAGGTGGAAGGTGGACGGGTCGATCATGGTGGGCATGGCAATGACGTCGGGGCGATCGTCCATGATCAACTCGCCTTCGATGAGTGCATCGCTGTCGCTCGAGAGTATTCCCAGCAGCACCCCGAGACACTGGTCATCGTCACCACGGATCATGGTTGTGGTGGTTGCCAGCTCAATGGTGTCGGCAGTGGCTACCGCGATACCGACCAGACCTTTTTTGCAGGGATCGATGCCATCGGTGCCAGCTATGAGTACCTGCAGTCGGTGGTGTCATCGATGGATGCCGATCAGTTCAAGGCGTTGGTGCAGCAGCGTTTGCAGGTCGAGATCGATGATAAACGACAACAACAGCTGGTGGTCGCCCGTGCCAAGGGTGGTTACGCGGTGGCCAATTTACTTCGCTCCTGGCACGACTCTTATGCGCGTACCGGGGTCAACTGGACCAGCGGAAATCACACCGGGGAATTTGTCGAACTGTGCGCATGGGGACCGGGGAGCGCTGCCATCGGTCAATGGATCCGTAACACCGATCTCCATCCGGTGATCGGGAGGGCACTCCAGCTGTCCTGAGATCCGTGAAGAAATCGCCGGACTTCCATCCCACCTGGAAAGGAACTCCAGGGGGTTGCCTCGATCGGCAGCGGCGAACGGACCTCGAGGATGGATCGCCCCCCCCCAATAAATACAGAGCCACGATTATTACATAAGTAATCAAGTAACAAATACTTATGGTAATGCCCGCGGCCCGAGAAAAGGCCACGCAGCCCTCATCTTTCCCAGTCCCTCGTGCCATGATGTACGATCCACAGTTGTGCCTGAGTTTGTCACTGTTGGAGAGGTGCTTGGTGGAACTTCCCATCGAAGGAAGGTTTGTTTTGAACCGTACTGGTCTGCGCCATTTCTGTGCACTGACGACAATGATCATCTTCATGACACTCTCTCTGGTCATGAGTGCCTCAGCTCAGGGTTCGTTTTCCACCGGAGATTCAGAACTGGAAAAGTGGATCGTAGAACCGAAGCTTCGATTCGATGAATGGCTCGATGATCAGCGTCCGTCCCTCGAACTCGCTTTTGATCTCAGCATGAGAATCGTCGAGAAGAGTGGTGGTTCAGGAACCGGTCATGTGAACTGGGTGGGTATCGATCTGGTCGATCAGCTTCACTGGGATGGTTTTCCCATCGCAACAATCCTGGTTCAGGCCTATGCAGTCGAGGTCAAGGACCTCCCCAAAACTCCCATCATCTTTGATGATTCTCGCGATTGGCAACTTCAATGGCGATTTGTTTATCTCGATTTTGATCGGTGGTCGCACAAGGGAATCTCTTGGAAGGTGGGGCACTTCCAGGTGCCTTTCGGGTTGGAGTGGACGAGTGATACCACCGGTACCCTGCGGCAGTACACCAACGCCAAAAATCTGGGAGTGAAAGCGGACTGGGGGATGAGTGCACACGGCACCGTCGATGGTCTGGACTACGAGGTAGCCGTGACTCGTGGAAGTGGCAACGAATATCGAGATGTCAGTGATAACCATGTGTTCGCCATGAGAATCGGCGCCAGTCCCGGTCACAATTTATCCTATGGGGTCTCCTACTTCGACGCCCAGTTGACCGGCCAAGATGCGCCGGTCGGAATGAGCACATTTCCGAAACCGGACAGAGTCCGATATGGTGTCGATGCCCGGTGGAACTTCCCCAGTGTCCAGCTGCTGGGCGAGTGCAGCCGGGGAACCAATGACGATCTGGACGTGTGGTCTGCTTTGCTGGAAGCCAACATCCACAGTGCTGACGAGCGGAGTCTGGCCTATCTGCAAACGGTGGGATCCGCCTCAAAGGGCGTTTCTGACTGGGATGAGCGGGTTCAGGCCCATCTGGGGGTCAAACGGCTGATTGGACCAAGCCTCTCGCTCGAGGCGCAATGGACTCATGACCTGGAATTACCAGCAAATGCCCCGCTCGGGGATACAGGAGTGCTTCAAATCCGTTATAGATTCTAGGAGGTCGACGCTATGCACAGGAATCTGAGGATTTGCACTGCGATGATCACAGTGGTGCTAGGAACTCCACTGCTGATCCCACTGTCTCTGGTCCACGGTCAGGCCGCCGCCAAAGAGCCTTCCGGTGGCTTCGTTCGTCCCGATCGCACCACTCCTTTTTGTTCATCTCCGACCTACGATGCACATGCATCCCAGCTCTTTTCAGACCTTGAATTTGATGATGTGGTCGCAGTGAAATTCAGTATCCATAGTCAACTTCGCAAGCGGATTCAGGAAGATCTCGGAGCCGATTTTCTCCCCTATGATTTACTGGGAAAACATGTCATGTATTTTCCCGCAACGAAAACGAAGATGCCGCTCGGGATGATGCACTTTCGAAAGATGGCTGGGAGTAAGTTTGGTCTGGTGACTGTCGGTTGGAGACTGGATCTGCAGTTCAACCTGATAGATTTCATGGTCGAGGGACGGGACCCAGCCACGATCAAGATCATGAAGATTCGAAATGAGTTGAACAATAAATTCAGAGGAGCCAGTTCGGAGCAGTTGATGTCATGGCTCGAAGATGAAAGTGCCCAGCTTTCATCGCTGGGCAAGAGAGATCTTGAAGTGTTGCAGATGGACGATGGAGTCCACGATGTCCTGGGAATCGTGGTATACCTGGCTCGCTTGACCAGGACGTCGGCAAAGCTTTGTTTTTCCGAGAAAAAAGTTGCAGCTTCGAGGGACGAGACCGACGAGACCGACGAGACCGACGAGACCGACGAGACCGACGAGACCGACGAGGCCGAAGAGCAAATGAAGGATCACATTCTTCACTTTGTCTCGATTCCGCAAGCGTTGATCGAACAGGTGGTAGACCTGAAAAAGGTGACATCTAGCGAGTTGAAGGTCGCATGCGCCAAGGTCAAGAGTCAGAAGGACGAGGATTTATCAGAGATCCGCTGTGAATCGATTTCAGCGACCCGGTTGATCATGAGCGGAAGCAGCGAGCCCTATTATTCAGTCGATTCGAAGCTGCAATCGGCTGGAATTCTGGAGCTCCGCTGGATTGTGAATCCACAACTCGAGTTGATTGCTGTGCATGTTCTGGGTTCCAGTGCCGATATGACCGAAGCGGTCAAGGCCAGGGAAAGGTCCGCTTTGGAACAGCATATCGGCGCCAGCTGGATCCCCAATGCCGAGTGTGCACCGGGAACCAGGATTCTGGTGAACCGTGTGCTGATGCTGTGCCAGATATTGAAGAATTCGGAGCACTAGACGTGTCGATACGTTCCATTCTACTTTTAATACTCGTGACCACCATGGGTTTGACCTTGTTGTTCACCTACAAGTTGATGGAAGAGCATAATGAACTAACCCAATTGGGCCGGGACTTCACCGCAGAGAAGCACGGAGCAGACCAACTAAAAAAACAGCTAAAATCGGATCTTTTACATATATTCATGCTGACAGATATTGCAGGGTCGACCGATCAATTGGACATCGGTAGCGCCGCGATCCTCTTCAATCCGCTTGCGAAGACCCGTAAGAGCCTGAATGAAATTTCCGAGAAGGTCCAGGTGATGCTGGACAAGTGGGGGTTGGAACTGAAGCCACTTGCGCAAGACATGGACGAACAGGAGCAGTTTTCAGCCGTCATGGCGGATGCGAGCAGCAGTCTGAAGATTCTCCAACAGAATCTGAACATCTGGTTGGAAGAGGCTGACCAGTACTTGCAAGAAGAGATTATCAATACGGAAGTGCTACTCTCGTTGTCAGAGAATATCGTTTCCTCGAGCGTTATCCTGGAAGTGGACATCGATACCTTGACCTCCAAGGGATCGCAACTGGTCGACAGCCATCTCGAACGGGAAAAAGAGCGGCTTTGGTTCCTTACAGGTGGCTCGCTGCTTTTCTTGGCATTGCTCGCATATATTGCCAGTAATGTGATTGCTGGCCCATTGGAACGACTCAGTGCCGCGTCAAAGGCGGCAGAGAAGCCGGGCCAAGAGTTCATTCTGCCAACCGGTAAGTTCAGTTTCAAGGAGGACGGAATCCTGGCCGAAGCGATTGCAAGCCTGGTGACCGCCAGAAACTCTCAGCAAGAAACACTCGAGGCGAAGGTGACCCGAAGAGACGCAGAACTGGCTCATCTCAATGGTATGGATCAACTGGGAAAAGTGGCCGGCAATGTGGCTCACGATTTCGCTAACTTCCTCACCATCGTGATCGGATATGCAGAGATTTCCTTGAAGAAGGAACTCTCCGACGATCTGAGAAAAAATATCGAACTGATCCTCGATGCCGCGAATGGTGGAAAAGGAGTGACCGAACAACTCCTCAAGATCAGTCGGAGATCTCTGGAGGAGTTGAATCCGGTTGCCATCGACCCGTCCTTGTTTGTCGAACAGATGGAACCGTTATGGAAGCCATTCTTGGGGGTAAACATCCAGATGGCCGTGGAGTCTCATGGGGAAGTGGGAACAGTTTTCATCGAAGTTCAGTCCTTGACTCAGATCATCATGAATCTCGTGACCAATGCCCGCGATGCAATGCCGGACGGCGGTCAGATCAAGATTGCAGTATGGAATGGATCTGAATTCAAAGAACACCCCAAGCCAGCACATCTGGACCCAACGTTGGAGTATTCGGTCATCGAGGTGGCTGACGAGGGAACAGGGATTCCGGATTCGATGCTTGAGAAACTGTATCAACCCTACGAAAGCACCAAGGACCAGGGCAAGGGAACCGGTTTCGGCCTGTCGATCGTCCACAACATGGTCCACGACGCCGGGGGGG
>DUAN01000010.1 GCA_012960845.1 Planctomycetota bacterium | reverse complement strand
CACTATCGGGATTCACTCCCGCCTGAGCGGCGAGCAGGCCGAGGCTACTCTGAACCGCAGCTCCGATCGCATTGGCAAATCCATCGGTCGCGACGTTCCCGGTGTTGTCAGGAATTCCTGCCGCCATCCGCGCGTACTGATCCGATCGAATCACCGCATTGCCGCGGAAATCTCTGACACCGTTGGTCACCATCACGAGGATTCCCCGCGAAAGCCCGCCGAGAGTGCCGTTGTCGGAAGCGGGCCATGGCACCTTTGGCTTGACCATGATCTGGTACTGGACGCTCCGGGTCAGCGTTGCTGAGTAATCTACATCCGCCTGTAACTCCCGGATGATTCCCGGAGCCCCGGAAGTGGGACCGACCGGAAGCGAAATCGGCAGACCGATGGCAGCCATTGCGCCGGTCGGCGGCAAGATCGAGATCTCGAATACCCGCACCGTCTCCCCTGCCACGACGCTGGTCGGATCGATGCTGTGGGAGAAATCGATCTGCATCGGCATGGTGATTGAGAATCCATCGAGGAATCCCTGGGCCACCAGCACATCACCGGTATCGCTGGCGTCGGTGGCACTGGGAATGATGGGCGTGTTGGTGATCATGGCACCCGGAGCTCCATCTGCCATCAATGCGCCCTCGTTGAGCCCTGCAAAGGTGATGAACAGATCAGAGGGAAACGGTACCGAGAAGGCACCTGTCGAGAACTCCGCCTCGGTCGGCGGCGGGGTGAACTTGCTGTTGTTACAACCTGCGGCACTGACGACCAGCATCAGAGCAAAGGTAACCATCGCAATACGGCTCATGAAGATCCTCCTGATATGATTTAGCATTCTTTTGGATGATTCGAATCGGTCCAGATCTGCAAGAAGATGGAACTTCCGAAGGATGGCCCGAGTGGCCGGTGGATTCCCCGAACTGTTGCTCCTGCGGTTGCGGATCCGCTGTCGAATCGTCGTATCTCCTCTGGTCATCGGCTTACAGATCATTTGCAGCCGGAAACTCTCTTCATGGTCTACGAGACCCCCGGCAAGATGTCAATCGTGGAACCCCTGATTGGCTCGATTCCAGCGCTCCAGAAGGTCCTCCTGGAGCCTCCCCATCGCCTCCGCTTGTGCTGGTTGCAGATCGTCATGTCCCAGCAGGTGCAGCAATCCGTGGATGACGTAGAGGTGGGTCTCCTCCAGAGGGCCGAGATGATGCTCTGGCGCCTGGCGGACGGCAGTTTCGGTCGAAATCACGATCTCCCCATCGAGTTGGCCCGAATCGCGCTCTTCGAGAGGAAAAGTGATGACGTCGGTGACGCTGGGATCGTTCATGAACTGCTGATGAAGGCGGGCGATCTGTTCATCTTCAACGAAGCAGAGGCCCACTCGTCCCCGATGATTCTGGTCCTCGAGAACAAAATGAACCAGTTCGATGATCCGATCATGATTCAGTTCGATCGATCGCTGGAGATCTTCGATCTCCACCTCGATCCCGGATGGCACTGCAGGGGTCATCAACGCCGAGTCGCGACCGGCGAATCCGGGGAATTGGAATCGTTGGATTCCTCTGCTGGTGTGCTGATCGACTCCTCTTCTCCCGGGTACTTGACTCGACCATGGTGAATCGCCGACAGCACTCGCACGAAGGCATCCTCGATGCGGTGCAAATCGCTCATCGTCAGTTCGCATTCATCGAGCTGCTCCTCGAGGGATCGGGCCTGGATGATGTTTTTTACGTGCTGACGCACCCGCGTCGGAGTCGGATCGGAGAGGGTCCTCGAGGAGGCCTCGACACCATCGGCCAGCATCAGGATTCCCGCCTCACGGAAGGTCGGCTTGGGTCCTGGATAGCGGAACGCCTCGCGGGTTCGGTCCGCTTCCTGCTCGTCGACCTGCTGTGCCCTCTTCTGGAAGAAAAACTCCACCACCGATGTCCCATGATGCATCGGAATCATGTCGACGATCGGCATCGGAAGGTGTTCCTCTTCGGCGATCCTCATGCCGTCCTTGACGTGAGCGATGATGATCAGCCTCGACATCTCGGGAGACAGCCGGTCGTGAATGTTTTCACCACCTTGCATGTTCTCGACGAAGTAGCCCGGTTTCATCATCTTGCCGATATCGTGATACAGGGCACCTACTCGACAGAGCAAGCCATTGGCTCCGATCGAGGTAGCGGCCTCTTCCGCCAACTGCCCCACCATCAGTGAGTGTTGAAAGGAACCTGGCGCCAGCAGCGAGAATTCGTTGAGCAGTGGTCGGTGAGTGTCGGAGAGTTCCATCAGACGGATCTCGGTCAGCACATCGAACCACTTCTCGAGGAACGGCAGAGCGCTGGTGATGAGGACTCCGGCGGCGATTCCGTTGATCAGCCCCCACATCGCATCTTGCAGCCAGATGTTCGAAGAAAAATTGGCCAGGGTCAGTTGCTGAAATTGCGCCGTATGCAGCAACAGCGTCGCCACCGCCATCGCCAATCCTGACAGGAAGCCGACGGTGAGAATTCGAGTCCGAGATCTGACCCGCTGGACTCCTTGTATCGCCACCAGACTGCCGAGAAACATCGCCACCGACATCGCCACCGGATGAACCGCAAGATTGAGTTCGGGCCGCTCCGAGACCATCAGCGCAGTCAGGGCGATCGCCACCATCGAGACCAGTACCGCCCGGTGGATGGGCAGCAGGAATCCCAGCACCATTCCCAGCAGCGGCACCGGTAACAGCATCACCGAAACTTCAGGCTGCTGCAGGATGACCCAGTTCGCCAGCAGGAAGCCGTGGATCAGCAGGAAGCAGCGACCGATCTGAAGAGGAGTCTTGTGGCGTTGCACCCGCTGGGCGCGGGACATCAGCAGAGCGCCGGCGTGAATCAGCAATACTGCGGCGAACAGTTCTCCCCAGTGCCACGGGTTGCTCACGGCGGAGAGTTCGGTATCGAACCGAACCCAGCCGACCAGAAAGGTCGCCGCGACCACCTGGAGCGCCAGCACCAGAAATACTCGCAGTCTCCGGGCCGACAGCTGATCCGCCGCGATCTGTCCCGATCGCGTGGTCCTCCGGCCAAATGAGAGTCTTTGCCAGGTCTTGCGACCGGCTCGACCGCGTACGGTCGCCATGGCATTCCTTTCGCCCGGGCAGCACCTGGGCTACTGGTGGATCCCCACTTGGAAAGTCGATGGATCCAGCCAGGGCACCATTGTCCGATCAAACCACCATTCTGTCCAAGGGATGCCGGGGGTGCCCGGCAAATAAATCGTAAACTGTTTAAGAATAAGTACTTAAGAATTGCTTTTCGAACTGCCTTCATGGCGCTCGTAGGCGTTGACGATCTTCGACACGAGATGATGTCTGACAATATCGGCCGAGTTCAACTCGATCCAACCGATGCCCTCCACCGAGCCGAGCACCCGTCGCGCGTGGAGCAGCCCCGACGGTTGCCCCTTCGGCAGGTCGAGTTGGGTCGGATCGCCGGTCACCACGATGCGAGACCTCGCCCCCATCCTCGTCAGAAACATCTTCATCTGCGCCGGAGTGGTGTTCTGTGCCTCGTCGAGGATGATGAAGGCGTGATTGAGGGTACGGCCCCGCATGTAGGCCAGCGGCACGATCTCGATGATCTCTCGATCGCTGTACCTGCGCACCTGGTCATAGTCGAGCATCTCGTGCAAGGCATCGTAGAGCGGCCGCAGGTAGGGATTGACCTTCTGCTGGAAATCTCCGGGAAGAAAACCAAGTTTCTCCCCCGCCTCGACCGCCGGGCGGCACAGGATCAACTTGCGCACCTCTCCCGCCTTCAGCGCCTCGACCGCTGCGCGAACCGCCAGGTAGGTCTTGCCCGTTCCTGCAGGTCCCAGCGCGAGCACGATCTCGTGCTCCGCCATCGCCTGGAGGTAGCGAGCCTGCCCCTCGGTTCGGGCAATCTTGGCCAGATCTCTCCAGCCCTCACCATCTTCCTCACCAAACAGGTCCTGGGTGGCATCTTTGGCTGCAGTGGAACGGCCACCGCTGGAGCCCTCGCGAAAGTTGCGGATGGCTCCTTCCAGTTCATCTTCTGGCGAAGAAGCGCCGGGATTTTGATGCGCTGCCCGCATCCGCTCGACGGCGTCGCGGGCGGCGCAGACCCCAGCTTCCATTCCCTGGAAATCGAGAGCCAGTCCGCGGGAAGAGGCCTCGATATCGAATCCGTCCCGGATCATCCGGAGATTCAGATCGCGAATTCCAAGGATCGCCTGTGCCTCATCGTAATCGACAAACTCGATGGTGATTTCCACGTGACTTCCTCTCTCGATCACTGGTCCAGCACGATCCTCAACCAGAGCACCATCGGCATCACCAGGATCAAACTATCGATCATGTCGAGGGCACCTCCGAGCCCCGGAATCGTCTCTCCGGAGTCCTTCCTGCCGACTCTTCTCTTCAATGCCGATTCCTGCAGGTCGGAGATCTGCCCCACCACTGCAACCAGAACACCGATGAACAGTGCCATCCCCGGTGTGAAACCCGGATCGGCCAGTAGTTCGGCGTAAAGGTAGCCGATCGCCGCCGCGCTGGCGATGCCTGCCAGCAGCCCCTCGATCGTCTTCTTCGGACTGATCGGATGGAGCGGGCGCCGGCCAAAGTTACGGCCGACAAAGTAGGCCCCGGTATCACTGCCCTTGACCATCAGAACGGTGCACAGCACCAGATGGATCCCGCTCGTCTCCATTCCCTCGAGGGAGGCCAGCAGTAGTGTGCAACTGATGGGGATCGACAACCACAGCACAGTGAGCAGTGAGTAGATGCAAGCCATGAGTATTCCCTGCGAGCGGTTCGATGCGAAACCCAGCGTAGTCGACACCAGCGTGCTCAACAGCAGCACAGCGCCGAGCAGCGAGGAGGAAATTTCGACTGCAGTGACCGCAACGCCGATGAATGGTGTACACGACTGCACCAGGAAAATGACCACCATGGCGTAGACCAGAATCCAGCTCAGCTGGCGGGCTCGGAGGAATCCTCCCGACACGGTAGGAAATGAGATCGCCTCGAAGATCGCCCCGGCACCAAAGGTCAGGGACAGGATCCACAGGCCATAACCATCGAGCCAGCCGTTCAAGTCTGCAGAGAGCAATCCGACCGAGATGATCAGGATGGGAACTCCCCACTTCATCCGATTGGCCAGTCCCTTCATGCATCCCCTCCTGAGGTGGTCGATGAGACCGAGCCAAATCGACGAGACCTACGAGAGTACTCCTCGAGTGCGGCGGTGAAATCAGCGGCAGCGAAATCTGGCCACAACACCGGGGTGAAGTACAATTCTGCGTAAGAAGAGTGCCACAGCAGGAAATTTGACAGACGCATCTCGCCACCGGTGCGAACCAGCAGATCGAGATCAGGCATCGCGGGGTCGTACAACTGAGCAGCCAGTGCAGACTCCTTCTGAGCACCGATCAGCGACCGATCACCCGCTCCAGCAGAGCAAAAGGCATCGGCCATCTCGGCCCGACCACCATAGTTGACCGCCAGTCGAAACACCAATCCCTGATGCTCGCTGGTTTCACTCTGAGCTTTCTCGATGGCGTCGATCAATCTCCGGGGTAATTCCTGCAGGCGGCCGATGGCTCTGAAACAGATCTGCAACCGTTCCATCTCCTCGCGTTCCTGCTCCAGGTGGTCGGCCAGCAATTCATACAGAAACTCGAGTTCTTCCGCGGGGCGTTGCTCGGAGTTCTCGGTCGAAAGGGCGAAGCAGGTCACCTCTGCGATCTCTTGTTCTCGAGCGAGACGAAGAACTCGACGCAGCGCCTCGGCCCCCTCGGCGTGGCCATCGGTTCTCGGCAACTGGCGCTGTTGAGCCCAGCGGCCATTGCCATCCATGATGAAACCCAGATGACCGGGTCGATCTCCCGCGGGCTGCCGCGCTTCCACCGATCGCTGCGAGTCTCCCGTTCGACTCAAGCCAGTTCCCCTTCGGCCTTGAAGGGTTCGAAGATACAGACTTCATCGCGCCGCTTGCCAGTCGAGAGGATCGAGACGGGGATCCCGGTCGCCTGATGTAAGCGTTCGATGAATGGTTGCATCGACTGTGCGTCGACCTTTCCCCAGCCGGGCCACTGCTCGATCACCGGTTCCAGACCTTGCACATCGGTCAAGGAATCGGGGAACTTGTCGAGCAGTTCGCCATCGAGACGATATCCGGTCACGACGGGGATCGTTTCCCATCCATCGAGGACGTCCGCCTTGGTCAGTGCAAAGGAGTCGAGATCATTGAGTTCTGCGGCAAAACATAGTGCCGGAATATCGAGCCAACCGACTCTTCGGGGACGCCCTGTGGTGGTGCCGAATTCTCCACCCGCCTTGCGCAAAGCATCCGCCTCTTCACCATGGATCTCCGAGGGAAATGGCCCTTCTCCGACCCGCGTGCAGTAGGCCTTGGTCACTCCGACCACATGTTCGATCTTTCTCGGAGAGAAACCGGTGCCTGGGCCCACTCCCAGAAACGAAGGACTGGAAGAGGTGACGAAGGGGTAGGTGCCAAAATCGATATCGAGCATGCAGCCCTGGGCGCCCTCGAAGAGCAGTTTCTTACCCTCCGAGTCGAGCCGTTGCAGCAGTCGACGGGTGTCGGTCACCTGCTGGGACAATCGATCCCTCAGTTGAGTGCAAATTCGAACCGCTTCATCGATTCCTTCTCCAGCGACTCCCAGCATCTCGGAATGCTCGGCCAGCCGTTTGGGGAGCACATCTTCGATGAAACCGGGTTCCATGATGTCCCCCATACGGATACCGATTCGACCGTACTTGGCCTGGTACGCCGGTCCGATCCCGCGCAGCGTGGTCCCGATCGGTCGTTCGGCTCGCTCCTCGTGCAACTTCTCCACCGCACAATGGTAGGGAAGCACCACATGGGCGCGATCAGAGATGCGGATCCGCTGCACCGCTTCCTCGGGGATCGAGTTGACTTCTTCCAGTAGTTTGAGCGGTTCGAGGACCATTCCATTGCCGAGGACTGCCAGGATCCCCTGGTGTAGCACGCCCATCGGCAGGTGATGCAGTACATGACGGACATCTCCGATGTAGACGGTGTGCCCGGCATTCGCTCCACCCTGGTACCGGACCACCGCGTCGACATCGGTCGCCAGAACATCGACGATCTTGCCCTTACCTTCATCTCCCCAGTTCAATCCCACAACGCAGACATGCTGCATCGACTTCTCCAGTTCCATCATGAACCGCCATCATTGTCGGTCGGAGTAATTTCAGTGAGTCCACCCATGTACGGTACCAGCACCTCGGGGATCTTTACCGATCCATCGGCCCGCTGATTATTTTCAAGAATCGCAATCAGTACCCTCGGAGTCGCGATCGCCGTGTTGTTGAGGGTGTGGCAGAAGTGAACCTTGCCATCTTCTCCCCGGTAACGCAGGTCCATCCGCCGCGACTGATAGTCATGGAAACGAGAGGCCGAGTGAGTCTCCCCCCACCCTCTGGAGGGCATCCAGGCCTCGATGTCGAACTTTCGCACCTGACCGACCCCGAGGTCTCCGGTACAGACATCGACGACCCGATAGGGGATCTCCATCGCCTGCAGAATATCCTCTGCGTTGTTCCGGATGAACTCGTGGTGCTCGAGCGACTCCTCGACATCGTTCTTACAGATGATCACCTGTTCCACCTTGTTGAACTGGTGAATCCGGTAGAGCCCCTTGGTGTCTCTTCCTGCCGCTCCCGCCTCACGGCGGTAGCAGGTCGACCAGCCGGCATAGCGGATCGGCAACTGCGATTCCTCCAGCAATTCGCCGGAGTGGAATGCAGTGACCGGGACCTCGCTGGTACCGGTCAGGTACAGGTTATCTTGCGGGATCTCATAGGTCTGATCCTCACCGCCGGGAAAGTAGGCGGTTCCGAAGAGTGGCTCATACTTGACCATCGTTGGAACGATCATCGGCGTGAAGCCACGTCCGACCACCAGGTCGAGAGCAAATCGGAGCACTGCCAGCTCGAGTAATGCTCCGGCACCCTTGAGGATGTAAGTCTGGGAACCTGCCAGTTTGGAAGCGCGAGCGAAGTCGACGATTCCAAGGGCTAGCCCCAACTCGACATGGTCCTTCGGTTCGAAATCAAATTCAGTGGGAGTGCCCACCACCTTCAGTTCGACATTTTCGCCATCATCTTTTCCGACAGGAACCTTGGGATCGGCGGGCATCGGAACTCTCGATTGGATGTCGTGGAGCTGGTCGACCACCGATCGGAGTTGTTCACCGAGAGTCTTGATCCGGTCCGAGACCTCACCCATCCGCCCGATGGCCTCCTGCTTGGCAGTTCCGTCGAGGGTGGCGATCTCCTTGCCCGCGTTTTTCTGTTCATGTCGCATTTGCTCCTGCTCGGTGAGCAATTGCTTGCGCTCGTCATCGAGTTGGACCAGTCGGTCGAGATCCACCTCGAAGCCCTTATCACGGGCACCCTGGCGAATTCGCTCCAGGTCAGAACGGATGAATTTGATGTCGAGCATCGAAGTGCCTCCGGAGGATGTGCTCGATACCCGACCCCGGATTCGAGACTCCCGCCGGGCGAGGATAGACCGCGATCCGCCTCGCTTCAATCGAGGCAGGTCAGGGAGTCGAAGATCTTCCAGCGGCGGCCCGCACCGTATCGACCCCGATCTGGCACCACCGGGCGATTTCCGCCGCCCCTTGCTCCAACAGGTCGAGGTCCTGAGGATCGGCCCCGATCAGTGCTGGGAGCAATA
>DUAN01000009.1 GCA_012960845.1 Planctomycetota bacterium | reverse complement strand
GCACAGCCGCTCTTCAAGATCTCTGGACTGCGGACCGATGGCACTCCGCGGCTGGTGGGACGTGGCGAAGAGCATGTCCAGGTGACCTTTCGCGGCGATGAAATCCGCATTCCGGCGATCTGGTTTCGCGCTGCAGGTCGTGCTCGCGAGTTGACCGCCGGTGGAGAGGTGACGGTGCTGGCCCATATCGGGGTGAACCAGTTCCGTGGCCGCCATCTGCAGCTACAGATCATCGACATCCTCCCTGCCCCAAGGTAACGCAACTGGTCACATTCGCTCACGCAGGTGCTGCGGAGTGACGCAGATGGTCACATCTTGACGAAACTCGTCGCAGTTGCGATCGGCTGCTGATCTTCAGCTAGATTCACAACCTGAACTTCTGTAATGAGTTGTGAGAAAACCACCGGAAAATCTCAGAATAGGCCCGCCACTTGCCATGGTCCCCATGCACCGCAGTGGTGAGTGTCGGAGCGAGAACTCGCAACTGTGTGCAAGGCCGATTTGGCCGGCGATTTTTTTTAAGAACTAATTCTCTTTGCTCGCTCCGAGACAGCCCTGAAAGGCACATACATGCAACGCATGCAAAAGACCGAGGGATTCACCCTCATCGAACTGATGATCGTCGTCGCGATCATCTCCATCATCGCGGCCATCGCGATTCCGAGTCTGCTCAACGCCAAGAAGTCTGGTAATGAAGCTTCTGCTCAGGCCAGTCTGCGCACCGTGAGCACCGTTTCTGAGCAGCACCGTAATCGCTTCAACGCCTACCCCGCAAGCCTGGCTGCGCTGGCGACCAACAACTACGTCGATTCCACGTTGGGTACCGGAGTGAAGTCGGGTTACACCTTCGTGTTGGCTGGAACCACCACCACCTGGACCTGCACTGCAAATCCGACCACCACCAGTGACGGAGATCGTTACTTCTTCGTCGACGAAAGTGGCGTGATTCGCTGGGCCTCGGGTGCTGCTGCAACCGTCACGAGCCCTCCCATTCAATAGTCTGTCTCGGAGTTTGGGGAGGGACTGCTTGGCAGTCCCTCCCCTTCTTCTATATCCGGTCGGTAGCCATCGAAACGGCCTGAAAGTTCAAAGGAGTAAGCGCCATGAAGAGAACAGAATCCGGATTCATGCTGATCGGACTGATGGTGCTTTCGATCGCTCTGGCCATCGGGACCATCGGCTTCATGCAGAGCACTTATGGGTGTGTCAGTAATCCCGAGGCTTCGGCCCAGGCCAGCCTGCGCACCGTGATCACGGTTTCTGAGCAGCACCGTAAGCGCTTCAACGCTTACCCCGCAAGCCTGGCTGCGCTGGCGACCAACAACTACGTCGATTCCACGTTGGGTGCTGGAGTGAAGTCGGGTTACACCTTCGTGTTGGTTGGAACCACCACCACCTGGACCTGCACTGCAAACCCGACCATCACCAGTGACGGAGAGCGTTACTTCTTCGTCGACGAGAGTGGCGTGATTCGCTGGGCCGTAGGAGTTGCTGCATCCGTCAGTAGCCCTCCCAT
>DUAN01000008.1:41175-49317 GCA_012960845.1 Planctomycetota bacterium | reverse complement strand
ACGGAGATGCCACCATCTCCACTTGCGGACAGACCGGAACCGACTCCGACAGCGTGCTGATCGTGTACGACAGCTGCGCCAATGCCAATGGAGCCTGTATCGCCAGTGATGACGATAGTTGTGGAGCTTCTAACTTCATGTCCGGGGTCACCATCGCCGTTACCGGCGGAACCACTTACATGGTGCAGCTCGGTGGCTGGCAGGGACCCGGTGGAACCGGAACCCTCGATATCTCGCTGGTCTCACCTGCGGAAACCAACTGCGCCGACGGGATCGACGATGACTGCGATGGCCAGATCGACTGTCTCGACAGCGACTGTGCGGGAAGCACCGACTGCAGCAACGACGATTGCTCCGGAGCCTACCCGGTCGGCGAAGGCGTTCACGCCTACGACACCAGTGCTGGAACCACCAGTGGTGCTGCTACCTGTGATGGCGACATGTCGAACGATCACTGGTTCGCCTACACTGCCAGTGCCAATGGTGTCGCCACCATTGACACCTGTGCACAGACTGGAACCGACTCCGACAGCGTGCTGATCGTTTACGACAGCTGTGCCAATGCCAATGGAACCTGTATCGCCAGTGCTGACGATGGTTGTGGAGCTTCTGGCTACATGTCCAGCGTCTCCATCGGCGTCGAGGCCGGTAACACCTACCTGATCCAGGTCGGTGGCTGGCAAGGACCCGGTGGAACTGGTGATCTCACCATCGGACTGGTGCCCTGCACTACCGACGCCTGCTGCGGAGCAGCGGCAGTCGGTGAAGGTGCTCACGCCTACGACACCAGCGGCGGTACCACCAGTGGCTCGGCCTCTTGTGATACCGACATGGCGAATGACACCTGGTTCGCCTACACCGCTTCAGGAACCGGTAGCGCCACCTTCTCCACCTGCGGACAGACCGGAACCGACTCCGACAGCGTGCTGATCGTTTACGACAGTTGCGCCAATGCCAATGGAGCCTGTCTCGGCAGTGCTGACGATGGTTGTGGAGCTTCTGGCTACATGTCCGAGGTCACCATTGCAGTTACCGGCGGCACCACCTACATGGTGCAGCTCGGCGGCTGGCAAGGACCCGGTGGAACCGGAACCCTCGATATCTCACTCCTGACTCCTGCGAGTTGTGAAGGAGCCGTGGCAATGGTCGATGGTGCCAACGCCTTCGATACCACCGGCTACCCCGGAACCGGCACCGCTCCGGCAGGTTGCTCCAACTTCTACGGTGCAAATGCCGCCGACGGTTGGTACACCTACACTCCCGCAGCAGATGGCCTGGTCGACATCAACACCTGTGATTCAGGCAGTCACGACACCGATCTTGCGGTCTACCAGGGTGATTGTAGCGCCCCGATCCTGGTCGCCTGTGACGGTGACGGTGGAACTGCTGCCGGTTGTCAGGGTTTTGACTCTGCCCTGAACGGATTGGTCCTCACCGGAGGAGTCACCTACCTCATCAACATCGGTGGCTATAGCGCGGGCGAGAATGGTCCTGGTACCTGCACCATCACCTTCACCCCGCTTGCTGCAGAAGATTGCAACACCCCGGGTGACGAGGACGGCGACGGAGATGCAGACTGTGCAGATTCCGATTGCGTCGCGGCACCGGCTTGTCTTGAAGCAGGAAACTGCACCGACAGCATCGATAACGACGGAGACGGCCTGTTCGATTGCGACGATCCCGATTGCGACACCGATGCCTCTTGCATTGGCTGTCCAACGGCTCTCTCGCAAACGCCACAGACTGTCCCCGAAGCGGGTGGCTCGGTCTGGTGCCCCAACCTCGAGAACTACTGGGCGCGCAGTTACGACTCCACCAGTCTCAACTGCCCCAACGGCATGCGCGTGACCAGCGTCTCCTTCGGAATCCAGACGGCTGTTGCGGCGGATCCTGCTGCGGGTCAGTCGATTGATCTTGAGATTTACCTCGACTCCAGTGGTGGTGTTGCGAACTTCGCAGACTGCACCCTGCTGAGCAGTGAGAGTTTCACCGTGATGGATGCCATGGCGGGTACCTACCAGACCCATACCCTGGCGACACCGGTGGCACTGCAAGGCTGCCAGACCGTGGTCGTGGCGATTCACTACGCCGGAGGTGCGGATGTGTTCCGCCCAGGTGTGGCTCTCGCCGAGACCGCTGACTGCTATCTGGCTTCTACTCCCTGTGGATTGCCGGACTTCACTCCGCCTTATGCCATCGGTTTCCCGCAGTCGATGTTCATCATCGATCTTGGAATCGATGACCAGGGCACCGGTCCATGTCCGATCGCTGGCGACGAGTGCTCGTCTGCCATCGCCGTGACTGAAGGTTCCAACGCCTTCGACACCACCGGCTTCACCGATAGTGCGGACCCGACTCCCACTGGCTGCACCAATGCCTTTGGCGCCAACGCCAATGACGGATGGTACAGCTACACCGCCTCCGTCTCCGGTAACGTTGTGATTGATACCTGTGACACCACTGGCAACAATTTCGACACCGACGTTTCCGGCTACTCCGGTGGGTGCGGTAGTTTGAACCTGATTGCCTGTGACGGCGACGGCAACTCCGACACCACCAGCGGTTGTCAGGCATACGACTCGCGCATCGAGATCGGCACAGTGCTCGTCGGTGAGACGATCATCATCCGAGTCGGTGGCTGGGGTGCTGCGGATCAAGGTGCGGGTACCCTCACCATCACCAACACTCCTCCGCCTCCGGCGCTGAGTGAAATTCGTATCGACCAACCCGGCGGTGACGTCGATGAGTACTTCGAGTTGTCTGGATTTGCCCAGTCCCTCGATGGACTCAGTTACATCGTCATCGGTGACGGCGCCGGTGGCAGTGGAACCATCGAATCGGTCACTGACCTGACTGGTCAAGCGATGGGTGGAAGTGGATTCTGGGTCGCCGGTGAGTCTTCAATGACCCTCGCTACCCCGGATATGGTCACAACTCTGGGCTTCGAAAACAGTTGTAATGTCACTCACCTGCTGGTCCGGGACTTCAGCGGAGCCTCTGGTGATGACCTCGACACCGATGACGACGGCACTCTTGACGTCGAACCGTGGTCCGAGGTAGTCGACAGTGTCGCCCTGCTGGAGAACGAAATCGATCCAGGCACTGGCAACACCAGCGGCGGCGATCTGGTCTACAGTTCCACCACGGTTGGACCCGACGGAAACTTCGTCCCGGGTCACATCGAGATCTGTAACGCCGAATGGAGCATCGCGGACTTCGACCCGGCTGCAGGAACCGATACTCCGGGTGCCGCCAACAGTTGTCTTGCACCGCCTGACAATGACGAGTGCGACACGGCCTTCGCTGCAGCGCTCGGGCCCAACTCGGTCTACAACGTCAGTGCTACTGATAGTGCCGATCCCTGGGACGCAGCAGCTTGCGCCGGTGGTGCCATGGCCGCAGACGTCTGGCATAGCTGGACTGCAACTGCCGACGGAACCTTGACGGTCAGCACCTGCGACACCGGAGGTTTCGACACCGACAGCAGCCTCAGTGTGGGTGCCTGTGGAGCTCTGACCCAGATCGCCTGTAGTGGTGACGCTGGCACCGGAGACGGTAACGGTGGAGCCTGTCAGCCTTGGTACTCCGAGTACTCGGCTGCGGTGACCAGCGGGACCACCTACTACTTCCGTAATGGAGGCTGGAGTGCCGGTGATCAGGGTGAGACCAACATGGAATTGAGTTTCTCCCCGGTTGGCGACAACCCATGTGATGCCATCGTCGTGACCGATGGAGTCACCGTGGTGGACACCACCCTCGCTACCGACAGTGGTACGGTAATCGACGATCTCATGTGCGACGGTACCTTCATGACGCAAGGTGGTCATGACATGTGGTTCAGCTACACGGCGACTGTCGATGGCACGGTCAATGTTCACACCTGTGACATTGATGGTTTCGACACCGACGCTTCGGTCCACCTGGGAGACTGTGCTGCCCTCACGATTGCAGATCAGATCGCCTGTAACGGTGACTCCTCTGGCCTGATCGATTGCCAGTCTTACTACTCCGACCTGGAGTTCGCGGCCACCGCCGGTACCGAGTACCTGATTCGTATCGATGGATACAACGGCGCCCAAGGTGTCACCAACATGACCATCACGAATACTCCGGATGCCATCGACCCGACGGCGAGCTTCGTACTCAGCGGCTACTCCGAGTTCAGCATCAACTTCCGTCCGGTGACCCTGACCGACTCCTCCGATGACGGTGGAGATGCCACGGCGACCATCACGGTCGACTGGGGTGACGGTTCACCGACCGAAACTGCTGCCCTTGGCAGTTCGCTTCCGCACGTCTACCAGATCGCTCTGGTACCGGGTGCGGCTGGCTTCCTGGCCACGCCTTCAGTAACGGTCAACAACATTGTCGGGAGCAACACTCTCACCGGCGACACGTTGACGATCCTGCTGATCGGTGACGCCAACAATGACCTCAACTCCGATGCGGCGGATGTGGTCACCGTTCTCACCTACCTCTACGGTGGCGGCAGTTACAACTGCTACCAGGTGGCGGATCTGAACGGCGACGAATACGTCGACCTCGGTGACGTGGTCTATGCTCTTTACTACTTCTTCGTGCCGGGATCGGACATTCCTGTACTGCCGTCCAACCCGAACTGCGACCTGTAGTCGAGGGTATCCATACAAAGGGGGGTCCTCGAATGAGGGCCGGACCATGGTGACCCGCGGTACCCGGGAGAGCTCAGGCTCTCCCGGGTACTTTTTTTATTGACGGTCACCGACCCGTTTGATCCGGCGAATCGACGGGCGACCCTCTGGAATCCAGCATCTCTCCCCATGTACATCTCTCCCCATGTACATCTCTCCCCATGTACATCGATTTCCACTATAGTTGAGCCGCGGAGTGGTGTCCCACCCCCACCCCGCGGACAGGATCATCGAATGACGCGCATCCTCGGGCGAACTCTGACCCGGACCTGCCTTCCAGGCTATCTGCTATTTCATGCGCTGTGGCTCGGTGGGTGCGGTCCCTCATTGACCATTCCTGCTGCGCTCCCCAGCGGAACCGTCGGCGTACTGGTGAAGGAACTGATCACTCCGCAGATTCAGAAGATCGATTCTGATCCGGGCAATGCCGAGCACCACGGCACCCTTGGCCTGATGTATGAGGCCAATGAGATGTGGGAACCCGCTTCCCGTGCCTTTGAAGCCGCAGTAACACTCGACCCGGCCAATCCCCTGTGGACCCTGCATCTTCACACGACCAGAAACTCGGTGGGAGTCTCTTCAGGAGAACTGGCTCGGCTCGAATCACAAGCTTCGCGCTTTTCCGATGAGCCATCCTTCCTCTACATCCTCGGCCTGGCTCGATTCGATGCCGGGGATCTCAACGGTGCCCGCAGTGCATTCGCCCAATCGTTGCAACTCGCTCCCAGGGTCGCGGCGCCCTTGATTGCACTTTCCAAGTTGGAGTTGATCTCGGGTCAGCCACAAAAAGCTCTCGAACTCGCCAGCAAGGCTCTCCAGCAAGCTCCGGGTCACCCTGCCGTGTTCAATGCAAGAGGTCAGGCATACCGCGCGCTCGGTCAGGATGAACGGGCTGCAAGCGATCTGAAGGCAGGGCTCAATGCCAGCAGGCTCAGTTACCCCGACGAGGGTCGCCTCCGCTTCAGCGGTTATTACGCCGCTCCACAGATGTTGATCAATCATTCGGCAGATCTGATCGAGGCGGGTTTCGCACCTCGAGCAGAGATCTTGTTGCACAAGGTGCTCACTGTGAATCCAGACGACAAGGACGCCCTCAACAATCTCGCCCTGGCTCTGCGAGCGATGAACCGAAATTCACAGGCCAGTACTCGACTTCAGGCCGCCTTGAAGATCGATTCAGACTACTTCCCCACCCTCATCAATCTCTCCGATCTTCACCTGGCACTCGAAGACCCTATCACCGCAGAACTCCATGCCAGCAGAGCAGTCGAGATCGACTCCGAGAATCCGATCGCCTACAAGTTGCTGGGATTGAGTTTGATTCGGCAGCGAAAGTTTCCCCAGGCGATCGTAGCCTTCGAAAAGAGTCTGAGTTTCCAGCCCGACGATTTCGAGTGCCATGCAGCCGCAGGAGAAGCCGCACTCGCCAGCAGAATCCTGGAAACAGCGACCAAGCACCTGCGAGCCGCAGCACTTCTGAATCCGAATCACCTTCCGGTGCAGGTCAATCTCATCTTCACGCTGATTCGATCGGAGCAATTCGACGAAGCGGACCAGCGCCTCAAAAAACTATTCAAGCAGGTCGGGCAACACCCACAACTGATCAACGCTCATGACGCCCTGCAGCAAGCTCGAAGGAGTGGCGGAGGAAATCAGTGAGGTCTCGTTCTCTTCTGTGGATCCCGCTGCTGATTCTGACTGCGGGCTGCACCGACACCTCTAATCCTGGAAACCAGCCATCCGCAGTTCCCTCGAACTCCCCCTGGTTTCGAGTCCTCGCTGCGGACTCGGGATTCGATTTCGTCCATTCTCTCGGACCATCACGCCGTTACTGGCTTCCCGAAAGTGTCGCAGGTGGTGTCGCCCTGTTCGATTTTGACGCCGATGGAGATCTCGACATCTACTGCGTTCAGGCGGGAGGAATACTCGCAGGCGACCGCAGCAAAGCACCGACCAATCGATTGTACAGAAATGATGGCGATCTGCACTTCACCGACGTGACCGATCAGGCGGGAGTCGGCGACCGCGGATTCGGCATGGGAGCCAGTTGTTGTGATTTCGATCGCGATGGAGACCTCGATCTATTCGTCAGTAATCTCGGTGGCGATGTTCTCTACCTCAATGCCGGCGACGGTACCTTCGAGGATGGCACGGCGATGTCGGGCCTCGGGAACGAGGGCTTCTGTGCATCTGCTGCATTTGGCGATCTCGATGGCGACCAGTTTCCTGAACTGTTCGTCAGTCGCTACATCTCCTGGAGCCCCGACAAGGAACTGAAATGCGGTTCCGGCATCGGCGAGGACTACTGCTCCCCCAACAACTACCAGGCTCCTGCTCACGACCTGCTCTACCGCAACAACCGAGACGGTACTTTCACTGACATCTCCTCCGTGTGTGGCATTCAATCGGTCTACGGCAACGGGCTTGGAGTCGTACTGGCGGATCTGGATCAGGATGGACGGCGAGACGCCTACGTCGCCAACGATGGCTCTCCCAATCAACTGTGGCGAAATCTCGGCGATCTGGAATTCGAAGATGTTGCCATTCCCCTCGGCTGTGCGGTGAACCTCAACGGCTCCGCTGAGGCGGGGATGGGCGTACAGGCCGCAGATGTCGATGAAGACGGCGACCTCGACCTGTTCATGACTCACATCCGCAACGAATCCAACACCTGGTACCGAAATGATTCTGGAGTCTTTTCCGACGTCACGATCCTGACCGGTCTCTCTGCGGTGAGCCGCGACATGACAGGATTTGGCATGGGGTATCAGGATTTCGATCATGACGGCATCCTCGATCTGTTCGTGACCAATGGCCGTGTACTTCGCACCCGCGACTCCGATGGAACCGACGACCCCTACGCCGAACTGGATCAATTGTTCCAGGGCCAAGGTGGCGGGCGATTCCACGAAGTGATGCCGAAGGGCGTAGTGGCCAACGCGGTGAAGTACACCGGGCGTGGCTGTGCCTTTGGCGACCTCGACAACGATGGAGATACAGACATCGTTGTCATCAATAATAATGGACCTGGCCAAATACTCGTCAATCAAGCGACCAAGGCGGGCGGCTCGGTGACTCTGACCCTCCACGATCGAGATGGCATCACGGCACTCGGCGCACAACTCGAGATTCACTGCGGCGACCGTGTACTCCATCGCCACGTGGCCCGCAGTTACTCCTACTGTTCATCCAACGATCCGAGGATCCACGTCGGCCTGGCAACGGCCGCGCAGATCGATCGAGTCGTCGTGAAATGGCTCGACGGGACCCGCAGTGAGCATGGCCCCTATCCGGTCGGCACATTCGCCTCGATCCGCCAGGCTCGCTAAACTGGAACTACTCCACGCTCATCTCTTCTGCTGCTGGGCTCCGAAACGAGTCGCCATGGTGAAACTGACAGCAGGTTCGGCAGAAACCGCCGGCCTCTTTGCGCTGACCTTTGCGCTGATCTTTGCGCTGATCTTTGCGCTGA
>DUAN01000008.1:1921-41120 GCA_012960845.1 Planctomycetota bacterium | reverse complement strand
CCCCCATGGCGCAAGAGCGGATCCGCCAGCGTGGCCTGCATCGTGCCTGGATCTTGGCCTGCATCGTCGTGGCCTGCATCGTGGCCTGCCCATCTTGGCCTTCAGCGTGGCTCCAGAATCAGCCAGCCAAGATCGACATCGAGATCGATGCGAAATCGACCGAGGAAATCCAGTCCCAGCAAACCGGTGTCGGGTTGCCCTGGCAGATCGAGCACCGTCGCTTGCATCCCCTCGACCAACGCCCCGGCGAGATCGAGCGGCGGTAGCGAGACCACCGGAGCCTCGAATTCATCGCTGGCGGTTCGCACCCTTCTTCGGGGAGTATTCTGATCGACGACGATTCCCAACGCAGCGAGAGCCGATGATGGAATCGAGGTCGCGGAAGCACCGGTATCGATGATGAAGGCCACGGGTATCCCACCGACCAGGGCGGTCGCCTCGATCACCGGCGAACCGGGGGGGAACTCGATCAGCACCCGGCCCTCGATCCGACGTTCTCGTTCCAATCGAGATCGCAATCCCTGACGCAGTAGTTTGAGATCACTACGCACCACCTCGAGTTGCAGTAATTCCTCGCACAGATCGAGTTGTTGGGCATCGAGCAGTCGTTCCGCATCGAGCAATCGCAGCGCATCATCGGCGGGAAACCGGGCCCTTCCCGAGACGATCCAGGCGATCGCTTCGCTGTCGAGTCCGCTGCTTCGACTCGACTCGGCTCCGGTCACGAACAGATCGGGCAACAATCCGAAGACTCGCTGCCAGGCGGGGTCATCGGCTCTGCTGCGGTACAGTTGATCGCCCGCATCTACCGCTCGTGAGAGTCGACGGACACCACCATCACGAATCGCCAGGGAGAGCCAGATGGCGACCAGATCGGGTCCCTCAAGCCACAGCAAGGCATCGAGCCCGACCGCATCGAAGTAAGATCCGCCATCCTCCGCCTCGAGCCCGCGCAACAGTCGAACACTGGTCGCCTCGAACATCGCAATTCTTCGATAGGGAACGGGGATCTCCTCCGCTGGCAGAAGTTCCTCTCTCCCCATCGCCTGATCGAGCCGCAACAGTGCGGTCAGATCATCGATCTGCCCATCGAGTAGCAGCCGGGTGGCGGCGATCCGCCCGCCGTCGAATTCTGCGGCCTGAAAATCATCGAGTGTGGCCACCGGGGTGAGTTGATCCTCATCGGAACCGACCCAGAGCCATGCACCCTCGAGAATCTCTCCTGGAATCCACCCGACGATGGCTCCCTGCTGCATCAGCACTGCCGCGGTCGGGTGGTCGATGGTCCCGCGCAAGAAGTCGCCGTTACGGATCAGTCCCGGATCGGGTTCCCACTCGCTCTGACGACCGGCCGAGTCGAGCAGTTGCAAGGGCAACTGCGAATCCCAGCGAGCCAACGGAGCCGATGACGGGGCCGATGAAGATGACGAAGCCGCTATCATCGGGTCGAGCTGCCACAACGAGAGATCATCGGAGCGTCGAAAGCGCCCGGTGGAGACCGTACCCTGCCCAGGCTTCCCCTCACGAAAACTCACCTCAGCCGCACCCAGCAAGGCGACTCGAGGCAGTGCCAACCAACCGCCAGAGGTCACCACCGCCGGCAGTTGCGAGAGGGTGCGGCCGCTCGGGTCGGTGACCTGAACCCAGCCCCAGAGCACTCCGCCAGTGGCCCCGCTGCGGCTCCCCTGAACAACTGGATCGTTGAGCAGGAAATCATCGCCGCGGCCAGGGTTGGCATCGGTCCCAGCGGAACCGGCTCCGGAATCGGCAGATCTCGCATCTCCTGGTCGATCTTCGTCACCGCTCGAGACATCGGTGGGAGCCTGCTGGATCCCCCACCAGACAAATCCCATCAAGATGGCCACCACCATCATCTGTGCGATCTGTATCGAGCGGTCACCAGGATGCCGCATCGTCGCCGGGGAAGGTCCATCGAGAGAGTTGCCGCACTGGTCGCAGTGCAGGGCATCGTCATCGTTGAAACTCTCACACTCCAAACACTGACGGCTCATGAGACCTCTTTCTCGCACTTGCCAGCCTATCCGCTGGTCGATCGGGGAACAGCCCGGATAGCCAGAGAGGACTCCTCAAACCGGACCCCTTGCCGATCCCGGTCCAGTTCCCTATTCTTCGACCAGGAAAGAGGATGCTGCATGACCACCACGATCGGTTCGCCTCTCCCCACCGCTGACCACTGCGCGACCGACCAGCGCCAGGCGATGGAGGACCTGCTGGGACGATTGCGCTCGGATCTCCAATCGGTTCGATCGGGGGGGAGCCAGGATGCCATCGAGCGCCACCAGGCACGGGGCAAGATGCTGGTCAGGGATCGGATCGCTGCGCTGATCGACGAGGATTCGCCATTCCTCGAGGTGGCGAGCCTGTGTGCCCATCAGGTCTACGATTCTCCTCTTCCCTCCGCCGGCATCGTCACTGGAATCGGTCAGGTCGAGGATCGACTGGCGGTGATCATCGCCAACGATGCCACGGTCAAGGGCGGTAGTTATCACCCGCTGACGGTCAAGAAACATCTTCGGGCGCAGGAGATCGCCGAGCAAAATCAACTCCCCTGCATCTACCTGGTCGACTCCGGCGGCGCCTACTTGCCGTTGCAAGATCAGGTTTTCCCCGACCGCGACCACTTCGGCAGGATCTTCTACAACCAGGCCCGGATGAGTGCTCAGGGAATTCCGCAGATCTCCGTGGTGATGGGGTCCTGCACCGCTGGTGGTGCCTATGTTCCCTCGATGAGCGACGAGTCGATCATCGTCAAGAACCAGGGAACCATCTTTCTTGGCGGCCCACCGCTGGTCAAGGCAGCGACTGGCGAGGAGGTGAGCGCCGAGCAACTCGGCGGCGGAGATGTCCATTGCCGGATCAGCGGCGTCACCGACCATCTGGCACAGGACGACGCGGACGCGCTGCTCAGGGCTCGAACCATCTTCCGCTCGTTGCCGCCGCAATCACGCCCCGGCTTCGACCTCCAGCCTACCGAACCGCCCCTCTACGATCCTGCCGAACTCTCCTCCATCATCCCTTCCGATCCACGACAGCCGTTCGAGGTGCGCGAGGTGATTGCCCGGATCGTCGACGCCAGTGAGTTCGATGAATTCAAGCAGTTGTATGGCACCACCCTGGTGTGTGGATTTGCCAGAATTCATGGGCATCGAGTCGGCATCGTCGCCAATAACGGTGTTCTCTTCAGTGAATCGGCGCTCAAGGGCACCCACTTCGTCGAGTTGTGCTCGACCCGCGGCTTTCCCATCATCTTCCTCCAGAACATCACTGGCTTCATGGTGGGTCAGGAGTATGAAAGAGGCGGAATCGCCAAGGATGGAGCGAAACTGGTTCATGCCGTCGCCAACTCGCCATCGCCGCGCTTCACCGTGGTCATCGGAGGATCGCACGGCGCCGGAAATTACGGGATGTGTGGCCGTGCATTCCAACCTCGTCAGATGTGGATGTGGCCCAATGCTCGCATCTCGGTGATGGGTGCCGAGCAAGCCGCCGAGGTGCTGCTCCACATCAAGATGGACCAACTGGCTGAATCGGGCCAGAAACTGACCAAAAAGCAACAGCAGGAGATCACCGACCCGATCCTCCAGCGATACGAGCACGAGGGAAGTGCCTGGTACTCCACCGCCCGCCTCTGGGATGATGGAATCATCGACCCCGCCGCAACCCGCGATGTACTGGGGCTGGGAATCGAAGCGGCTTCCTGTGCCCCGCTGGAGCCGCGCAAGATCGGTATCTACCGGATGTAGAGGAGTGACGGATGAGCAAACTCTCAGACCACCTGAAGGTGACCCGAAACGGCGCGCGAGCCGATGTGGTGCTCGCCCGACCCGATGTACGCAATGCCTTCGATGGGCGATTGATTGCGGCACTGCGCGACAGCTTCAACTCGCTCAATTCCGATCCAACGGTGCGAGTGATCGTACTCTCCGGCGAGGGAAAGATCTTCTGTGCCGGTGCCGATGTGAACTGGATGCGAGCGTCGATCGAGCTGTCGACCGACGAAAATCGCCACGAGGCACTGCGCATGGCGCGAATGTTGTCTTCCATCTCCAGCGCTCGCTGCCCGGTGATCGTGCGAGCTCACGGTGCCGCACTCGGCGGCGGTGCCGGCCTGGTCTGTGCCAGTGACATCACGGTCGCCTCCGACGACTGCGTTTTTGCCTTCAGCGAGGTCAAGCTGGGCATCTTGCCCTCCGTCATCTCGCCCCATGCGGTGGCGCGCATCGGCGCCGCTCAGGCGCGTCGCTACTTCCTCACCGGCGAACGATTTGGAGCCGAGGACGCCCTGCGGATCGGCATGGTTCACGAGGTCTGCCAGATCGATCAACTGGACTCACGCATCGATCAACTGGTCGAAGAGATTCTCGGCGGCGCTCCGGAAGCGGTACAGGAAGCCAAGATCCTGATCCGCGAGGTCTCCGGTCTTCCATCTCCCGACTCGCTGGCAGAATACACCGCCGATCGAATCGCCGCTCGCAGAGCCAGTCAAGAGGGCCAGTCTGGCCTGAGTTCATTCCTCGAACGCAAGCCTGCACCATGGGTCGAGAAACCTGCGGCCGAAAACAGTGCCGAAAACAGTGCCGAAAACAGTGCCGATGAGGATTCCGCATGACACCGAGCCGGGTTCTGGTGGCCAATCGAGGCGAGTGTGCTTGCCGGATCATCCGCACTCTTTCGGCGCTCGGGCTGGAGACGGTCGCAGTCCACTCCGAGGCGGATCGAAACGCACGATTCGTCGAAGCGGCCGATCACAGCAGGGAGATTGGCCCCGCCTCTCCATCTCACTCCTACCTCGACATCGATCGCATCATCGAAGCGGGTCGCGAGGTCGGGGTGCACGCCGTGCATCCAGGCTGGGGATTCCTGTCGGAGAGCCCCGAGTTGGCCCGAAGGGTCGAGCAAGAGGGTTGGACCTACATCGGCCCGACCGCCGAGCAGGTGCTCCAACTGGGTGACAAGACGCAGGCCAGGACGCTCGCTCTCGCCTCAAAGGTGCCCTGCGCACCGAGCCTCGTCCCGCCGGGCCCAGAGAGCACAGAGGGCCCTTCCTGGACTCGTGAGTTGAAAGGCTGGGGCTCTCCTCTGCTGATCAAAGCGACTCGCGGCGGAGGTGGTAAGGGAATGCGCATCGTGCGCGATCTCGACCAACTCGAGGAGTCGATCGAATCGGCGCAGCGCGAGGCGCTGGCGGCGTTCGGAGACGATTCAGTCTTCATCGAGAAACTGATCGAACCGGCGCGTCACATCGAGGTCCAGTTGATCGGCGACGGTCTCGGCGAGGTGGCGATCCTCGGGGATCGGGAATGCACGCTGCAACGACGCCACCAGAAGTTGATCGAGGAATCTCCCGCACCTTCCCTGCCTTCGCGCCAGCGCAGCGACATGCACGAGGCCGCCCGGAGACTGGCGCAGTCGGTGCACTATCGCGGAGCCGGCACCGTCGAGTTCCTGTTCGATGGAGAGCAGTTTTATTTCCTCGAGATGAATACTCGACTTCAGGTCGAGCATCCGGTGACCGAACTGGTACACGGTGTCGATATCGTGAAATTGCAGTGGCAAGTCGCCACGGGACAGGCACAACTGGCCCAACTCGATGCGATCTCGACCGACGGACACGCCATCGAGGTTCGCATCAACGCCGAGGACCCGGCGGCGCAATTCCTGCCATCGATAGGCACATTGACTCGGTGTCTGTGGCCGCAGATGGACGGGGTTCGCATCGATAGTGGCGTCCGTCAAGGAGACCGAATTTCCGCTCATTACGATCCGATGCTGGCCAAGATCATCGCCCATGGAGAGACTCGAGAGGACGCCACCCGGCGCTTGGTGGCCGCCATCGAAGCGACCCTCATCGCCGGGGTCGAGACCACCCTTCCCTTCTGTCGAGATCTGCTCTGCTCGTCCGATTTTGCTGCGGGAACCGCTCACACCACCTTGGTGGAAGAGAAGTGGGGAGATTGGCAGGCGCCACAACTGGAACCGATCTGGCTCCAGGCGATCGGACGGGCGGCGCGTCAACTGCTTGGAAGCACCGCCGGCGATGGCGCTGAAGTGGCTGGCTGCTGGCAACGGCTCCCTGGAAGGGTGTGGCCATGAGTCGGTCGCAACTCGATGGCCTCGAACCCTCTCCGCCTCCCCTTCAGTGGAAGGTGATCGAATGGAATCCACCACTGTTGACCCTCGAGGTGGAGGGTGAGGTGCGCAGCGTGGTGCTGTCGGGGTCGACCCACAAGGCACAGGTCGGCTGGCAGGGACGCGCCTTCGCCGTCGGGACTCGCCGCACCGAATCGAACCAAACCGAATCGAACCAAACCGATCCCAGCGCCAGCGGGGACCTGTCCGCTCCGATGCCAGGAACCGTGATCGAGGTCAAGGTCACCGTCGGCGAACAGGTCAGTGCCGGACAGGTGCTGGTGGTGCTGGAAGCGATGAAGATGGAGATGGCGATCCGATCGCCAAGAGATGGAAGCATCCGCAGCATCTCCGTGACCCGCGGGGATCCGGTGGTGGCGGGTTCGATGCTGGTCGAACTGGATCCACCACAGGAGCCTGAATGAACGATCCTGCACCGGAAAAGCACTCGGTCCGTGTGGTCGAGGTCGGTCCCAGAGATGGCCTGCAAAGCCGGGGGATTCAGCTCTCCATCGAGCAACGACGCGAGTGGATCGAGAAACTGATCGCCTGTGGAGTCCGCGAGATCGAGGCGGGAGCCTTTGTCCGGCCCGATCGGGTGCCGGCGATGGCCGACAGCGATGCTCTCTTTCTTCTGCTGGGAGATGTCACTCCGGTCCAGTTGTGGGCACTGGTCCCGAATCGGATCGGCGGACAACGAGCCGTGGCAGCGGGAGCCAAACACCTCGCCTTCTTCACCGCCGCCAGCGAGACCTTTTCACAACAGAATAGCGGCTGTTCCATCGATCAATCACTGCAACACCTCCAGCAATTGAGGTCGCCCCCCCTCGATCTCCCCTTGCGCGGCTATCTCAGCTGCTGCTTCGGTTGCCCCTACGAGGGCGCGATCGATACCGAGCAGGTGCTGCAGAGATCGATCGCCCTGCTCCGTGGCGGAGCCGAGGAGATCGTCATCTCCGACACCACCGGGATCGCCACTGCGCAGGCGGTCACGACCCTGATCGATCGGCTGACCAGCGAGATCCCCATCGAAAAGATCTCACTACACCTCCACGACACTCATGGATCGGCACTGGAGTGTGTACGGGCAGGCCTCGACGCAGGGGTTCGTTCTTTTGATGCATCCGCGGGAGGATTGGGCGGCTGCCCCTTCGCACCCGGTGCTCGCGGCAATGTGGCCACCGAAGATCTGCTCGAAGTGCTGCAACAGCAAGGCTTCGACAGTGGTATCGATCGTGAAGCCTTGATCGAGTCGAGCCTGTGGCTGGAGCGTTGTCTCGGTGAGGAACTACCGGCTCAATCGCTGGTAAATCGGCGTTAGATCATCGGCGTTAGATCATCGGCGTTAGATCCCCGCCCCATGAAAAAGAAGCGCCTCACACTCTCGTCGAGAGTGTGAGGCGCAGATCAATCTCGCTGGGAAGCCGTGGATCAACAGCCGTTGAAACTCACGCAACTGACGCTATCGGAGGTCGGATCGGGGCCACAGGCTCCATTGGGAGAGGGCACCACTGGAACGGTTCCTCCCACCGCAATGCCAAAGATGGCATTGAGACTGTAGACGACGTCGGAGAGGTCGACCGCACCATCGTCATTGACATCTGCGGCATCCAGACAAGCCATCGTACCACCGCCGAACAGGTAGTTGAGCCCCCCTACCGGGTCACCGATGTTCTCGGAGCCATCCTGGTTCATGTCGTTGCGAATGAAGAAGTTGTCACGCACTGCAGTGCAGCAACCATCGGCACTGAAATCGCCACAGACGTTCGATCCGCGGACGCAGATATTGTAGCTACCGGGTCCTCCGATGGTCACCGTGGTGGAGGTCGCACCCGCTCCGAGGGTTCCCACCACCGCTCCATCCAGAGTCACCTCGACGGAGGAGACCGGATCAGGATTGGTCCAGCTGACGGAAGTGCTACCGGTCACCTGATCGACCACACAAGTTACTCCTGTTGGAGCCGCGGGTGGCGGAGTGACCTGGTAGGTCAAGTTGCAGTTATTGCTCTCTGCACTGGTGCTGAGGTTGCGAACTCCTCGCACCGAATATCCAACAGTTCCAGCACCCACCGAGGTGGTGGTGGTGGAGGTGGCTGTTCCCACCAGTGTCTGGATCACGACGCCTCCGGTGAGGACCTCGACGCTGTCGTAGACTCCTCCGTTGATCCAGTTGTGGGTTCCGACGCCCAATCCGCCCCCTCCACAGGGGTCGGTGATGGAACAGGAGAGGTTACTCGGTGCAGGTGTGCCGATGCTGACCGATCCCGAGACCTTGGTCGGAGTGCGACTGATCGAGGTGGTTCCTGAAACGACACTGATCACGGTGATCACCGCGGGTGCGCCCAAGCCATCGGAGAAATCGAGTGCCTCACTGCTGCCAGGTGCTGCCGCTGCGGAACAGGTGTAACTGAAGAGAGCGATCTCATTGCCCGTGCCGATGGCGATCTCATCGAGGGGAGGGGCGAAACTGAGAATCACCGCGTAGGTGCCGCCAGGTCCTCCGGCTGCAGGGAATTCAGTGTGCTCGAAGTCCGGTCCCGTTCCACCGTTGGAGTTTGCGACCTCGGCACCATCATTGATCGCAGTGAGGGTCAAGATCGTCCCCGCATGGGCCAATCCTAAGCTGAATCCTCGTGCGGCTTCATCATTATCGAGGGTGACCTTGACGGTAACGCTGGCCCCCGGCAGTGCCACTTCATTGGAAGCGGTGACGGTATGGACCTGGGCAATCGACATGGATGTAAAAAACAGAATCATCGCAGAAACTACGAACAGATTACACTTTGGCATCATTGGTACCTCTCCCGGATATTATCGGTCGACTTCAAGCCCGTTGAATCGGGAAATTTGAATATGAAGCAGACTATAAAGTTTACGAACCTCGAACCTTGAATACTAGTAATCAATCGTACTGAATAGAATGGCGGGATGCTAGTGGTCAATTCGGACAATCAGGACTCTTGAGAATCACCCCAGGTCGTTGCCGTGGGATCTCACCGGCCAACTTATTGAGGGAATAGCAGGAATTCGACCGGCTTGAACACCGGATCGACGCTGACGATACCGTCGACCACCACCAGATTATCGAGCGGTGGAGAGGTTCCCGGATTGCCCCAGGGAAGCACTCCTGAGGTTCCGGTTGGATTTCCCTGCAAGGTCTGGGGATTGGTGGCAAACTCGATCACGGCGATTTCACGATCGACATCGCAAACCAGCACGTCGCCGAAGGTGAACGAGATCAAGGCGCCGATCAGGACCGCTCCATCGATGGTGTTCACTCCCCAGAAATCGGGGCCTCCACCATTGTTCAAGTTCGCCATCGCCAACCCCTGCTCGACCGCAACATAACTCAGTAGGGACGGGTCGTGCTGGATCGCCATCGAGATCCCTGCCAGCGGCATCGGGTAGCCCGGATTGGAGCTCCCCTCCTCACACATCAAAGCCACCTGACCGCTTCCGATTCCAGTCACCGGCGAGTAGCCGATCTGGAACGGCTCGGCATGGAACAAGAAGACGTCACGGATGATGACATCGAGGGTCGTCTCGACGCTGCCGAAGCCATTCTCGCCACGAATCAAGTGGGTGCTTTCCCCCTCCGCCAGAGCCTGACCGGCAATCGCACCGGTCGCTTCATCGAAGGTCAGGCCACTCGGTAGAGCCGGAGTCACACTCCAGATTTCGACATTTCCGCAGCCCACCTGAGGAATCTGTGGAGCCATCGTGACGGCTGCAGGATGCGCGAGCGGAGTCTGGGGATACTGGAGATCACAAGGGGCCATGCCGATCACCTCGGTGGTCAGAAAGACGCTGGTGGATCCGATTCCATTCGATGCGGTGACCAGGTGCTGGGTGGTCGCCGTCAGTTGCGACGCGGTCCCTCCGATGGATCCGGTCAGGGCATCGAAGGTGAGGCCCGCCGGCAGCGCCGGGTCGATGGAGAAGAGATCGGGAGTTCCACAACCCACCGTGGGTTGCTGGAGATCGAGCGCCACACCGAGCAATAGCACCAGGGTGGAATCGGGATACAGCAGCTGGCAGGGCGCCGTCCCCACCACCTCGATGGTGAGAGTGAAGGTGGACGAGCCACTGCTATTGGCCGCTTCGATCAGGTAATCGGTCGGGCCCTGGAGGGTCGTCGCCACCCCTGAGATCACACCGCTGGTGCCATCGAGAAGGAGACCGTTCGGCAAGGCCGGGGCGATGCTCCACTGGCTGACCGATCCACAACCGACCGTTGGGACCAGGAACACGACATCTTCTGCCGCGACCAGAGTCAACGATGAGACCGGATAAATCAGCGTGCAGGGAGCCTCAGGTGCGATGGTGATCGTCACCAGGGTCGAGGTGGATCCACTGACATTTTCGCCGATGACCACATGAGCGGTGGGCCCACCTTGCAGTTGTGGAGTTCCACTGATCTCTCCGGTGGTGCCATCCAGTTGCAATCCCAGCGGCAGGTCAGGAACCACCGAGTACTGATCGATGGCACCGCAGTCCGAGGTTGGGATCTCCGCCAAGAGCGGTTGCCCGACCAGCAGCAACCAGTTGGAGGTGGAGTACTGCAGTCCACAAGGAACCTGCGGCAACACCTCGATGAGTAGATCAAAGGTGGACTGACCGATGGCATTCTCGGCACTGATCTGATGGGAGGTGAGGGCCGAACTGCTCGCAGGGATCCCCTCGATCACTCCAGACAGCGAGTCGATGGTCAGCCCCGCCGGCAATGGTGGTGAGACGGTAAAGGAAGTCACCACTCCACAACCGACCAGCGGAAGCAGGGTCGGCATCGCCACACCCTCTACCAGAGAAAGCTGGGCGGGAGAGTATGTGAGATCACAGGGAGCCACAGCCAGCACCTCGATCAGCAGATCGAAACTGGTCTGCCCCGAGATGTTGCTGGCGATGATCTGATAACTGGTCGCCGTCGAACTGGTCAAGGGCGTTCCACTGATCTCGCCGGTCGAGCCATCGAGGACCAGCCCCGGAGGAAGTGGCGGAAGCACCGAGTAACTGTCGACGGCTCCGCAATCCGAGGTGGGTGTGATGGCAATCAGCGCCGTGTCCACTGGCACCGACAGCAGTGCCGTAGGGTACTGGAGATCGCAGGGCGCCTGCGGAAGGACTTCGATCACCACCTCGACGGTGGCCACACCGGTGACATTGATGGCACTGATCTGGTAGCTGGTCGATTCAGCCGCGATCAGCGGCGTCCCCTCGATCACTCCCGTCACCCCATCCAGCGCCAGGCCGGAGGGTAGGGTCGGCGTCACGGTGAAGGAAGAAGGCTCTCCACAACTGACGGTCGGAGACTGGGGCAGCAGTGCGGATGCGACCTGCAAGGAGAGCATCGGGAGCGGATAACCGAGATCGCAGGGTGCCTGCGGGAGCACCTCGATGGTCAAATCGAAAGTGGTCTGCCCGCTGCTGTTGGTCGCACTGATCTGGTATCCAGTGGCATCGGAAAGCATGGCTGCAGTTCCTGACAACACTCCGGTCAGTGGATCGAGCAGCAAGCCGGTCGGTAACGTCGGCACCACGCTGTAACTTTCGACACTTCCGCAGGAGACTGCAGGAATCAGTGCCGGTTGAAGTTCCCCCACCTCCAGTGAGATGAGAGTGACCGGATACTGGAGATCACAGGGAGCCGGCTCCACCACCTCGATGCCGATCGAGAAGGTCGAGGAGCCACTGACGTTCGACGCCTCGATGATGTGCTGGAGTGACCCTTGCAGTTCCGTGGCGATGCCAGAGATGGCTCCGGTGGCCCCATCGAGGGTCAATCCTCCGGGTAGAGCCGGATTGACGCTCCAACTGGTGACCGATCCACAGCCGACCGTCGCTTCGAGGAAAATCGTGTCCTCGTTGACGATCAAGGAGATCGAGCTGGTCAGATACTGCAGCGAACAGGGAGGCGTTGGAAGGAGCGTGATACTGATCTGGGTTGCGGTTGAACCACTACCATTCTCTCCCTCGATCGAATGGAGGGTGGGTCCACCTTGCAGTTGAGGAGTCCCCGAAATCAAGCCGCTGATCGGATCGAGAGTGAGTCCCTGCGGAAGGGGAGGACTCACCGAGTAGAACTGGATGGGACCACAGGAAGATGTGGGCCCGACGGCGGCGATCGGCTCTCCGACCATTGCTTCGATGGGTGGGTACTGGAGATTGCACGGCGCTTGCGGCATCACCACGATGACCAGATCGAAACTGGTCTGCCCCACCGAATTGCTGGCGGTGATCTGGTAACTCACGGCATCTGAAATCGCCAGCGGAGTGCCCTGGATCACACCGGTCGAGGCATCGAGACCGAGACCGGCGGGGAGCAAGGGTGACACGCTGAAGACGCTAACCGATCCACATCCGACCGTCGGCTCGAGGGGGCCGACCCCTTCTCCCACCTGAACCGACAGCAACGAGATCGGATACTGAAGATCACAGGGGGGCTGAGAGAGCACTTCGATGACGATATTGAAACTACTCTGGCCACTAGCATTGCTGGCGCTGACCTGATGAGAAGTGGCGTCAGATGTGGTCGTAGCCACTCCCTCGATCACCCCGGTCAACGGGTCGATGGTCAGACCCTGAGGCAGGGTTGGTGTCACTGTAAACGCTGTCACCGATCCACATTCAACCGTCGGAACCAGTGGTGCCACGGCCTCTCCCACCTGCAATGAAAGCAGAGCCACGGGATAGGTCAGAAGACAAGGGGGTTGGATCTCCACCTCGAGGGTCAGTGAAAAGGTCGACTCCCCACTGCCATTGGCAGCACGGATCAGATGCGTCGTCTGTCCACTGAGTTCCAGTGCGGTGCCGGAGATGATCCCTGAAATCGGATCGAGTTCGAGCCCCACAGGGAACGCTGGCTGCACCGAGTAGTTCTCCACCACTCCACAGGAAACTTGAGGGAGTTGCGGGGTCAACACTTCACCCTGTAGCAGTGACAGTGAAGATTGCGGGTAAGTCAGGTCGCACGGTGGCACCGCCAGCACCTCGATGGCGAGGGTGACCGCTCCTTGACCGGCGGAGTTTTGAGCGACGATCAGGTAGATCGCCAGAACACTGGATTCAGTCGCAATACCGCTGATGGCACCGGTCATGGGGTCGAGGAGCAGACCCTGTGGCAGGGCGGGAGCGATGCTCCAGCTGCTGGCCACTCCACAGGAGGAAACGGGAACGATCGGTGAGAGCGGCTGATTCTCGATCCACTGGAAACTGAAGGCTCCGTAATCGAGGTCACATGGCGCTTCTTGCGACACCTCGATGGAGATGACCACCGTCACCTGTCCACCCTCGTTCTGAGCGACCACGATGTGGAGAGTCTGCGGATGAAGTTCCAGCGGGGTACCGGTGATGACGCCGCTATTGGGGTCGAAGGATATCCCCAGCGGCAGATCGGGTTCGACCGTCCAGAGATCGGGAAGGCCGCCATTTACTTCCGGCGCGACGGGTTCGATGGTCGATCCGACCATCCAACCATCGATGTCGGGATAGGAAATCGACTGCAGAGGGAAAGTCTCTACTGCGGGTGAATTCCCCACTCCTCCACCACATCCGGCAATCCAGCAGGCCATCATCCACAGGAGCAACATCTTCAGGCGTGACATCGGGGGTGTTCCTCACTTCTGATCCACTGCAACGGCCGATGCGATTACTCGCTCGGTACGAGATCCAATCTGGCACCATCCGTGATCGGCAAGATTCCCGTCACTCCATCCAGCACCACGGTGTTTCCAACAGAAGGTATGCCCGGAGCACCAGCAGAAGGATTCCCCCAGTCCAGGTCGGACTGATCGCCGGCGCTGTTGCCGGAGAAAGCATCTGGAATCGTACTGTAGGTGACCACTGCCACTTCTCGCGGAAGATCCGCCGTCAACCCACCTGCGTCGGCAGAGAAGGAGAAAACGATTCCCAGGGTGAACCCATCCGGGGTCTCGAAGGGAGCGAAGAACTCGGGACCATTACCGTCGTTAAATCCGGTCAGATCCTGTCCCGGAACCACCGAGGTCAGATCGAGGCGCTCGACATCATGAGCCAGAGCCAGCGAGAGCATCAGGATCTGGGTCGGGAAGGTCACGTTATCCCCTCCTTCGGTCAAGATGATGCGAACCTCGGCTCCACCCTCTCCGGTGGTCTGGTCGTACTCACCGCTGATCTGTTCCAGCTGGTAGGTAAAGACTGGCGAGATGCGCAGGGCAATCTCTGTCTCGTCACTGCCATGCTCATTGGAGGCGATGACGCTGTAGACGATCCTGGGAGTTTCCAGGGCGGGAGTTCCAGAGATGATCCCGGTCGTCGGATCGATGGAGATCCCCTCCGGCAAGGCCGGATCGATCAGCCACAGATCCGCCTCGCCACAGCCGGTGGTGGGTGAGATCGGGTCCATCGGTGCAAACGGTGCGACCACCTTGTCGTCTTCGAGGTAGGCGAGATCACATGGCCCCGCAGGAATGATTTCGATGAGGATCGAGAAACTGGCCGATCCACTCTCATTGGCCGCAGTCAGTTGATGCAGGGTCGCATCCTGGCTGACGATCGGCATTCCGCTGAGGACTCCACTGTGGGGATCGAGCACCACCCCCTCGGGCAGTGCAGGATCCACCGAGTAGTCACTCGATGGTCCACAACCGAGAGTGGGAGTCAGGGTCGGAAAAGAGCTAAATGCGAGGATCTGTACCGAGTCGAGTGAATACGCCAGGTCGCACGGCGCCTCGGGAAGCACCCGGATCTCCAGACCCACCGAAACCTCGCCACCATAATTGGAGGCGGTGATGGTGAAGAATGCCGATGGACAGCTCTCTCCGGGGGTTCCGCTGATGATTCCGCTTTTCGAATCGAGAGTCAGTCCGAGCGGCAGCTCGGGGGTCACGACCCACAGATCGGGTGCATCGCCCTCGATCAGCGGGGCGGGAATAATTACCGGTTCACCGACCGTCACGACCCATTCCGCAGTCGGATAACTGAGGGCCGTGGGGGCCATGATCTTGGTGCTTCGGCCAAAACAACCGCCGATGAGTGCGGTGAATACGGCCATCAGCAGCATTTTACCGATGAAGCTTGTAGAACTCGGCATCGGGTCCTCCTCAGGGCTATTGCCCATGATTTCATTGCGCACCGCGAGCCGGAGCCCGAGGTACTGATCAAGTCGATTCAAATGTAAGGCCTGAGATGGTGCTCAAATGGCAAAGGAAAGGTAACGCTGATTGTAGCCATGTTAGGCACTTTGTCTATATTGACATTCTTGGTGGCCGCCGAGCCATATGGGTAATTCAGCAAATTAGCGGCGATTAGGCACGATATACAAAAAATACAGCAATTGTCATCACCGATGGTTCAAACAGCATTTGTTAGCAGTACAATACGACAGTAGAGTAAATGACCTGAGGGGTTCCAAAAGCGATACCCTGTGTTCCATCTTGACTCTCGATCAGCATTCTTCAGAGGAGGAGATCCGTGTTCCACTCTCGATTCGCACTCATCATGACCCTGATAGTCGGCCTCAGTCTACTTCACCCCAACAGCCTCTTCGCTGCTGACCTGCATGTTCCTGACCAGTTCAGTACCATCCAGGGCGCCATCGACTCGTCCAACCTGCTCGATACGGTACTCGTGGCTCCTGGGACCTACTTCGAGAACCTGACCTTTGCGGGCAAGAGCATCACCCTTCGCTCGACCGGAGGTGCTGCCCAGACGATCATCAATGGCAGTAGCATGACTCGCGGTCCCAGCAATGGCTCGGTGCTCGCCTTTGAACAGGGGGAGTCTCCACTGGCAGTGATCGATGGGTTCACCCTGACCGCTGGAATCGGCAAGGTCATCACCGACGCAACAGGTACCTTTTCCAGAGGCGGAGGAATCCTGATCAGCGGATCATCCCCCACCCTGGTCAACTGCACCTTCGACTCCAACACCGCACAACTCGGTGCTGGCATCCATGCTTCGGGAAGTGTCGCCCTGAACCTCTTCGGGCTCACTTTTAGCGGCAATAACGGCCTCGAAGGAGCGGGAGCTTACCTCCTCGATGTCGGTGCCGTCATCGTCAATGGCTGCTCCTTCACCGGTAACAACGCCCAAACTGCCGGAGGCGGTTTGACTCTGGACGGTTGCACCGGTGCAGACATCCTCAACAGCACCTTTGATAACAACAATTCTCTGATCGGAGGTGGCATCGATGCCAAGACCACCTCGACTCAGATCTTTGATTGCAGTTTCACCAACAACGAGGCGACCCTCATCGGTGGTGCCGTGACTCTGTTCCAGAGCCCGTCCAATATCGTGTCATGTGAACTGTTCGATAATGTGGCGGGACATGGTGCCGCCATCGGTATCGATGGAAGTTCGGTGATCCTCCAAAGAAGTGTCATTGCCAACAACTTTGCCACTTCTCAGGGAGGGGCCATCGCCTCGACCCTCAACTCGAGCAGCATCAACCTCAATCACATGACACTCGCCAACAACAATGCACTGCAAGGCTCCGCCGGGATCTACCTTCCGACCGATCCTACCGGAACCGCCATCTCGACCGTCATCGCCAGCCATTCCATCTTCTGGAATCCAGCCGGCTCCGCCGAGATCAGCATCCCGATCCCTGCCACCATCGACTACTGCAACGTGCTGGGGGGATACCCCGGAACGGTGGTCATCAATGGCGATCCTGGATTCACCGACCCGGCGCTGCGCGATTACTCGTTGCTGCCGAATTCGCTCTGCATCGATGCCGGATCGGCGCTCTCTTCCCCCGACGCCGATGGCACATTACCAGACCTGGGTGCCATCTGGCACGATCAGCGCCCTGCGGCGGCGGCCGATCTGGTGTGCAGCCTGATCGATCCTTGCACCAACACTTACGGTGTGAGTTGGACCCTCTCTGGCGGTGTCGATGCCGTGTTGATCTCGTTGGGATCGGATCCCAACAACATGACACCGATGGCATCCCTTCCGGGAAGCTCGACCAGTTGGACCACCATCATCAATCTTCCAGGGACTCCCACCATCTGTGTGGAGCCACTCAACAATGGCATGTCCCCCGCCAACGGACCGACCTGCTGCCAGGTGGTGGTGGATCCGATTCCCGATCCTGTCCCGACTACCTTTTTCTCCTGCACCCTCGACCATGAAACCTGCACCGCTTCGGTGAACTGGATCAATGGAGAAAGTTACACCTCGCTCCAGTTGACCTCGAATGGGGTCGACCAGGGGATCTCGGCCAATGCGACCTCAGCGCTGCTGGCGCTGGACCAAGATGTTGCGACCACTGTTGCACTGGTGGCCACCACCAATTGTGGAATCGTGCTGCCTCCAGTCAGTTGTGAACTGACCTGTATCGCTCCACCTCCGGCCCCTGCCACCGATTTGCTCTGCAGCCTGACTGACTTCTGCACCAACAGTTACCAGTTGAGTTGGGCCCTCAGTGGCAATGTCGATGAGGTTCAGATCTCGGTCGGCCCCGATGCGGCCAACATGACTCTGGCTGCCGTTCTGCCGGGTGATGCGACCAACTGGCCCACCACCCTGAGTGAAGGCACCCAGGTCATCTGCGTCGAACCCATCAATAACGGTGCGCCGCCGACCACCGGGCCGACCTGTTGTGAGATTCTGGTCGATCCACTGCCGGTCCCCGTGCCGACCGCAGACCTGATCTGTTCGGTCGACCATTACACCTGCCAGGCGAGCCTGAGCTGGTTGAATGGAGAGGCCTACAGTTCGCTCCAGTTGACGGTCGATGGGGTCGATCACCCGATCACAGCGGATGCCACGTCAACGACCGTGACCCTGGCGGCAAATGTCCCCAGCCTGATTCTCCTCGGTGGAACCACCGTCTGCGGTGAAGCTCTGCCAGAACTGACTTGCGAACTGACCTGCATTCCTCCCGACAGGTTCATTCGCGGAGATTCCAACGCCGATTCAAATCTCGATGTGTCCGATGTCATGTTCAGTCTCGGTGCGGTGTTCGGGCAAGTCATCTCTTCTTGCCAGGACGCCCAGGATACCAATGACGACGGTACGCTCGATATCAGCGACCCGTTGTTACTGCTGCTCTACCTGTACAGCGGCGGATCGCAGCCTCCTGCTCCCGGACTGACCTGTGGCGACGATCCCACAGCAGACGCCCTGGAGTGCCCAGGATCGCCTGGCTGCCCCTGATCCTGACACCTTTGGCCGGCCTTACAAACGACCCTCGCTCCTGAGCCCGTCTGGACTCGAGAGCGAGGGTTTACAATTTAGTAACAAACGCCTCTTCCTGAACCCTACTACTCCATCAGTGCCGACCTAAAGCACCACGAATAGCCTTTAATCTTCGATATATGGGGGATCACGGCGATATCCCTTTGTCAGTCCAGACAGTTGACAAAAAAATGCATGTCATTACAATAGACAAAAGAAGGAAATACGAAGTAGTAACAAAAGGTTAGAAGGCTCGCCTTCTCTTCCTCTTCAGACCGCTTCGTCAACAGCGCACAAAATCACAGCAAGAAGAGTTTCGATCCTGTAACCAACGCAACCTGTTGCGGTTCAGGTGAGAGTAGCGAGGAGTGTGGGATGAATGACAAGAGGACGCTCACTACAGGTGAGATCGCCAACTACTGCGGGGTCAACTTCCGCACAGTAATTCGCTGGATCCAGCGGGGACAGTTGAGGGCCTATCAACTCCCCGGACGTGGAGACAATCGCGTAGAGGTCAACAACTTCGTGACCTTTCTCAGAGAAAATAACATTCCGATTCCACGAGAGTTCCTGCACCTGGCTCGCAGAGTACTCGTGGTCGAGGATGATGTGCTGGTGGCGCAAGCCATCGAGCGCGTACTGCGGAAGCACAACTTCGATGTGTACGTTGCCCAGGACGGATTCTCCGCCGGATCGCTGCTTCGTGAGCACCTGCCGTGCGTCATGACCCTCGATCTCCGGATGCCCGGCCTCGGTGGATTCGACGTCATCGAATACGTTCGTCTCGCTCCCGATCTGAACCTGACCAAGATTCTGGTGGTCTCTGCAATGGAGGACATCGAACTGGATCGGGCTCGCCTGCTGGGTGCCGATGACATCCTTCCGAAGCCCTTTGAACCCGAAGAGCTGGCCGCTCGCGTCGTCCGCATGGCAGGAGTCGCCCTCCGAGGCTAGGCCCCATCCCTGACGACGTCGGTGTTTACCAGACGATGACCCCTGTTTGATCGCTCACGATCAAACAGGGGTTACCTTAATTCTGGCGGCTCAGTTTCTTCTTTCAAACCAACTGGAGTCAACGGAGATCGAAGTAAACGGAGATCGGATCGATCCTCCAGCGATCTCTCCTCCAACTAAATCTGCAGGAAGCCGACCGGGACCATCCACCAGAAGCACCGCGCTGAGACTCCCCCTGTATCCAACCCACCCCGCAGCAGGCTCACACAGCAGCCCTACCCCGCAGCAAACTCACGCAGCAGCAGGGGCCCCTCAGCAAGCTCACACAGCAGCGGCACAGCCACTCAGGAATGAGCTGGAAGGAGCCTACGGCATTGGTTCCGCTGGTAGAGAAGCAGCGAATAAGAGAAGCACCGAAGAGGTGGGACGCATGTCGATCTATCGGATGCTGGTCGATCGACAGCCAGAGCCGACAGCCAGAGCCTCTGTACGACGCATGGATCCTGCTTTGCGCGACTCCAGACGATGAGTCGGAACGACCCTGATCGACAACTCAAGAATTGCTGAAGGCGATCTATTGGAATCGTCGGATCCGCCGTGCAAGTGGCAGAAGAAGTGGCAGAAGAAGTGGATCGTGTTGCGAGAAACGTCGCTCCAGCCTCTCTTCAACGGCTCCAGCAACCTCGTTCCTCGCAGCACTGACGATCCGCTGTCGACGATCCGCTGTCGACGATCAAGGGCAACTGATTCGCGGAGTGCAGGGCAAGATCAGTGGATCGGGAGCCAGATCACAGGCGGGATAGGGCGCTGCAGGAGGATCCCCGAGGCTAAAGAGGTAGGTCACCACTCGAACCGCATCACCGATGTCGGTGCCGCCATCGCCGTCGGCGTCTTCAGCCGCCAGGCAAGTTCCGGGAGGATCGATGCCGAACATCCGGCGCAAGATCACCACCGCATCTGCGATGTTCACGATGCCATTGTCATTGGCATCTCCACGGAGAAACGGCACCGGGATCTCGATATCGATCAGCGCTGCGGAGAGTGACGCCTGCACCATGACTCCGCCAGAGACCCTCAACTGGGCAGTGGAGGTGCCGTTGATTCCGATCGGGGCGACGGTGGTTTGCAACGGGTTGGGGACCATCGCCACCTCGACCTGGAGGTCGGCGCAATCCAGCACCACTCCCGCTCCCAGGCCAAAGCCAGACGGGAGCCCCAGATCGCAATTCAAAAGGACCCGGTCAGCTGGAGCACTGCCAAGATCCACCACCCACACGGCGGGGCCGGCGGGCCCGGTGGCAGCCATCACCTCGGCAGAGGGGGTCAAATCGGTCGGAGTGAGCAAACTACGATCCAGATCGATGGCCACATCATAGGCTTCGATGGCACGGTTGGCGGCCACCTGCAGCGGGATCAGCGCCGGCAGCCCGGCAGACACTCTCTGCGGTTCAAGATGGAAGTATCCACTGATATTTTGCGGTCCACAGAATGCCGTGATCACTTCGAGATCACTGTGATCCATCCACAGATCGACCACTCCATCGGCGTCGAGGTCGGCAAAGCGAACCTCGAGCGGCCCCTGATAACTGAAGAACGCAGCTTCATCGAGGAATCTCGCATCGCCCTCGTTGAAGCGGGTAGCGACCACCCCGCCGGAGAAGGGAGCGATGATGTCCTGAAATCCATCCCCATCCATATCCGCCATACCGATTCTCTGCATCAGTCCCCACCCGAACACTCCCAGTGGAATCTCATCTCCCTCGAGGAATCCGAGAGTTCCGTCTCCTTCGAGCAAGATCAGTGACTTGGTCATCCAGGTCCCCAGCATCACGTCCTGAAAACCGTCACCGTTGAAGTCATCGGCTACGACCGAGTATGGGTGAGGTAACAGCGGAAAGAAAATCGAAGAGGCCACGGTGAAGGCACCGGTTCCATCGTTCTCCAAGCACACGAACATGTTGCCATCTCGACAGGCCATCACAGCATCGAGATCGCCATCGTCGTCCAGATCATGGGCGAGAACATCCGTGGCCAGCGAGGAGAAGTCGGTGTTTGTAGGAGCAGAGAACAGAACTCCCCCACCGCTGACGGCTCCCAGTGAACGAAGCACCGTCAAGGAAGCCGGTTGCATGATGAGATTGAGTACATTGGTGCAGCAGACGATATCGTCTCGCCCATCCCCATTCACATCGCAAAGTTGAAGATCAAAAGGAGTCCGATTCACCTGGCTATCGAGCGGGATGTCGAGGCGCGGACCCAGCACCCCACCTTCATTGATGTAGACCGAGATGTAACCACCAGGATCGCTCGGAGTCGCCCACGCCATCGCGATGTCCATGTCGCCATCTCCATCGAGATCCCCCACATCCAGCGACCGAACCAGTCCGTCGATTCCAGTTCCAGGATCGATCCTCACCCGGTTCCCATGGGCACCGGTTCCAAATCCGAAGCTGATGGTGATGACTCCCTGGCCATTGACCGCGATCAAATCGAGTATTCCGTCTCCATCGATATCGGCGCTGGCCGAATCGCGGATCGAGATGCCGGTTGCGGTCGGAATCGGGCTGTTGAATGGGACCTGCTGACCCCAGCTGATCGAGACGAACAACAGGATGTTCATCACCAGCATCAGTGGAGTGGTCCCCAGACTGGGTCTCAGTAGGGGCCTCAGTAGGGGCCTCAGGTTTTGCATCGGTGCTCCAAGTGTATCGGTAGATAGTTACCGAATAGCCGTTTCAATAAACTCAAACCCTGGCATCCCCGGACCGCCAGAAACAATGAGATCTGTTTCGATTATCCTACTTCGGGTGAGAGCAGGACAGCAATTTCAAAAACTGACAGGATTGGCGATTCTCGTGCAGCACCATGACAGGAGAGACAGGCCTGACAGGTCTCCCTGGATGCTCGTGAGTGATACGACTCGCGATCGCTGATCCTCCTCGAGTTCCCCCATCGACTCGAGTTCCCCCGTCTGGCCGTATCGGCCGCAACGACACTCCTCTACAAAGAGGACGCCGGGGAACCTGATCAGGTTCCCCGGCGTCCTTGCCATCACCTAACTTCTCTGAGGATTCAGCGGCTCGTTTTCTTGGCCGCCTGGCGGAATTGCCCCATCACCCACACCGAGATCTCGCTGCGAACTTTATCATTGGTCTGAATCTTCAGTTTTCCCAGCACCGTGGGCTTGCTCTGATACTCCGACAAGGTGACCCAGACCCGATAGCTCTTCTGAGGAGAGACGACCTCGATCCTGGTCTGGAATGCATCGGCAATCTTTGGATCGAGTAGAACTCCGGTCACCTCGAACTCGACAGTCTTGTCTCCCCCGGTCACCAGGATGCTCTTCTCCAACGGCTCGCCTCCGCCGAGTAACTTGCTCGTCTCTCGGTTGAGAAACTTCAAATTTTGTTTCGGTTGGAGCACGATCCGTGGGCGATGATCCACCTGGACCAGGAAATCAAGGGTTCGTTCCTCGCCGTCACTGGTCAGGACCTCCATCACGAGTTTTTCCTTGATCAGCGCCGGACGGGCATTGGCCTTGGCAGTGAGGGACAGGTTCCATTCCCGACCCACTATCACCTCTTCCAGTTCGCCGATATCCAGCAACGATCCGCGCGACTTGATCTCGACGATCTCGACATCGAGAGGGGAACCTGCAGTGAAGGTGAAGGAGTTGGAAAGGTCACCCCCGGCCAGACCCTGCAGTTTCAGTGCCAGCGGCCGGGTCTCGAGAATCTCCAGGATGGTTCCCTTGATACTGAGTTTGTACTCGGGATTTTCAGGATCATTCGAGAAGACGGTCACGGTCTTGGTGATGTTCTTTCCACGAGCTTTCTTTGCGTCGAGTGTCACGGTCACGGTTCCCACCCCACCGGGGGGGATCTGGTCGTCATGATCGGCGACCAGGCATCCTCAGGTGCCGTTGACCTTCTGGATGATCAATACTTGATCCCCAGGATTCCTGATCTCGAAGACATGCTGGTATGGCGATCCCTTGATCAGTTCGCCCCACTCCGCTAACGGCGCGTCACAGACGATCTGTGGCCCCGCCGGATAAGTGGCGCCCGCCACCCATCCACCAGAACTGGCGCTTCCTTGCAAGAGCACTCCAGCCCCCAGCAGGATCAGCAGGCCGGTCATCGTAGCAGTTCTTTTCATCGCTTCACTCGCCTCTTCGTCTTGGCCAGAATTATCAGCCGTTCATTCTTCGTTGCTTATCTACACCATGCGGATCTACACCATCCACAGTCCATCGGCACTCCCAGCGATACTACAGCACGACCGCAGGAACCTGGGGAAGTATAACACGCCCCCAGCAAATCCGGAAATTCAGCCGTGTCAGCCACCGGATCTACCGATCCGGGCGCACTTGTCGACCTCGTCGACCTCGTCAGAGCCCGACTACCGTCCTTCACCGTCGATGTACCCCACCTTCCCCCATCTTCGGAATCCAACAGATCATCCGGACAAAAAATCAGGGCCCACGGGAGTCTCCCGCGAGCCCTGAACCGATGGTCTACGCTGACTGATAATCAGTCGCAGAGGCCGAATCCTGCACATGGCAAGGCTCCAGTGGTCGGATCAAGACCACAGAAGGGGAACGGCGCAGCCGGATCGGCACCGGTACTGAAGAGGTTGTTGAGGGAGAAGATGATGTCTCCCAGATCAACCAGTTCATCGTCGTTGGAATCGAGAGCCAGCAAGCAAGCCACCGGATCCGCATCAAACAGGTATAGAACCGTTTCGACCGGGTCGGAGACGTCCAGATGGCCGTCGATGTTCGCATCGCCACGGATCACCGCCAGTGCGGTGATTGGCGGTGCAGTGACACTGATCACGATACTCGCTGTCGCGGTTCCTCCGTGACCGTCGCTGACCACGTACAGAATCGTATCGCTGCCATCGAAGTTGTCGTCTGCAGTGTAATCGAGAGTGCCATCCGGATTGATCACAGCCAAACCGTGGAACGGTCCGCTGGCCAGACTTGCCAGTGTGAGCGGATCACCGTCGGGGTCTGAATCGTTAGCCAGAGGCGCAATGGCGAGGAGTTCTCCGCCAGTAACAGACAGATTCGCATCATTGATCGCAACCGGAGCATCGTTCACCGGCAGGATGTTGAGCGTCACTGAACTGGAACTGCTGCTGAGAGTTCCCCCTTCGATCATATCATCGGTCACAGCGTAACTGAATACATCCGATCCGTGGTAGTTGGCGTTCGGGTGGTAGATCACTGCCGTGATGTTGTTTCTCGCATCGGTATCGATCGTGACCAGGCCATTGATCGGTTGTCCCACATTTGTGATCCGTAGTGGGTCCCCATCTGCGTCACTTGCTACTGACAGAAGCAGCGCTGCAGTGATAATACGAGTTCCATCCTCGGCCATCGGGAGTACCGAAAGTGTGCCAGCCACGGGCACGTCATTGACGGCCTCGATGGTCACGGCAACCGTTGCAGTCGACTGTCCACCAGCGCCATCGTGCATGGTGTATGTGAACAGGTCCTGCCCGTGCTCGTTCGGGTTGGGAGTGTAACGAACCAATCCGTTAGCGAGCAGACTCGAGACGCCTCTGATTCCCTGAGTCACCGAAGCCACCTGGAGGGTGTCGCCTGCGTCAACATCGGTATCGTTCGCCAATACATCGATGTCGATGGAGTTATCCTCCAGCATGGTGTTACCCAGATCGTCGCTAGCCTCCGGAGCGTCGTTGACCGGCAGGATCACCACGCTGATCGTTCCGGTGTCTTCCAGTGCTCCATCCGTAGCCACATAGCTGATCAGCATTGGAGTGAGCGAAGAAGCATCTGGATCTGGAGAGATGGTCACATTGCCGTTGACATCCCAGGTAACAGTACCGGGGAAGTTGACAGGAGGTGTGACTGAACTGATCCGGAGTTGATCTCCGTCCACATCGACGTCATTGAGCAGTACGTTCAAGGTGGTAGCGGTGTCTTCCAGCAACAGGACAGTATCAATCCCTGTCACGGGCTGATCGTTCACCGGAATCACCAGAACATCTACGAGTGCGGTACTGAAGGCTCCCAGTTCATCGGTAACGATGTACTGGAAGTTCGCCGGAAGCCCGATTGCAGAGTTAGGCAACGGAGTGAACCGAAGTACCCCACCTGCGAGCAGCGTGATGGTTCCGTCGAAGGCTGCAGTGGTCGGGATCGACACCGTCATGTTGTGACCCTCAGGATCGTAATCATTGGCCAGCACCGGGATATCCACAGAGGTATCTTCCAGCGTCGAGACCGCATCATTGGACAATCGAGGAGCATCATTGATCGGGTTGATCGTCAAGGTCACGGTGGCGGTCGCTTCTGTCCCTTTTCCATCGGTGACGGTGTAGGAGAAGGAATCGGTACCGTTGGAGTCGAGATCGGGAGTGTAGAGGAGACTGCTACCAAAGACGATCTCCACAGTTCCCTGCAGTGCAGCAGAAACAGAGCTGATCGACAGTGTATCCAGGTCGGCATCGCTGTCATTCAGCAATACGTTGATGGTCGCAGGGGTATCCTCGTCGAGGGTTGCAAGATCGTCAACAGCGCTAGGAGCCGCATTGTCGACCCAGAAACGCACCACATTGACGGCAGATCCTCCGACGCCGTCCTCCACGGTGTAGGACCAAGCACTGAGCCCGGGACCGGTCGCAAGGAAACTCCACAGACCCGGACCGGTCAAGGTGACGGTTCCCGGAGAAGTTGTTGGAGAGATCTGGGTGATGGAGGTGATCGCCATCGGATCCCCATCCACATCGTGATCATTGGCGAGCAGATCGGCATCGGTGAAGGCGTAGGCAACTGCCGAAGACATGGTGATCTCATCGATCTGAGCGACTGGATTGTCGTTGACCGAAGAAATCGTCACGGAGACCGTGCCTCTTGAAATTCCACCGTGACCGTCGGTCACACTGTAGTAGAACTCATCCGGACCGTGGTAATCCTGAGCGGACTGGAAGGTCACCAGGGTACCGTCGGAACTGACAGATCCACCATTGAGACTGGTTTCCTCGACCATGAAGACCTCGAGTCTGTCATTGTCGGGATCGGTGTCATTGCTGAGAAGATCAGCCGTTGCTATCGCAGTCGCAGTATCCTCGGTCGCCAGTAGAGCGTCGCTGGCGGCGAAAGGTCCGACGTTGGTACCGTCACAGGCGATTCCCTGCAATCCATCGGGAGCGGGAGGGAATTGACGCGCAGGAGCATCGGCTCCATATTGCGGTGCAAAATTATCGAGACCAAACGGATGATAAGCGCTGAGTCGCTCCGCTCCGAAGATCGGGAAGCCGTTATTGATCGTGTGCTGGACCCAATCGGGATCTCCCGAGGCCGGGAACGGATCCAGGCCGAAGGTGCCGATGGGAACCGAGGCAGGATCTTCACAGGCCAACGCTCCGCCAATTTCCGGGCAACCACCGACACCAAGGCGTCGATCGATATTCCACGGAATCCCGTCGAAAACGAAGGGGAAAGAAGACTTGTTGAGGTTGATCTCGACAAATTCCGGGTGCCCGACTCCCGAGGGGGTCAGGTACATGCCGTGCTGGGCCTCTCGGCCTAGCATATCGACCGGGAAGATGCCTGGAGCCAGTTCCGAACGGTGGCGAGAGTAGCCGACCATCTCCCTGTGAATCGGCATCGAGACTTCGACTTCTTCTTCAAAAGTTCCACCATTGGGGCAGACAATGAAGCCAGCGTTTTGCAGGTTCTGGCAGGGGCTGTATCCGGTTCTGACAGGAGCTCCCAGCAGGAAATCGATATCGTAGATGACCTTCATGATGCCACCAGCATTGGGCGGCATTCCATGGAACCTGGTACCTATGTTTCCGACCGATGAACCCCATGGGTACTCGATATCTTCGCCAGAAACTGGATCCTTGTGGATCTTGTAAAAGTCCACCCAGGAAGTATCGAGAGTCGTGAATGCGATGCAGATCGACTTGATCCTGGCGTTATCGAAGGGAGGAGTGTCCTGCTCCACTTCAGCCCAGATCATGTGATCCGGCTGGTCCTGTCGATCATGGGTCTTGAGACCATACTGGACCGTTCCACCATAGGTCGAGAAAAAGCGTACACCGTTGACTACTTCGTAGTTTCCTTCGAGACCGATCGGATCTCCGGCAACTATCGGAACGAAGAATCTCGAGTCGGGAACGGTCCTCTCCCGAGGTCCTTCCCATTCGCGATTCCACATCGGGCAGAACTCGTCGCCCTCTCCCGTGATGGAGTCGGCACCGTCAGTACGCTCGGGTGCAGAAACATCGCTGCTGGGAATGCAAACCGGATAACCGGTCGCAAAAGTCATCGAATAATTGTCCGGATCGACGCAGAAGCGCTCGTCTGGGCTGCAGTTTCCAGCGTTTGCGGGATCACAGCCGAGTCCAGACTGAACCGTCTGACGGCTTTCGGGGTCGTTGATCCGACAGATGACACCTTTCTTGTCGGTACCGCCATCGGCGGATGGTCTCGCATTCATGGCACCGTTGATCACCATGTAGCCCTGGTCGTAATCGACATAAGAAACGTAGCCGCCGAGAGTCGTTGGCAGAATCCCACCTTCGACGTTTCCGACCAGCGATTTGTTGATGAACACATCACCGGCGATGGTGAACCCATCCGGCTGACGGTTACAGATCGCCTGAAAGCCACCTCCCTGGAGGCCCTTGCTTCGGATGCACTCATCGGTGTTGGCAAGCCCGGATTCACCGTTGGCACGACAATCTGCCGGAGCCATATCCATCAGATCCCGAAGGGTCATCCGGTTGGCTGGAGTGTCGATGAGAAGGTTCGCAGGGATTCTGACCGCAGTACCGTCTGCGATGATCCAACCTGCTGAGAACATATCCGCCATATTGTCGACAAAGATGTGCTCAATTTCACCCAACACCACGACTCCCTGAGAAGTCGGTGGCGGGCTTTCGCTAACCTGGCCTTGTGCTGTTCCCGCTGCGAAAATCATCGCAATCGAACACAGCAGGGCAAAGGATCTCGTGAGAGATGTCATCCTACCCTTCTTTCTATTCTTATCGTTGAACATGTTGTCCACTCTCCTGTTTATTCCACATTGCCAATATTATCGCGTTCTACAGCGCCACCTGGAAACTGAGGCTTCCGGTGGTAGCACCACCGTGTGCATCAGTCGCAGTGAAGGTAAATGTTTCATTTCCGACGAATCCTGTCGCCGGGGTGTATACATAATCTCCGCCAACCAGCAGCAGCGTTCCGCCGCCGGTTCCAGCACCGAAGGTGATCGTGAGTTGATCTCCATCGGAGTCGGTGGCGATGTCGGATTCCGCTATGATCAGGGCAGTGTCCGCCACCACGGCGATACCATTGGCCCCCGGAAGTGCAGCGGCTGGAGCAGCATTGAAGCCCTCACAGGGCCCGACGAGAGCCGGAAGGTCTGCTGCAATGCCTGGCGCCGGCTTCAAATCGGTCGCGTAGGAGGTGACCACACCTTCTGGCGTTGTGAAGGGGATCATGGTGATCAGGGTCTCCGCACCGTTGAGCGGATCGCCATCCACATCCTGGTATGCCATTGGCCAGTAGCCAAAGATACGTTCCATGTTAGTTGGCACGAAGGTGAACCCGAGTACGGCTCCGATTCCGACACAGTCGGCAGAACCAGCACACTCAGGATCAAAGCAGTCAGTCAGATTGTCGCCGTCGTTGTCGATGCCATCTCCACAAAAACCGAGCTCGCCGATCTCTCCGCCAGCTTGGTCGAGAAGAACACAATCGGCAAAGAGATCACATTCAATGTCTTCGCAATCGATGGCAAGGTCGCCATCGTCATCGATACCGTTATCACAGTCCTCTCCCAGGACCGTATCGACCTCAAAGTCGTCTCCAATCGGCAGATTACTTCCACCGATGATTCCAGTCATCGGATTGAGACCGCCGTAGGGGTACGGATCGAGGTGCAGGTCTCCGACCGGCGTGACTGTGGTGTCTTCGCAATCGACGACCTCATCGCCGTTCATATCGAGACAACCACCAGGGCCAAGACGTCGATCCAGATTCCAGTTTTCACCGGCGAAGATCAGCGGCATCCACATGCGATTGAGATCGATCTCATCCCATTCCGGATGGCCGATTCCCGCAGGAGTGAGGTACTGGTCATGAGTCCAGGCATCTCCCTGCATGTTGTAGGCTTCGACTCCTTCATTGAGGGTCTCGCCGTGAATCGCACGGAACTGGACATCACGGGTGATGGGTGCCAGTAGTCCGAACTCTTCGGTGATGGTTCCCCCCCGGGGGCAGACATCAAATCCAGCGTTGGTCAGGTTCACACAGGGTGATCGACGAATCGTAACAGGAGCTCCCTTGAGGAAGTCCACATCGTAGACAATCTTGAAGATGCCGGCACGACCCTGTCCGATTCCGTGGTTAATAGTCAGTGGGTTACTTCTGGTACTACCCATCAACCGCTCGTGACCCTCTTGTGTCGCGGGGTCAAGGTCGACGGCGAAAATATCGACCTGCGAACTATCCAGCGTCGAGAAACCGATCAGCAGCACCTTGACTCGCTCGTTGGAGAAGCCAGGAGCATCCCACTCCACTTCATCCGCAATGATGTAGGAGGGTTGATCGGGGTCATCGCGTGAGGTGATGGCAGGTCCATTCACCATAGTATGACAGGAGAAGAAGCTGACCCCGTCGATGTTTTCGACATTACCCTCGGCACTCACGGTGTCGCCGAGTTGCAATGGCGCCTGGAAGCGAGAATCTACCGCTTCGGTTCCGTTGCCCCGTTCCGGTCCTTCACGGTTGTAGTTGGGGCAGAACTCATCGCCATTTCCGTCAGCATCGGAACCAGTGGTGCGTGCACCTCCGGTGACCGTGCTGGGAATGCACATCGGATATCCATTGGAGAAGACCATGGTGTAGTTTTCCGGGTCATTGCCGAACCGGACATCCGGGGTGCAGTTGGACATTCCCGGCTTACACCCAGGTCCACTCTGAATCGAGTGGATTCCATCGGGGTCATTCATTCGGACCATGGTTCCGGTGCCGTCCTGGCCCGAAACGCCATTGATACACAGATAACCCTGGTCGTAACTGATGTAGGTGACTTCTCCTGTGAGGAAGTCCGCACCCTTCTGAAGGAAGAAGTCACCGGCGATATTTCGTCCATCCGGCATCTGATTGCCGAGAAGGCTGGCGATGGCTCCACCACGACCACGAAGGGTGCTGTCACCCTTGACCAGTCCGGTCTCACCGAGGGCGAGCGCCTCAGGCGGAGCTTGCTGGATCATTTGCCACATTGTCAGACGATTCGCAGGAAGGTCTGCCACCAGGTTGGCGGGAATGATCCACATTTGGCCGGCCACTACCAGAGTGCCCGAGGAGAAGGGATCATTCGGATTATCGATCGAGAAGAACTCGATCTCACCCTGGACTCCAGCTCCTGTGATTCCTTCACTCGCTCCCCCGACACTGATCAGATCAGGCGGAGCAACTTGTGCAGTTCCAAAACTCGATAACCCCAATACCAGAGCTACCAGCAGGGCGATGTATTTGATTCCATGAGTAGTCATTGCCCGGAAACTCCCTTCAATACAGTCATCAGTCTCCTGATGACGAAATCGTTGATTCGTCATGATTCGCATTACCATTTCAACTTTCTCTGGGCCCGGTAGAGCCACCGAGCGTCACACCTCCGCTGGAACCGCGGCGGATCCGCCGGTTCTATCTCTGAATAATCGTCCGCAGGCACCTCCGCCTGGGGATCTCATTGACCAGACGCCTGTTCATAAACAAACAGACTAACTGGCCTCGTAACTAAAGATCCTAGCCTCCATGAAGATAACAAACAAGTGCTGGTGTGGCAGTCTATAGGAATATTCAAACATATGTCAAAAGAGGGAGGCGAGTCATATTGACTTGCCCAGCCCGGAACGATCTCCTCGGTAAATGGTGATTATTGCTTATATTTTCGATTTAAGGGCATCTGCTCTTGACCATTGGCTGCCTATCCTGACTATCGTGAACATCCATTAGTACATATGAAGTAATCTTCAATGCGTGTTTACCTTCTTGCTCTAGACCCCTCCTCTGTATAGGATCGAGTATTGACGATCAGAGAAATCGGTCTGGGATCCCCTTCCCCCTTGCCTTCAGCGAGCGGGGATTCAGTCGGTTGAACTTTGTGGGGGTGTATTTATTTGCGGCTAGCACTGTGTCATTACTGCCTCCCTCCCCCGGGGAGCATTCGAACGGCATCGATGCAGACGGCTGGTTGCTCACAACCTAAGGGGTGTGTGACTCGGGTTGACGCCCGATGCATTCACTTTGAATGGGGAGAGTCTTGAAAAGAAACATGCTTCAGGTAGCAAGCCTGCTGGCAGTACTGATCGGATCCACCTTTGGCCACGCCCAGGGTCCAGACCCAGAGTATTACGCGGTTCCTTGTAACCGCACCATCACTGCTGACGTGGTCGCTCTCGATCAGGTGATCAGCTACAACCGCTTCGGCGCGGTAGATCGTCACGGGATGATCTTTGCCTTGTCCCACGATGTCATCCCGAGAGTCGCAGGCACCGCCATCGCTCCCGGAAATGTCCGGCTGCGCAACGACAAGCGCCCACGCCCACTGGCTCTTCGGGCCAACGTTGGCGACTGCCTCCAGATCACCCTGACCAACCTGTTGAGTCCCTCACCCTCCCCTGTTGAAGGAGGCGGTACCAATAACGGCACTCGAACCGTGGCCTTCCACGTCAACGGACTGCAACCCACCTCCCCTGCCAGCGAGGGGCTGGCGCTGGGAGTCAATGGAGCCTCCGCTCTGGCTGCGACACAATCATCGACCTTTACTTACTACTGCACAACGGAGGGGCAATTCGCGTTCCATTCGCCATCCTCCAGTATCGGAGGAGAAGGAGCCCAAGGCGCCATCGCGCGTGGACTGTTTGGAGCTGTGACCGTTCAGCCGCAGGGTTCGACCTGGTACAGGTCTCAGGTCAATGAGACTGACCTGGCTCTGGCCACCACCGGCATCAACCCCAACGGCACTCCCCAGATCGACTACAACGCCACCGATGCCAGCGGAAAGCCGATCTTCAAGATTCTCGATGACAACCTGAACACGATTCATTCAGACCTCACCGCCATCGTGGTTCCAGGAGGCGAGGATTGCATCGACGCACCTCCCTCCAGCACTTGCGGTGACCCCTACCGTGAATTCGTGATCATCTTCCATGATGAGATCGGCATCACGCAGGCCTACCCGGTGCTCAAGCAGGACAAACTCTATGCGGGTGTTCGCGATGCCTTCGCCATCAACTACGGAACCGGTGGCATGGGTGCTCCAATCATCGCCACTCGTTCTGGCGATGGGCCGGCGAGAAACTGTGGAGAATGCAAGTTCGAGGAATTCTTCCTCGAGTCGTGGGCCAATGGCGATCCGGCGATGCCTGTCACCCGGAATCCTGTCAGTGGTGTCGTCGAAAGTGCCTCATACTCCGACGATCCATCGAATGTCTATCATTCATATCTCGGTGACGCCGTACGATTCCGCAACCTTCACATGGGATCCGAAACTCACGTGTTCCACCTCCACGCCCATCAGTGGCTCTTCGAACCGAGGAATCCGAACTCGACCTACCTCGATTCCCAGTCGATCTCTCCAGGGAGCAGTTACACCTACGAAATCAATTACAATGGAAGTGGCAACCGCAACAAGACTCCAGGCGACAGCATCTTTCACTGTCACCTCTACCCTCACTTCGCCGAGGGGATGTGGAGCCTGTGGAGAACCCACGACGTATTCGAGGATGGCTCCACTTCAAGGAACCTTCCCGATGGAGAGATTACCCAGGGCACACCTGTGCCGGGGATCGTTCCTCTCCCGGGCACCATGATGCCGCCGATGCCCACCGCAGAATTCCCCGGATTCCCGCATTACATCGCGGGAGCAGCGGGACACCGGGCACCGCAACCGCCACACGAGATGGTCCACGATGGAGGTCTTCAGCGACATCGGATCAAGTCCAGTACTGTGGTCGATGGTGAGAGCGGAATTGCCGCCAAGTACCTGATCGATCCGATCCATCAGAGAGTCAAGGCCAACGATCCACACCCGGCCAAGACCGGCTGGAGCAGGGTGCTCGAATCTGCAGAAATCGAATTGCTGCCGCCCAACGGAACCGCACTTGAAGTCGCTGCGCAGGATTTCCATTCCGGAACTCTGGGTAACAGTGCCGTCGATGTGACCGACAGCCATAACTGGGCCGGCCGCGGCTATCCGTCCTTCGACAGCTCTGGAAACGCCGGACTGTTTCTCGTCAACGGTCGCGCTCCCATAGCGGGAGCACCCTTTGCAGATCCCTGCCCCGATCAATTCATCGACGGTAATGGACTGAACAGAGCGGTTGCAACACGCACATACAAAGCTGCGTACATCCAATTCGACATGACCATCAACGAACTCGGCTGGCACGATCGCCAGGCGCGAATCGCGGTCCTCAACGAGGATGTGATGCCAACTCTCAACGGAACCCGGGCTCCGGAACCGCTCTTTTTCCGGGCCAACTCCGGCGAGTGCATCGTGTTCGAATCGACCAACTTGATGCCGAGCAACCTCAATCTCGATGATTTCCAGATCTTCACACCGACCGACATCATCGGTCAGCACATTCACCTGGTGAAGTTCGATGTCACATCATCCGATGGAAGTGCCAACGGTTGGAACTACGAGGACGGTACCTTCTCACCGGAAGAAGTGCGAGAGCGGATCCACGCCAACAATGTCTGGCAGACCACCAATAATTCCGGACAACAGTTGCTGAGTGCAGAAACCCATCCGGTCTTTGGTCCCGGTACCAACGATGAGTGGGTCGGAGCTCAGACCACCGTTCAGCGCTGGTGGGCCGACCCCCTGGTCAATAACCAGGGAGAAGACCGGACGATTCGCTCGGTATTCACTCATGATCACTTCGGTCCCAGTTCTCACCAGCAGCACGGTCTTTACGCCCTGCTAGTGGTCGAACCGACCGACTCCATCTGGACCTACCCCAACGGCAACACGATGCTAGGAACCAGAGCAGACGGTGGACCCACCTCCTGGGCTGCCAATATTCTTGCCGGGGTACAGGGTGCTGACAGCATGCGCGAATTCGTGTTCGAAACAGGGGAGTGGATGCCGGTATACGATGGTGCAAATAACCCCATCAATGCACCCATGTCCCAAGCTCAGAATCAGGCTCAGACCGATGGTGCCGACATCTGGCCCAACATGTCTGGCATGAACAACCCCGAGGCGATCTCGATGGGCGGTGGGGCTCAAACCATCAACTATCGCAACGATCCTCCGACTCGCGGAGAGGCGGGGGGGGCCGCCAATTCCTCCTTCGATTCCTCAGTCTATGGTGATCCTTTCACCCCACTGGCACGTGCTTACGAGGGAGACAACGTGAAGATCTCCCTCTCACATGGTGCGCAGGAGGAGTTCCACACCTTCACCGTGAATGGCAACCGCTGGCTCCAGGAAGGCTCCAACCCCAATTCAGGATTTACCAACATGCAGTTCTATGGCATCTCGGAGCACTTCGAGATGTACTTCAAACTCGGCGATGGATTGAGACACACGGCCGGTAGCCATGGCGCCACCGACTACATGTATCTCGATTCAGTCGAGAGTGGTGCCAAGGAAGGCATCTGGGGCATCATGAGAGCCTATCATGAGGCTGAATCTGGACTCTCCTTCCTTCCCAACAACTCCGGTTCCACTCCACGTCCACAGCACCCGTTGCAGTCTGGATTGTGCCCGACCGGTGCTGGATCCCCGCCGATTCGACAGGTTCATATCCAGGCCTGGCGTGCCGCCGATCTTCTCGGTGGTGCCGGACTGATTTACAACGACAAGTTCACGATCTTTGACCCCAATGGGCTGGTCTACATCCATGAGGAAGACATGATTCCGTTCATGACCGGCCAAAAAGTACTCGATCCGCTGGTGATCCGTGCCAACGCAGGTGACTGCATCGAGGTGTCTCTCACCAACATGCTTCCTGCGGTGATCCAACCCGGCTTCGGAACCCCTCGACTCAACGGAATCGAGTCGGTCCAGACCACCGTCGGACTCAGCCCTCAACTGGTCGCCCATGATGTCGGATCAGGATCCTCCTCCAACGTCGGTTGGAACCCCGATAGCCTTGCCGGTCCAGGTGATACCAAGCAGTACGCCTGGTACGCAGGATCGATCGATGCTCAACCCGATGGATCGATTCAATACAATCCCATCGAGTTCGGAATGACCAATCTTCGTTCCTTCGGAGATGTGTTCAACCATCACAAACATGGCCTGTTCGGCTCGCTGGTGATCGAACCGCAGGGATCACAGTGGTTCTACGATTACAGCGATGGAAACGGCTATGTCGAGGCCAGAAGTGGTTACGAAGCAGACATTCTCGATGCAGACGGCTTGCTGCTGTATCGCGAATATGTCTTGCAGACTCAGGACTCGTTCCCGCTGCTTCGCAAGGGACAACTCAATCAGAGACTCGATGACAAACAGTTACAAAATCTGGCCGGATACAACTACCGGACCGAACCCACCTGGCTTCGCATGGGAGTGAACAGCTCGCCCCCTTGGGTACACCAAGGGTCGATGGATCACTCCAATGTGTTCAGTTCTACCGCTGGCCTCACCGGTTGTGCCAACCTTCCCTGCCTCGATCCAGCCACTCCTGGCTGCGATGCAGAGGCAGGAATGATGGTCATGTTCCGGGTCGGACAGTCGGGCGGAGAAGCTAGCGGTCATGCCTTCGGCATCTCTGGACACTCCTGGCAACGGCAACCCTTCACCGACAATTCCACTCGGATCGGTCTCAACCCTCAGAGCATGGGCATCGGTGCATCGGGTTCGATTTCGGCGCAGTCCCACAAGAACATCTTGATCAAGGCGGGCGGAGAAGCCCGCTCTGCAGGGACATACATGTACCGGATGACCGACAGTTTCGCCTTCACCGGTGGCTGTTGGGGATTGTTGAGGGTCCATCCATACGTGAGGATTCCCGCCCAACCGGTGGCCGATCTCAGTTGCGCTGCCCTTCTCGGTACCGGAGTTCAGTTGAACTGGACCAATTCCGGAGTCGATTACGTCACCGTCGAACTGTATCGAAACGGTCAGTTGCTCTCGGTGATGCCAGGATCCATCAGCAGTTACCTCGATGAAATCGCAGTGCCTGGGATCTACTCTTACTCGGTGGTTGCGGTCAACCAGGACCTCCCAGCCACGGGAACCACTTGCAGTGTGACCGTCACGCCGCCGGCTCCAGGATCACTCGCTTGTACTCCTGATAACATCGGCGCCCTTCTCGTCTGGGAAAACCAGGCCCTCTACGACGAGGTGGTCGTGATGCGTGACGGATTGCCCGTCGGGCGACTACCGGGAGACCAGACCTCTCACACAGATCCGGTCGATCCGGGTCAATACTTCTACAGCGTCATCGGAGTGGTCAATCTCATCGAGGCTCCATCCGGCGATTGTGCTCTGGTACTGGTCCCCACCCCTCCGGTGATTTCACCAGCCGTGGTGGTCGATCCCTGTGCACACATCTTCGATGTCTCCTGGACCAACAGCAGTGCCACCACCTCGATCGTGGCGACCCTCGACGGCGTGGTGCTGGAGAACTTGCCCGGAGAAGCGACCTCGATGAGCGTCACCCTTTCGGGACTCGGTACCCAGCAGCTTTGTCTGACACCAGTGGCTAACGGCGTCAATGGCCCGGCTTCCTGTATCGAGATCACCGCCGCAGGTGTCGCCTCCAGTTCGCCCACCAGCGTGGCGATCAGCATCGATCCAGCCACCTACATCGCGACCCTCAGCTGGGATTCCACCACCGAGATGGACCAGTGGCAGGTAACCGTCGATGGAGTCGAGGTTGCAGTCCTCGGTGCGACCACACTGGAGTGTTCGGTTCCTGTCGTAAACTCTGGCCTATTCACGGCTTGTGTCGGCGGAACCACCATCTGTGGCGACGTCATCGTGGCGACTTGTGGCGAAGCGACGGCACCGCAGAGGTTCCAGCGTGGAGACAGCAATGCCAACGGTAATCTGGACCTGGGAGACGTGATCAACACCCTCAACATCGTGTTTGGCGGCGCGCCAAGCCTGTGTCTCGATGCTACCGACTCCACCGACGACGGTGCCATCGACATCACCGACGCGATCTCTCTGATCAACTACCTGTTCGCAGATGGTGCGGCACCTGCAGCCCCGAGTGGTGAATGTGGAGCGGACCTGACCGCCGACACTCTCGACTGCACTTCCTCCACCAACTGCCCCTAGTGTCAACTGTGCCCGTCGACCTGATCCGCGCCCTGCGGATCAGGTCGACGGCGATATGATGGGTGCTCTTTCTGATAAGCGGCCCCTCGAACAGGCAAAACTGATGAACTCATTCGACCATCCAGGACTTCTGACAAACGTGACCCTTCTTTGCATCCTGTCATCGATACTGGCCATCTCGACGCTCCCCTGCGATGCGATGGCGACAACACTTCCGCAGGAGAATTCAGAAACCTCTCAGGAGCCGCAGGAGCCACCCTGTTGCGACGAAGCCAAGAAGCCGACCCCGAAGACAGATGACGAGGAATGCTGCGAACAGAAGGCGATACAGGAGCCCAAAAAAGATGAAAACTGCTGCGAAAAGCCGACCGAAGAGGAAGCTTCGCGTGCCACCGCCTTCATCGAGGCTCCAAAAATTGCCGACCTCTCGGTGCTCGACCAGGACGGCCAGCGGGTTCAGTTCCACACCGATCTGATCGCCGGCAAGACGGTGCTGATCAATGTCTTCTTCAGCACCTGCACCACCGTCTGTCCGCCGCTGACCGCCACCATGCGCAGGGTTCAGCAGATCACCAAGGAGCAGCACGGCGACGCCATCCGCATCATCTCGATCAGTGTCGATCCGGCCAACGATACGCCCGCTCGCATCAAGAAGTTTGGAGCCCTGTTCGGCGCCGAGCCGGGCTGGAGCTTCATCACCGGCGACAAGCCGACGATGGATCAGCTGCTTCGTTCACTCGATGCGGCCACCGGAGACATCACACAGCACACCGCCACGGTGCTGATCGGCAACGACCAGACCGGCGAGTGGGCCCGCACCTACGGACTCTCCAGCGCCGAGGGCATCGCCGAGATCGCCTCCGGCATCGAGCAGCGAGCGGCGGTCTTCCGCCGCCTCGAGGAGGCCGCCGACTACTTCCCCAACAATGTGCTGGTCGATCACGACGGCAACTCCGTGCGCTTCTTCGACGATCTGCTGCGCGACCGACTGGTGCTGATGCATGTGCTGTTCACCCGTTGCACCGGCGTCTGCCCCCCCATCATCCAGAACCTCAAGAACACCTGCGCGATCCTCGAGGATCGCATCGGCCCCGAGGTGGTGATCCTCTCCCTCACCGTCGATCCCGAGTTTGATACGGTCGAACGGCTGAAGGCGTACCACGATGCCGCCGAACTACCCGACGATGGCTGGCTACTGCTCGGGGGAGAGAAGCCGGATGTGAAGCAAGTGCTGACCAAGATCGGCGCCTGGACCCCCTTCAAGGAGGACCACAACGGCTGGCTGATCCTCGGCAACACCCGCACCGGCGACTGGCGCAAACTACAAGCGATGGCATCGCCACTACAGATCGCCGACATGGCAAGAGAGATGCTGGGAGAAAGCGAAGAAGAAGCCACTCCCCCCACCGAAACCGCCACCCGCGACAAGTAGCCGGTGGGAACGCCGGCGCACGACACCACGCACCCGGCCCACACTGCAGTACCGCATCCCCTACTCGAACGACTTGTCGTGCAACTTCCAGTACGCCTTCGTACCCTTCAACTTGTCGTTCCCCTGGGCGTGATCGATGGCCTTCTTGCCATCCTCGTCCTTCGCCAGAGCATCGGCGCCCTTTGCCAGCAGCAGCGTGACGATCTCCGGG
>DUAN01000008.1:0-1827 GCA_012960845.1 Planctomycetota bacterium | reverse complement strand
AGCTTGACGATCTTCGGTGTCGAGGAGTAGCGGGCGGCGTAGATCAGCGGGGTCCAGCCGTACTTATTATCCCTGGCCTCGATCTCTGCGCCCTTTTCCAGCAGCAGCAGCGTGACGATCTCCGGGGTCGAGGAGTAGCGGGCGGCGTAGATCAGCGGGGTCCAGCCGTTGTTATCCCTGGCGTTGGCCTCTGCGCCCTTTTCCAGCAGTAGCATGACGATCGCCGGGGTCGAGGAGTTGCGGGCGGCGGACATCAGCGGGGTTCGGCCGTCGTTATCCCTGGCGTTGACCTCTGCGCCCTTTTCCAGCAGCAGCGTGACGATCGCCGGGGATCTGGAGTGGAGGATGGCGAAGTACAGCGGGGTCCTGCCGCCGTTCTCACTGGCGTTGACCTCTGCGCCCTTTTCCAGCAGCAGCGTGACCATCTCCGGGGTCGTGGAGAACTGGGCGGCGAAGATCAGCGGGGTCAAGCCGTAACTATTGCTGGCGTTGACCTCGGCACCCTTGTCCAGCAGCAGTCTGACGATCTCCGGGGACTTGGAGTGGGAGGAGCGGACTGCGAGCAACAGCGGGGTATCGCCCAAATTATCCCTGGCCTCGATCTCGGCACCCTTTTCCAGCAGCACTGTGACGATCTCCGGGGACCTGGAGTGGCCGGCGGCGAGCATCAGCGGGGTCCAGCCGTTGTTATCCCTGGCCTCGATCTCGGCGCCCTTTTCCAGCAGCAGCGTGACCATCTCCGGAGTCGTGACCCCCCCCGGTAGGTCCGTGGCCAACTGGGTCATGGAGTAGCTGGCGGCGAGCATCAGCGGGGTCCGGCCGTACTTATCCCTGGCGTCGATCTCGGCACCCTTTTCCAGCAGCAGCGTGACGATCTCCGGGGTCGAGGAGTAGTAGACGGCGAGCTTCAGCGGGGTCGAGCCGTACTCATCCCTGGCGTTGACCTCGGCGCCCTTTGCCAGCAGCAGCGTGACGATCTCCGGGGACGCGGAATAGCCGACGGCGAACATCAGCGGGGTCCAGCCGTTGTTACCCCTGGCGTTGACCTCTGCGCCCTGTTCGAGGGACTCCTTCACGGCGGGGAGATCGTTGGCTTTGATCGCCGTGATCAAGCCCGCGGGCCATGGCGGCGCGGTCGGTTCCTTCACCGGCTCCTGGGCAAAGCCGCAGGAAGTCACCAGCATGCACAACGCCAGCCAGGTCATCGGTGGCAAGGTCACCGGCTTGAAAAAGAGTCGACGATGCATCGGCACTTCCGTTCCCGGTCGGGGGTGAGTTCCCTGTCGAGTTTCCGGTCGAGTTCCCTGCGCTGGCGGCTGCTGCGCGCTTCCCGAGTGAACTCCACCACACCTACAAGATATCGGGACCGCCATCTCGATGATAGATCGGTGAACTCCGATGATAGATCGGCGATCCCACTTGGGCGGCGGCGCTCTACGTTCCCTACGCCGCCTTCTTGGCGGCGCCGGCGTTGCCGGAGACTCCGAGCAGGAACAAGCCCTTGCCCGCCATGTAGAGACCGAGCGCGTTGCTGAGCGCCTGATCCTTGTTGCTGAAATCGGCGTTCCAGTACAAGAGGATCAGTCCTCCGACCAGACACACGACCGCCCCTGCTTGTTGCAGGCGTTCCCTCATCCCATCGATCATCTCGGGCCACCCTTCGCTTGGTTGCGATGGCTTCGAATCGCTCGATTCCTTCGCGCTTTCCTACGCTTTCCTACGCTTTCCTACGCTTTCCTACGCTTTCCTACGATTTCCTGCGATGAAAAAAGGCCGTGTCACATCCCTCATCGAGGGCAGTGGCACGGCCTGCAATATCGTTCGTCA
>DUAN01000007.1 GCA_012960845.1 Planctomycetota bacterium | reverse complement strand
CGCCACTCCGTTGACCTCAACCGATACACCCGTAAAGGCCACTCCACGGTTCTTGAACGTCGCCGAAATGCTCGCCGTATCCGCAACCGCCGCCCCAGAGGGACCGCTCGAGGTCAGGATCGGTGAGGGCTCCCCGTCCAGTACTGAGAAGTACGGTGAGAGGTAATCACCCGAAATCGGCAACGCACCAGGCTCAGGGTCTGACGGACCATCTTCGGGCAGGCTCCATGCCACCGCCGCGTTGTCTCCTCCGCCGCCTTCCTTGATAACGAGCTCAATAAAGTACACACTGCCCGCTTCCAGGAAGATCTCAGCCGAGGTCGTCTCCGCTCGGTAATCCCGTACCGGCTGCCAGCCACCCTGGCTGGCGATCAACTTGGCGTTGGCCGGACTCTCGTCTGTCGACAACCACAACTGCGAGTTGTCATCTGTCGCCAGCGCAAAGATATACTCACCGGTCTCCGGCGGGTAAAGGTAGCCCATCATGCTCCAACCATAGTTGTCACGAATGTTGGCCGCCGGTGGCACCTCAATGTCACCACTATTGGGCCACTCAAAGTAGGTCGCGAACGTGCTCACATCCGCTGCGTCCGGGAACTTGGCGTTACTAAAGAGCGCGGCAAGGGCGCCTCCACCTATCCCGTGATACTCGCGTATACTGAGCAGACCCATCGGCTCGGCCGGCACATCACCCGAACGAACGTACACTCCCGGCACTCCAAAACTCCACTCAGTCGAACGGGTGATCCCGTTGGATTCCTCAAACGAAATCGAGGCCGTGTGCGCTCCCACCGGAAACGAATCCGGCGAGTAGCTGATCGTCACGATGTCTCCACTCTTGGACACATTCGCGATCACAACCGCAATCTCAGAACTCTTGACCATCGTGTCTCCGGGGGCCGGCGATACCGACAACACCTTCGCACGACCGGTCGTCACACGCACCGCCGTGCTCTCATCCACCACCGCTCCCGCGATCGCGTAGGCCTTGATCGAGCCGTCCACTTCCGGATCGTTGATCAGCGTCTTCTTGCCATTCACATACGAGTAAATCTCGATGTTGGCTCCGCCGCCGCCTTCCCACCACAAAACGCGGTAGGGATACAGGCCCGACTCTTGAACGATGATCTCAAAATCAGTGCTGGAGGCTCCCCGGCCGCCATCGAACAGGCCTAGCTGCTGTGCCAGCAGGTCGCCAAAGTTGGCACCGATCGTCGCGCTGAACCCGTCATCCGAGTTCACGCCCAGCTTGTAGGCTCCCGGCTCCAGTTCCAGCAGCGCGATGTACTCAGAGACGATGCCGTCGGTCGAGTCGCCCCAACCCGGGATGCCGGTCAACGGCTCATCCTCCCGGTCAGTGCTGTCCGCTTTATCATTCGCCTGGAAGTTACCTACCCCTCCCGGCGCGTCCTGATTCTGGTTCACCGTTTCGACAATCTCCGGATAGTAGCTCCAACCCTCAAACGAATCGATGTCCGCCTCGTTCAGGTACTGCTCCTCGGTGTCCGGGTCAATGTACTCACCGT
>DUAN01000006.1 GCA_012960845.1 Planctomycetota bacterium | reverse complement strand
GTCGATAAGAGGATCTGTCGGTGAACTGGCCGAGTGATGGAAGATGGGATAAGAAGGTGCCCCGGTCGATGTCAGAAAATAAGTGGCACGGATGGTCCAGTCATAAGAAAGAAGCTGTGGTGCTATAAGAGCATAAGAGCGGCGACAGTCCGTCGATAAGACCTGCGATAAGAGCTGCCCCAGAAAAGCTCCACTACTAAGAGGAGTCTCCTCCAGTAAGAGTAATACGAGACTGCGCTACCCTGCTCTGGCATGGTTCCTCAACCATCAGTTCAACCATCGGACGGTTGCGAATATCCAATCACTCCCTGGCTGACCCGGGCGCCGGCGTTGCCGGTCGGTTGGCCGCCGTCATCGACCTTGGCGTGGATGATGACACCCCTGCCGATGATGGGATTGTGGGCGCCGTCGAGGGTTACATTATTGATGGTGATGGAGTAGCTGGCATTGCCGTCGGCATCGGCAGTCAGGTTGCCGAGATCACCGGCGTGACGCATCTCGGTGCTGGGCAGCGCATGATCATGTCCTTGCGGGTTGTAGTGACCCCCGGTGCCCTTGCCGTTGTCGAGCCGCAGATCGCCGAACTGGTGGATGTGGATGGCGTGATCGCCGGGTGTGAGCCCGCGGATGGTCGCCTCGACAGCGATACCATCTGCACCCTGGGTGAAGGTGACCGTTCCGGCAGTTTTGTTGCCGGCGGTCGCGGTCATCACTGCGACCGCCACCTGGCCTACCTGTGCGGTGACCATCTCCATCTCGGCGGCCGCTTGTTTGAGAGATTGCTCCGCCTCCAGTTGTGCTTGTTGGCGGATTGCGGTGTTTGACTGTGACTCGCAGCCGACGGTGAAACCGATCAGCAGCGCCAACATGAAACTGTATTGCCAGCGGATGATCATCACGATTCTCCCTTTCGAGGTATTTGTCGATACAGCATCGTTGGGAGACCTCATCACATCCAGCAACTTGTCGAACTTCTCCTCGATTCCCGCTACCATGCCCGGTATGGGTCTTTCATCTCTTCTGTTGCTGGTCTCGATCGCGTGGGGCGGGTTGCTCGCTTCGAAGCCGCCGGAGGAGCCTGCGGGGCGATCCCATCGCAGTGACGAGCCACCGATCGAGCAGTTTTCCCTGCAACGTGCGGTGTCTTTCGCCGATGCAGCGGCTCTGCAGTGGGAACAGCAGCGAGATTGTGTCACCTGTCACACCAACGGCCTGTACCTGGTGGCCGCAGCGAGGGTCGCGCCCACCACTGCCGAAAATCGCCGCGCTCGTGGGTTTGCCGTGGGCTATCTGAACCGCTACGTGGTCGAAAAGAAGCAACCATCGGGGCAGCGCGGAGCGGTCGAGGGGTTGGTGGCGACCACCTGTTTCCTCGCCATCAGCGACATGGGCACCGACGGGAAACTCTCTCCCGATACCCGCAAGGCACTCGATCACATGTGGAGTCTCCAGGACGAGGATGGCGCTTGGAGTGCCTGGCTCAAGTGCGGTTGGCCGCCCTTTGAAGCCGATGACCACTTCGGTGTGAC
>DUAN01000005.1 GCA_012960845.1 Planctomycetota bacterium | reverse complement strand
GTGGTGAGGCGTGCGCAGAGCGCCGACTTCCTCGGAGGTCTGATGCCGCTGGAAGTGGGAGTGGGCAAGTTTTCGTCTGATACGGGCTCGCTCGAATCGACCACCTACTTCTATACCCAAACCTCGTGGGATTTTTAACCTGTAGGTTTAAGCGCGCAGGTTTAAGCGCGCAGTCTTGAGAGTAGAGGGTCTTCTTCAGCGACGGGATCATGCGAGCGCGGGAGTCGATGGCAGAGCCATCGACTCCCGCGCTTTTTCGATGGCTCTGGAGCAGGATAGAGGGGCGCGCAGATGATCTCGGCCGGTCGAGGATCAGAACAGTTTGAAATCGTCGAGCGGCCACAGTCGCAGCAACACCTTGCCACGAACCAGGTGGACCGGAACGATGCCGAAATCGCGGCTATCGCGGCTCTGCGGTCGATTATCCCCCATCATGAACAGGTGGTCCGCCTCGACCTCGATGACATCGCCGGGTCGATCGGGGAACAGGGTTCGATGAGTGTATTCTTCGGTCAAGGCCTCGCCATTGAGCAGCACCTGGTCTCCGACCAACTCGATTCGATCGCCACCGATTCCGATGACTCGCTTGATCAAGTTCTTGGCTGGATCCTCGGGAGAGATGAAGATGATCAGATCTCCCCGTTCGATCTCTCCCAGTGCCGGTCGCACCTTGTCGACCACCACCCGCTGGCCATCCTGTAGCGTCGGCTCCATCGAATGGCCGCTGATGGAGTAGACCTGGGTGACAAAGGTGTGGAGGCCCAGTGCCAGCGGGATGGCGATGGCCAGCACCAGCAGTGCCTCGAGCAGCAATCGTTGGATGGGGGACCGGGGCGGCGCAGCGGCCGCATCGGAGCGATCCTCGGGGATCGAATCGAGCGGATCAGAGGGGGACTGAAAGGCGTTCAACCGTCCTTCTCGCCATCGACTTTGGGGCTAGCAGATGGAGTCTCTTGCTCCTGGATACGCCCGGAGGAGATCTCTTCCAGTCGCTGAATCCACTGGAGCCAGGGTCCTGGATCTCGACCCAGATCCTTGCCACTGAGACGAACCAGTTCCTGGTGGACCGTATCGACCACTTCATGGTTAGCGGTTTCGAGAGCTCGGATCAGGATCCGAATCGCCCCGACATGCTGGAGTCCCGGTTGAAGCCGCAAAAGCGCCTTGGCGAGGGCTCCTTGCCTTCGGCGAGTCACGGCTCCCAGCAGGTGTTCTCCGAGAACCCCGACCAGCGTCAATGCGAGGGCGCCTCGAAGCAGCCTCTCGGAGCCTCCAGCGGCTTCAGCGGTGGCTTCGTAGAGCCCCCAGCCGGGGTCGAGAACCAGTACCAGCATCACCACCAGGGCCAGGAGCCACAGGTTGCGTACGGCGATACTGAGTGCGAGTAATGTTTTCATCGGCTCTGGGCACTGTTTCTAGTGACGGAAGTGTCGCTCTCCAGTGAATACCATGGCGATCCCTGCGGCATTGGCCACCTCGATCACCGATCCATCGCGGATCGATCCTCCCGGTTGGATCACTGCCGTGACTCCGGAAGCGATGGCGGCCTCGACCCCATCGGGGAAGGGGAAGAATGCATCGGAGGCCAGGGATGAACTCTTGCAACGATCCCCAGCCTTGCGACAGGCGATCTCGACCGCATCGACTCGACTGGGTTGACCGGCCCCGACACCGACCACGGCCCGATCGTGGGCCAGCAGGATCGCATTGGAACGAACATGCGGCAGGACTCGCCAGCCAAACAGCAGGTCTTGCCACTCCTGGTCGGTGGGTGCCCGATCGCTGGCTACGGTGAAGTCTGCTCGCTGCCGGAGGCTTCGATCTTTGGTCTGGAGCAACATCGCTCCAGGTACCGACCGGATCTCGATGGGCAGTGTCTCTTGATCACCAGTCTCGCCCCCCTCCAGCATTCGACAGGAACGACCCCACTTGACCCCGTCGCGAATCGCTTCCAACGCACCCGGCAAGAACTTCGGTGCGTGGATCACTTCAAAGAACAGGTCGGTGGTTGCGATTCGACGCGCCAGTTCCTCGTCGAGCGGCTGGGACAGGGCGAGGATCCCGCCGAATGCGCTGACCGGATCTCCCGCCAGTGCCGCCTCGAAGGCGGAGCCGAGGCTCTGCCTCTCGGCCGCTCCACAGGGGAGGCAGTGCTTGACCACCACCGCTGCCGGGCCGTCGAGACCGCGGCAGCACTCGATGGCTGCAGAAGCGTCGAGGATGTTGTTGTAGGACAGAGCCTTCCCGCCGTGACAGGTGGCATCGGCGATGGAGAAGGAGTCTCCGTCATTTCTCTGATACCAGGCGGATTCCTGGTGGGGATTTTCGCCGTAACGCAGCGACCCGACCCGGGTCCACTGCTCGGTGACACTCTCTGGAAACGCACCTTCGACCTGCTGTCCGAGCCAGTTGGAGATGGAGGCGTCGTAGGCGGCAGTGCGACGGAACGCCTCGAGAGCCAGGTCGATTCTGGTCGAGTGGGACAGCTGGCACTGCTGCTCCTTCAGTTCAGCGATGATCGCCGGATATCTCTCAGGGTCGACCACGACCGCCACGTCGCGGTGGTTCTTTGCTGCTGCCCGAACCATCGCGGGGCCGCCGATATCGATCTGCTCGACGGTATCTTCGAAGGACGCTCCTGCGGCGACCGTCTGTTCGAAGGGGTAGAGGTTCACCACCAGTAGATCGATGGGAGGAATGCCATGTTCATGACACGACTCCAGATCTCCCTCGACATCTCTGCGTGCGAGCAAGCCGCCGTGCACCCTCGGGTGCAGTGTCTTGACCCGGCCACCCATCATCTCGGGAAATCCGGTCACTTCCTCGACCGGGCGCACGGTGATTCCCCCATCCTGGAGCACTGCAGCAGTACCGCCTGTGGACAGGATCTCGACTCCCAGTTGTTGAAGGGTGGAGCACAACTCGACCACCCCTTGTTTGTCGCTGACAGCGATCAGGGCGCGCTCAATCTTGCGTGGTGCTGGAGTGGTTCCGGAGAGGTCTGACATGTGCGATGGGCCTTTCCTGGGATCGCAGAAACTCGAATTGGCGAGAGAATGAGCGGCTCTATCGGTCTTCATTCTCCTGAATTCGGTAACCTCGGCGCCCTTTCGCGGGAGTCGGGGGTTGATGGCTAGATCCTAGCCCGGTTCCCTGTAGTGGTCCAGCGAGGCGAGCGGGGAAGTTGTGAAGAGAGAGAGGGCCGTGTGAAGAGATTGGAGTGGCAGGCGGATCTGGGGCGAATCGTGATTCGCTTCTCCTATGACCCACTGCTGGTTGCAGAGGTAAAGATGATTCCCGGCCGTCAATGGCACCGGGATCAGAAATTGTGGAGTGTTCCCCTCGGCAGCGCCGGGGAAGCGGCACGCATCTTGATGCCGCTCGGATTTGAGCCGACAGCAGAAGTAGAGCGGTTGCTCAACGGTGAAGTGGAAGGGCTGGCAGGGATCGGTGAGCAGGTGGCAGAAACAGCCGCCCCATCCGATCCGGTGAGCGAAGGCTGGAGCGTCACGCGCCTCAATGAAACGGTCAGGGATGCACTGCAGAGATCGCTGCCGGAGACCATCTGGCTCCAGGGAGAGGTGCTGGAGTTCGACCGGAACAGCCACCGAGATCACATCTTTTTCAAGATTGTCGAGAAGGTGGAGGGGGAGGACCGTCCGCGAGCCTCGGTCACTGCCGTGCTGTTTCAGGGCAACAAGGATCGAGTACTGAAGCGATTTGCAGAGACAGAAACTGACCTGACCGATGGGCTACAGGTGCGCATTCAGGTGCGAGTCGATCTCTATGTTCTGAACGGATCCTATCAGGTGGTGGTCGAGGATATTGATCCGACCTACACCCTGGGAGAGATCGCTCGGCGTCGCGAGCGGATCCTGGCGGAGCTCCGAAATCGAGGTCTTGAGCAGCAGAATCTGTCGCGCCACTGGCCGTTGGTCCCGTTGAGGATTGGTGTCCTCACCAGCCCCGGCAGCGATGCGTGGAAGGATCTGATTGACGAGTTGCGAGGGTCTGGTTTCTCCTTCGATGTCGCTCTCTACGGGGTCCATGTCCAGGGTGAAAGAACTGAAGCCGAGGTGCTGAAGGGACTCGAGTACTTCGAGCAGCATGCCGCTGATTTTGATGGGTTGTTACTGGTCAGAGGAGGAGGATCACGGGCGGATCTGATGGCCTTCGACTCCTTGCCGCTGGCACTGGCGGTGGCCCAGCACCCGCTCAAGATCATGGTAGGCATCGGGCACCAGGCAGATCGATCGGTACTGGATGAAATTGCCCACTCGGAAAAAACGCCCACCGCCGCAGGGCAGCAGCTGGTCCAGCAGGTCAGCGGTTTCTGGCAACGGGTTCGAGACCAACTGTCGCGAATCATGATCGGGGCCCGTCATCGCATCGATCGGTCTCAGTCGAGTCTGAACAGTTCACGCTCGCAGATCGCTCGAGGGGCCTCGCTGGCGATGCTCGAGCAACGCCGCAGACTTCAACTGGTGGCCAGTGGCCTGGAGTCTTCTGCGGCGGGCCAGTTCGGAGAGGCGCGGGGAATGCTCAAGGCGTCTCGCCAGTGGCTTTCCAGCGCCACTGCGAGGGCTCTTCGAGTCGCTGCAGATCAACGAGTCGGTCAAGTAGAGCGGCTGCAGACCAGTGCATGTCAGCAACTGCTTCGGCAGCGAGAACGTCTGGCCGTACGACAAGTTCAAGTCCGGGGAGCAGATCCGCAGACGATACTGGCGCGCGGGTTTGCCTGGGTTCGGGATCGATCTGGTCGTACGATCGGATCTCAAGCGGGAGTTTGCATCGATCAGGAAATATCAGTCCGATTTGTCGACGGGGTCGTGGATGCCCGGATTGAAGCCTCCAGAAGTGACTCCTCCGTGGGTCTGTCCAGTCGATGATTTGATGGATAGACTGGGCCTTTCGGGATCGATTCCAGGAAAGAAGAAGACTCGATGAGCGCAAAGAAGTTGCCGGGGTACAAGGAAGCGACCGACGAGATCGACAAGATCTTGCAGCGGATCGATGACAACTCCGAAGTCGATGTCGATGCGCTGGCCGACGATGTGGAACGTGCTGCAGAGTTATTGCAACTCTGTGGCGAGAAACTGAAGGCGGCCGAGGTCCGTGTTCAGGAGGTTTCACAAAGGCTGGCGGTGGAGCAAGAGCACGATTCCGCAGATGAAGAAGAATAGAGGAGGGTAAGCATGTCACTTGTGGTGGTAGGAAGCGTCGCCTTCGATTCGATCGAGACTCCCGATGGCTTCGTCAAAGATGCCCTCGGAGGATCTGCGGTACATTTCTCTCTGGCGGCGGCTCTGTTCGGGCAGGTCCAACTGGTCGGTGTGATCGGAGAGGACTTTCCCGAGGAGTGGCATCAGTTGCTGCGCGATCGGGGAGTGTGTACCGAGGGACTCGAAGTGATCCCCGGCGGCGAGACTTTTCGCTGGTCCGGCAAATACTTCGACGATCTGGATCAACGAGAAACGCTCAGTTGCGACCTCAACGTATTTGAACAATTCAAACCGAATGTTCCTGCGGCGTATCGAGACACCGACTTCTTGTTCCTGGGAAACGGCGCTCCAGTGACCCAGTCGAGCGTGCTCAGCCAGATGAGTGCTTCTCCCTTTACCATGGTGGACACGATGAATTTCTGGATCGATCAGGACCGATCGGAACTGATCGCCTTGTTGAGCCAGGTCGATGCGCTGGTGCTCAACGACGAGGAAGCGTATCTGCTCAGTGGCGAGAAAAACCTGGTGCGTGCGGGTCGCTGGATTCGCAAGCTGGGACCCAGATACGTCATCGCGAAGAAGGGGCAGCATGGAGCGACCATCTTCCACGAGGAAGGTGAGACGGCACTCCCTGCACTGCCTCTGGCAGATGTGGTCGACCCCACAGGAGCCGGCGATTCCTTCGCCGGTGGATTGCTGGGCAGCCTGCAGCGATCGCGCAGGACCGATCTCGACGCCATCAAGGTTGCCGTGGCCTGGGGAACGATCACCGCTTCCTTCTGTTGTGGCGGATACGGGGTCGAAGGCATTCTCTCTGCAAACCAGTCTTCATTGAGGGAGAGATTTGACCACTACTGCAAGATGCTTCACATCGGATCGGATGACCCGATGCAGTTTCTGGTGGATAGGCTGATGGATGAGAGCCTCTAGGGCGCAACTGATCGGTCCCCTCGTGGGTCGGCGGGTGATGACGGGGAGAACAATTGGACGCGAGAGGGAGGTCGCTGGCGATGAGTGATGATCTCGCTCTTCATCATCACCCCTTGACCGACATGTTTACGCAACCTTCCAGCCCGACCGAGTGGGCAGAGCACGCCATCGGCAGCGACCAGATCCGCCATTTCGAGGAGCATGGTTTCGTCTCTGGTATCCCCGTACTCGATGGCCAGCAGGTGGAACTGTTGCGAGAGCAGTTGGCTCGCTTGATGAATCCATCCCACCCGGGCCACTCACTTTTTTACGAGTTCCACTCCAATGAATCGAACGACCCGGAGACGGTCTTGTTTCACGCATTGGGAGGCTGGCGCATCGAGGATGGATTCCACGATCTTCTCTACTCACCGACCTTGAGAATGACCGCCTTCCAGTTACTCGGTGCTGCGGTTCGTTTCTTTCACGACCAGTTGTTTTGCAAACCTCCGGCGCATGGAGGTGCGGTGTCTTGGCACCAGGATTATTCGTACTGGACCTGGACCCAGCCGATGGCTCACTTGACCTGCTGGATCGCTCTCGATGATGCGACCATCGATAATGGCTGCTTGCACTATGTCCCCGGGTCTCATCGGTGGGGCCTTCTTCCCGTCACGGGACTCGCAGGTGACATGAAAGCCGTGGAGCAGGTCCTCGATCTCGAGCAGAGGAGTGCATTGGATGGGCAGGTTGCTGTGAGCCTTCGAGCGGGAGAAGCGGTGTTTCATCATCCCCTGGTGATGCATGGTTCGTATCAGAATCGCTCTCCATTGCCACGGCGTGGTGCGGTGGTCAATTTTGCTGCGGATGGGGTCTGGTCTCATCCGGAGGCGCTCGAGGGACCTGGCAGCGATCGATTCCCCATCCTTCCTGAAGGACAGCCGCTCGCCGGTCGCTATTACCCGCTACTGTTCGATCCGGAGCGCGAGTTGGCGGGGGAGATCGATTCAATTCCACACCTGTGAGCCCCTGAGTGGGTCGCAGGGGAGGTTGCGGGGCTTGCAGTGGCCGCTGGGACTGGTCAGCCGGGCGGGTTGTTCGTGGCCACCGTGGATCGGTGCTCTGCCGTGGCTGCGGTCGCTTCTCGGGTCCCCTTGCGGCCTCCGCTCGATCTCATCAGAATGTCCTCAGGGGCGTGGTTGAGCGTCTCGAACCGGAGCGTTTGAAACTCTGGAAGATGACCTTCTGAGATCTCTTGTCGAGAGTGGAGTCGGAACATGCGAGTCGCACAGATTCGAAGCCAGTTTCTCGAGTTCTTCGCCACCGCGGGACACGAGGTCGTCCCCTCGAGTCCGGTGGTTCCTCATGATGATCCGACGCTGCTCTTTGCCAATGCAGGGATGAACCAGTTCAAGTCAGTATTCACCGGTGAGGAATCGACCGACGTTATTCGTGCCTGCTCTTCGCAGAAGTGCATCCGAGCGGGCGGCAAGCACAACGACCTGGAAAATGTCGGGTACACCGCACGGCACCTGACATTTTTCGAGATGCTGGGCAACTTCTCCTTCGGTGATTACTTCAAGGAGGAGGCGTGCGTCTGGGCGTGGGAACTGATCACTGAAAAGTATGGTATCGATGCCGATCGGATGTGGATCTCGGTTTATCAAGAGGACGATGATGCGAGAGCGATCTGGGCGGACCGGGTCGGGGTGTCTGCTGATCGGATCGTGGGCCTTGGAGAAAAGGACAACTTCTGGTCGATGGGAGATGTGGGGCCTTGCGGGCCCTGCTCGGAATTGCACGTCGACCGGGGAGAGCAGGCTTCCTGCGGGCCGAACTGTGCGCTCGGGGTCTGTGATTGCGACCGCTGGATGGAGATCTGGAACCTGGTCTTCATGCAATTCGAAAAGCAGCCAGGGGGTGGAAGGATCGCACTTCCACGACCGAGCATCGATACCGGGATGGGCCTGGAACGAATCACCATGGTGCTGCAGGAGAAGGATACGGTTTTTGAAACCGATCTTCTGGCGGGAATCATCGATAGGATCGGGGAACTGACCGGAGTCGCCCCCTCCAGTGGTCCGGCAGGAACACCCCATCGGGTCATCTCCGATCATCTCAGAAGTCTCTCCTTCGCCATCGCCGATGGAGCATTCCCTTCCAATGAAGAGCGTGGGTACGTATTGCGAAGAATTTTGCGAAGGGCGAGCCGCTATGGATACAAACTCGGCATGGAGCGTCCATTCATCCATCAACTGGTGGGTCATCTCGTGTCAGAAATGGGTGAAGCATTTCCGGAGTTGATCGAGCGTCAAACTTTGATCGAGAAACTGATCCATTCCGAAGAAGAGCAGTTCCTTCGGACCTTGAAGACCGGCATGACTCGGTTCGATGAAGAGGTCGCAAGAGTCGCAACGGGAGACCTTCAGCAGTTCCCCTCGACCGCTGCATTTTTCCTGCACGATTCCTGTGGATTCCCCATCGATCTGACGGAGCAGATGGCGAGGGAGGTCAAACTCGATGTCGACCGGCAGGGGTTTGATCACTTGATGGAGGAGCAGCGTTCTCGAAGTCGAGCGGGGAGCAAGGGTACCACCATGAATTCTGGATCCAGTTCGGGAGACGTGCGGATCGACGGCGCAGGAGCTACCGATTTTGTCGGATATCAGTCCGGGCAGGCGGAAGCGACCGTCAGTCACTTCTTCTCTTCCGATGATCAGCAGCTTCTGGTGCTGGATCGAAGCCCCTTCTACGCCGAGTCCGGTGGTCAGGTCG
>DUAN01000004.1 GCA_012960845.1 Planctomycetota bacterium | reverse complement strand
CTGACTCCCGTGTGCAGGAGTACACCGAAGGCAAGGAAATCGTCAAGTTCGTGTGGGTACCCGGTCGGATGGTGAACCTGGTGGTTCGCTGAGTTTGAACTGCAGCGATTAAATTGCAGCGTTCCGGCGATTGAATTCAAGACGCGTCACTGAAACCGATGGAAATCGATCTTCGGATCGGGTCTTCAGGAACGACCGGAGTGCGTCAAAGGCGCTCCGGTTGATTTTCTATCGAACAACGGAGATCAGTCACTGATCCCACATCGATGAGGGGAACTAGATGAACAAGGAATTGATCGCAGAGTTGACCCGCGCCTACTGGATGGAACTGGAAGCGGTGATCAACTTCATCTGCGCCTCGACCAATCTTGTCGGCGCACGGGCGGAGCCGATCAAGCAATCGCTCGCTGCAGATGTGGTCGAAGAGACCCAACACGCCCAGGATTTGGCTCGACGCATTCATATCATCGGCGGCACCATTCCTGGCAGCATGCAATTCAGACCGGGACAGAAATCACTTCAACCCAGTGATGACCCGACCGATGTACTCAGTGTGATCCGCGGAGTCATCGAAACCGAGGAGACCGCAGTTGCCCAGTACAAGAAGATCATCCATATGTGTGACGATGATCCGGTCACGGAAGATCTGTGCGTGAGATTGCTGGCGGATGAAGAGGAACACCTGCGCCTCTTCCAGGGCTATCTGATGGAGTACGAGCGCGTATAACTCCGGGGCCACTGGATCGTCTAGTTCTTCACCTTCAGTCGTATCTGCTGCAGGTTCATTCCATAGCGACTGCCTGGCGGGCTGGATTCGAGCGCTGGCGGGTCCGGCATCCCGACACTGAAGTTAGCGGCGTAGCAGAGCCAGGCGGTTCGACCGTCGTTGCCGATGAACTTCGATGGGATGTTGACGAAGTAGCCCTCTTCGCCGAAGTGCTCCATGAATACCACCAGTTTCCACGGCCCGGTGATGGTCGGTGACTCGAGGATATAAGTGTCGTATGCGCCGTGATTCGCCCTCCCGTCGGTGACGCAGAACAGATACCGCTGCAAGACCGGGTTGTAGGTGATCGAGGTCGGACCGACTCGGCCCCTCCACTCGATGAGCGGTTTCATCTGCGCACGCTCGCGAGTCCAGGTCGGTTGGCCGTTCTCGTCATGTCCGGCAAAGAACTCGTACTGGCTCGCGTCGTTGATGGTCTCCGGGCTCGGTGTGACACGCAGAAGATAGGCCTCGTCACCCATGTTCCAGTGGGCGCAGTTGCTCCATGCGCTACGAGATAGGCCTTTCCATCGGGTGAGTGCTCCATGTTTCTGCCGAAGTCGACGAAGAACGGCTCGCCGATCTGAACAGGTATGCCGGTCGGCTTCCCCTCTCCATCGAGTGACGGAGCCGAAAAGAGCGGTGCCGTCGGATCGTTGGGCCCGTCCGTCCATGTCTTGCCGTGATCGCGAGAGATCCTGAAGCCCACGAGGGGGCCGAGTCCGCCGGGGCCCTCCGGATGACTCCCGTAGTACCAGATGCCATCGTG
>DUAN01000003.1:6153-49812 GCA_012960845.1 Planctomycetota bacterium | reverse complement strand
GATAAAATTCCAAGGCTAACGATGAGGATCGATCCGAGGAAATGAATCAGGTACTCGAATGCAATCGATCCCAGGGAGACTCCTCCGAATAGCATCGTCATCGAGAGAATTGGGGCCGGCAACAGGAGCAGATAAAACAGTACTCCGACGATCCCGATCATCTTTCCCGACACCACCTGACCAGGAGTCAAGTCGGTAGTAACCAGGGACTCCCAGGTCTTTTCCTGCTTCTCACTGGTGATACTGACGGCACCCAGCGTGGGCACGATCAAACCGAGGACGACGACCTGAACGGTGAAATAGATCGTGACCAGTAGCAATGCGTGATCCTCAGGTGAATTCTCTTGAGATCCCAAAACCACTGAGATCCACATCGAAGCACCGACGATGCCTGCGAAGGCCAACTGAATGAGGAGTGAACGCACTCGACGGATCCGCAGGATCAATTCCTTCTGGATGATGGCATAACTGGGAAGTCTTTCGAGCATCGATAGAATCATTGGACCTCCCCGGTCGTGAGGTCCATGAACAACTTCTCCAGATCGTCCTCATGCCTTTTGACCGAGGTGAATGCAATTTTCTTGGCCGACAATGCTCCCCAGACCTGATGAATCTCGGAGTCTTCGCCCTCCCAATCAAAACGGACACTACGTCCTTCCTGATGGATCCTTGAAACTCCAGGAAGTTGGGAAAGTACCGCCTCCACGACATCACTCTCTTCGACCAACCGGATCTCGAAGGTCACATCGGATCCGCGAATCCGTTGTTGTATCTGTTCCAGCGGCCCGTGTGCGACCAAGGCGCCCATCTCGATGATGCTGACTGAATCACAGATGGGTGAGAGTTCCGAGAGGATATGGCTGGAGAGGAAGATGGTCTTTCCCAGTCTTCGGAGTTCGGTCAAGAGTCCCCTGAACTCAATCCTGGCTCGAGGGTCCAACCCGTTGGCTGGCTCGTCCAGAATCAACAGATCCGGCTCGTGCAAGAGCGTTTGTGCCAGGCAAAGACGTTGTCTCATTCCCTTGGAAAGGGTGTGCACTTCGACCTCGAGAAGTGATCCCAGGTCAGTCAACTCCACCACATCCGAGATCGCTGATCTCCTCCGTGCAGGAGCCAAGCGGTGTGCTTGTGCGAAGAACTCGAGGTACTCAGTCACCGAAAGACCTTCATACACTCCGAAGTAATCCGGCATGTATCCCAGTCGCCGCCGGACTTCTTTCGGTTCGGTCACGACATTGACGCCATCAATCCATGCTCCCCCGGCGGAGGGGACCTGCAAGGTCGCCAGTATTCGTATGGTGGTTGTTTTTCCGGCCCCGTTGGGACCGATGAATCCATGGATCACACCGCGATCGACATCGAAACTGATGCCCGCGACGGCTTCTTTACGACCGTAAGTCATCTTGAGATCTCGGACTTCGATGATAGATTTACGGGAATCGCTCATCGCTGCTTACCTGGCCCATTGGATTGATCCGTGATGGTACCATTCCACACGATGACACGAGCTTCTGGGCCGATCCCGAGCTGTTCTCGAGTCTTCTCCTCGAGATGTGCAGATGCCGTTGTGCACATCACACTCTCTGTGTACACACCCCAGTTCGTGGAGCGGTCAACGTGGTGCACATGGTTCTTCAGGACATTAGTCAGATCATCCTTCGAGACCCATTTCCCCTGGGATTCCGTCTCTTTGAGTTGATTCCACAGGACCTGCCATGAGTAACGGATCTTCTCTGGATCGAGATTTTCCCTGTCGTAGGCAGGAATCGTCAGAGGCAGCGGATTCACCGGAATCGTCTCCCATCGAACCATGTGACTGGTCGACCGGACACGACGGCCAAAGGTGGTAGTAATGCTCCCATCCAGTTGCTGCTGATAGTGACAGGGAGACAAATCGGAGCCGAAGGAGATGGGTTGGGGAGCCAAGGTCTTGACCGATTCCTCCACCGAGATTCCTCCGGTCGGCGTATAGTCTGTTTCGAACACGGCAGCCATCGCATGAGAACCATCGGGAGATCGGATGATCAGCACATGATCGAGGTGACGGGGCATGATCCCGAGCCTCCAGATCGACACCACGAAGAGAAGTAAGATGCAAGAGGTTACGACCATCGGTTGAAGCCAGAGCATGTGAGGTAACTTGTTGCGCTTCTTCAAATACATGCCGATCAAGGGCCACAGCACTCCCACGTAGAAGAATCCAAGTATCAACATCAACTTCATCGGATGAGGAGGATGCTGACTCGCATCGATCTGCCTCAACAACGACCGAAATGGAGAGAACTTCAGCAAATCAAGAGCTGTCCTCAAATGCAGGGGAGACCCCGAAACAGTGAGTTTCTCACCGTCGTACCAATCGGTGGGCCGCTCGAGGGCGATCCAACGCCCCATTCCGTCATCTACCTGAACACAATGAGTACCGATTCGTTGTCCGATCCCCTCCACCGGAAATTCGATCCTCTCCGCGCCCGAAGCGGCATCGGAGATCAATTGCGGCTCGACCTTCAGGCCCGAGATCCAACGCAGGCCACGGCCCTTGTCATCGGGCTTCAAGACCACCGTGAGCCCCGATCGGACGGCGGCTCGGATGGCGCTTCGTTGTCCGGCGGAGACATCTTCCGGGTCCACACCGGAGAGCAGTACAGCGTCGAGCCCGATCAGCGCTTCCCTCGCCTGTGGTAACTGGTCCGGGGGGAGCCAAGCTCGGTTGACCGTCTGCTTCGCATGGGCCAGGAATTTCCAGTTGAACTGAGCTTGAGATTGGTCATTGACCTCGAGGAAACGAAAGGCGCCGTTTGTGGCCCTCGAAGCGTTGATGGAAATGGAGTACTGGTTCGATGACTGCCCCGGTTGGCTCGAGTTGAAAGGCACTGGCACACCATTGCGACTCACACTGCAACTCAAGTATCCGATATTGTACTGATTGCCTTCATATCCGTTCGGAATTCCGACCAGCGTTGACCTTGTGGAGTTTGCCGGCACTTCCAGGAGCACCGAAAAGTTGAGTGGGACACCCTTTGATCGGTAAACTTGGCGATTGCAGTCGATTTTATAGACCGCATCTTCAGTCATGGATTTGTTGGTCACCTTGATCAAAAAAGGCTCCCAGTCAGAAGAAAATTGATTAACACTGTGGGGAAGACCACCCGAGGATTCGAGGTGTTCAAATTGGATCTGCGAGTCCTTGGATTCGATACCTTGTCCATGCGCAGTTCCGCCGACCAGAAGCGAACTGAACATCACTGCACAGCAGGAGAAAACCGCCTGGTACTGTTTCATCACTCTCCCCCAGTCACATTCTCGAAGGCACTCCTACCCTGAACAGCATCCCGCAGAATACTTCGATTCATGTATTCGATTTGACCTCCCGCGGGTAAGCCACGTGCCAGACGAGTGATGGTGACTCCCGCATTCGATAGTGCTTCGGTGACCAGAAGTGCGGTCCCATCCCCCTCAAAATCAGGATTGGTGGCGAGAATCACTTCCGTCACTTCATCGACTTCGCTTCGTTCGATCAACTTTTTCAGAGCGATCTGTTCCGGGCCACGCTCTTCTAGCGGAGAAAATGATGCCCCGAGCACGTGGTAGAGTCCCAGGTAAGAGCCACTCTCTTCAAGTGCACGCAAATCCTTGGGCTGCTCTACCACACAGATGGAACTCTGGTCCCTTGAATCATCAGAGCAGATGGAGCAGATTTCTTCTTCACAGATATCCTGACACTCGTCGCATCGTCGAAGGTCATCTTTGACTCTTCGAATGGCATCGGAGATACGCATCGCTTCAGTTCTGGGTATTTTCAATACATGATAGGCGAGTCGTTCAGCGCTCTTTTGTCCGATTCCTGGAAGACTCGAAAATGCTTCAATCAACTCGCCAAGGAGGCCTTCTCCCGCCAATAGTCCTCCTATGTCATTCCTGGAAAGGACATTCCCCCGGTGACACGGGAGGTCTCTTGATCCGACAGTTCCTTGGCTTTCTCCAGAGCTTGACCGACCGCAACCAGCAGCAGATCCTCGAGCATCTCGATATCTTCAGGATCGACCACCTTCGGGTCGATTTCGACCTTCAGTACCTCTTGCTGGCCGTTGGCGTAGACCTTGACCAGCCCACTCCCTGATTCACCCAGCACGGTGCGCTGCTTGAGATCTTCCTGAACGGCCTTCAACTCTTTTTGCATCTTTTGCGCCTGTTGAAACAAGCCTCCAAGATCACCGGTCGACATCCTCAGTCTCCTTCAATTCTTCAGCCCTGGATCCGATCTTCATCGTGAACAGGACCTCGATTTCGGGCTTCGCTCGAAAAAATCTCTTCTGCTTGGCTGATGATTTCTGGCCTCTGCGAATCTTCGGTAGATCCGCCACTGGATTGGGACTTACCCTGAATCTCTTCATCGATCTGGATCTGCAGGGAACCGTGGCTCTTTTCCCACTCACGGATCGCTTGCTGGATCTCCGCAGATTCGAGGATCTCTCCCAGGTGAGAAGCGGCTCGAAGTTGCCACTGGTCATCGACGTGGACCAGTTTCCCATCGATTTTCAACTTTCTCGGTAACATTCGATCGACTTGCTTGAGGCACTCCAGCAGTTGCTCCTCTGCCGATGCAGCGGAAGCAGGACTCGGCGCCGCCCCGGTAGATTCCACCACTGGAGGGGTTCCTTCGCTTCTGGAAGCAGGTTTACGAAGCGCTTCCCTGGCCGCCTTGGCGCCACCGCTGGCGGACTCGGATTTCTTCGAATCCACGGCCATTTCCGACGACTGTTGTGAAGCGGATGCTGGGGGCGGTACAGCAGCTGCTGCGACCTGTGGCACTGCTGCGATCCGGGGCACTGCTGTGACCGATGAATCTCGTCGGGTCAATTCAGTGATGGGGACCAATGACCGCAGGGTGCTCATCCTCATCAGAGCGATCTCGAGGAGCAGGTCTCCGCGATCCTGACGGCGTAGTTTCTGCCGCGTCTCCTGGAGAATTTCCTGCCCCAGAAGATTGGCCTCCACGTCGCTCTCCTGCCAACCGTCGGAGACGCCACGGTGTAGTCGCGATCGGAGTTCTTCTGCAAGTTGCTCGGTCAATACCGAAGCCTCGGTACCTCCCTCGAAGATCGGAGTCAGTCGTTCGACCACCAGAGCCAGATCTCCGCCATCGATCGCCGCCAGCAGTTGCGACAGTTGCTCACTTGAAACTCTACCGGTGATTCGATCGAGATCCTCCGGGCCAGGCTGATCACCGGCAAAGGCCAGCACCTGGTCGAGCAACGACTGTGCATCTCGCATCCCACCGGCGGCCAGAGATGCGATGCTGGCGAGCAATCCGTCCCTCGGCTCGGCCCCTTCCTGCTGGCAGATCTGTTCGAGTCTGTGGACGATATCGTCGCGTGAAATCGACGAGAAATCACAGCGCTGGCAACGTGAGAGCACCGTCGGGATGATCCGCTCCGGTTCGGTCGTGGCGAAGATGAACTTCACATGAGACGGTGGTTCTTCCAGCGTCTTGAGCAGCGAGTTGAATGCTTCCCTGGTCAGCATGTGCACCTCATCGATGATGAAGATGCGATAGGGTCCCTGGGTGGGAGCGTACTGAACATGCTCGATCAGGCTGCGGATATCATCGATTCCACGGTGCGATGCACCGTCCATCTCGGTGACATCTGAATCCTCGCCTCTGAAGATCTGCTGGCAGGTGGCACACTGGTCGCAGGGCACTGCATCTTTGCTCTTCGGGCACTGCAACGTTCTCGCAAAGATTCGCGCCATCGAGGTCTTGCCGACCCCTCTTGGCCCACAGAAGAGGTAGGCATGAGCGAGGCGCTTCTGCAGGATCGCCTGACGCAAGACCTCCGCCACTGACTCCTGTCCCACCACCTCTTCGAATCGTCGAGGACGATAGCGACGGGCAATCACCTGGTAGTGATCGCCAGCGCCGTTCGCAGACTCAGATTCAGAGGAAGAAGAGTGGCTTTCCATGGTGACATCTGAACAGTGGTCAGGGGCTTCTGCAAGCCTCTGATCCAAACTGGAATCAGATGATTCCACAGCCTAGGGGTGTTTCTGGTCAAAAAGATGAGGACAGTCCTGAAGAAAAAGACCGGAGCCCGAAGCACACCAACGGGGGCCGAGTTGGCTGCTCCCGTCAAGGCCTGACCAGGTCACGGGCCGCCAGTCGCCCGGACCCCGGAATTCATTCATCACTTCATCGAGCCAGCTCCACCGCAGGAATACCTCGACTGCAGCGGTGGAGACCAACCCTGTTGCATCCAACGGCAAGAACACCCACTGGAGGGCGTCCTTCCATTCCATGTCTCGTCAAAGAACTCAATGTATAGTCAAAGAACAAGGTTGGCGGAGAGGGTGGGATTCGAACCCACGGTACGGATTAACGCACACACGCTTTCCAAGCGTGCTCCTTAAGCCACTCGGACACCTCTCCCGATGCATCCTTGTTCTGCGCGGTCATTTTCACCGGAATCCGCAGCAATTCCAGTACTCCCCGATCCGCTATCGAATCGAGTTCGTCATCCGGATCGATCTGGCGGAGAGGGTGGGATTCGAACCCACGGTACCCGCAAAGGCACACCGGTTTTCGAAACCGGCCCGATCGACCACTCTGGCACCTCTCCGCGCTCACTATCGAACACTACTTCTCGTTCGGGGGGTTCCGACGATCCTTGAAGAAGGATCGTAGCATTTCACCCGATTCTTCGCCGAACACTCCGGCAGTCCAGGTCACATCATGGTTGAAAAGACCCGGTTCGAAAATCTTTAATTTTGTTTCCACCGCTCCCCAGCGCGAATCGGACGCTCCGAACACCACCCGCTCGATCCGCGCCTGAAGAATCGCTCCAGCACACATCGGGCACGGCTCCAGGGTGCAGTAGAGGGTGGTTCCCTCCAACCGCCATCCTTCGACCGCCGAAGCAGCCTGTCCGATGGCCAGGATCTCGGCGTGAGCGGTAGGATCGCGCAGGGATTCCTTGGAGTTACGCGCCCGGCCGATCACCCCCAGCTGAGGGTGAACGATCACCGCCCCGACCGGGACTTCCCCATCCTCTTCGGCAGCTCGAGCTTCCTCAAGAGCCCACTGCATGTGGATACGATCGGGATCTTGATCCAGCCAGGAGACGCCCACCGAGGTCCTTTCCTGCTGCACAGGAAACAAACAAGCACGCCGGGGAGGATTCGAACCCCCAACCTCCTGATCCGTAGTCAGGTGCTCTATCCAGTTGAGCTACCGGCGCGCAGAAGGGCCAATGTTAGCCAGCCCCCTCGGGGTGTCAAGCCGACCGAAGAATGGCTATTCCTCTACCCACCCATCGGGGACCCAGTCGTCGAGATCTTCTTCCTCTGGAGTGGGCACCTCCTTCTCAGGGGCCCCTACATCTGCGATGGAGTCCTCCTTCTTCCCGGAACTTGAAGGGGGTGGATCCTCCTCAGAATCGACACCCTGGGGGGCCTCCCCCTCGAGTAATCCATCGAGGATCTCCAATCCACGGTCCGAGCCCTGCTCGCGTAGCCGCTCCGGCTCGGGAAGGGCATCGAGGCCAGAAAGTCCCAGTAATTCGAGAAATTCCGAGGTCGTGCCATACAGCAACGGTCGTCCGATCGAATCGTCCTGCCCCACCACCCGGACCAGTCCCCACTCCATCAGATTCTTGAGGATGGGTCCGCACTGAACCCCGCGAACCGCTTCCAGATCGGAGCGCCGCACCGGTTGTCGATAAGCGATCACCGCCAAGGTCTCGAACGCTGCTGAACTGAGGCGAATCCGCCGCCGTTCTCCGCGTAATCGTGCGACATACGGTGCGTATTCCGGCTTGGTCAGGAGTCGTAAACCAGTTCCATCTTCGTGTAGCAGGTAACCCCGGGAAGTCGTGATCAACTGGGCCTCGAGGGCCAGCAGCGCTTCCTTGACCGCCCCTTTGGGAGCTTCCTTTAACATCGCATTCAAGCGGCGTCGGCTGACCGGCTCGGCCGAGGCGAACAGGATCGCTTCGATGGTCGACTGCAACGCCTCCCCTTCGAGAACGACCTCTGCAACTTCCTCGACAGCGTCTTGCGCAAGCGAGTTCCGGTCGCCGTTGGTGACTTTCACTTCTTGACCTTGAGTATCTCGAGAAATCATCAATCTCCTTTTGAACGGTTCGCGCCGGCAGAAACTGCGGTAAAGACCGAAGTCGACTCGATTCGAACCGGGATCCTTTTTCTGATCATCGCCTCGACGGCCAGCACGTCTTCATCCGACACAGGTTCATCCCGAAGTTGCTGGAGCAGTTCCTCCCGCACTTCCGAAAATCGTTTCAACGGCAGCGTCTCCACCACCCGGAACAGATGCCAACCAAAATCGACCTCTTCGATCGGTCCCAGGACCTCACCCTCTGCGACCTGAAACACCTCGAAAAAGGCCGCATTCCCGGCCAGCTCCGATTCACGGATCCAGCCACTACCGATCCTCGGGGCAAACTTCTGCTGGATTCCGACTGGAAGTTCCACGGCAGACTCCAGCGGAGTTCCGGCACGCAACTCATCTGCAGTGATCACTGCCCAGCGCTGAATCCGTTCGCGAAGATCAGTATCCGCAGCATCGATGGGGAATGCCATGTGATCGACTCTGCGCCGTGGTTCTTTCCAGGTGACTCTCCAGAGATCGAGGATTTCCTCCTCCTCGATCTGGATGTGATGAGACACCACCGACTGGATCAACAGTGCGGGGCCCACTTCCAGTGCAATTTCCCGACGCAAGTCACTCTCGACCAGGCCCTGCGCTTCCAGTTGAGCCAACGCCCTGCGGCGCGCGACAAAACTCTCTCCGAGAATTACGGTCAACTCCTGCTCCACTCGCTCGGCGATCTGCTTCGCATCGATACGGATTCCCAGATGCTCCGCTTCAGCACTGAAGAGCGATTCCCTGACCAGCCCATTGAGGGCCCTTGGCCCGTAGTAGCGCTCGAGAATTCGTGCTTTGAGTTTCTCATCCGTGATGATATCTCGTCCGACCCGAGCCAGGATCCGCGCACCCTCGTGCGACGTTGCAGCATCCCCGGCCCCCCCAGCCGATGACTCGATCGAAACCGGGTATGACTCCCGCACGCCATCCGAAGTTGCCAGGGAACAGCCACTCACCAGCACCGAGACTCCCAGCACCCATATCAGGAATCGACGATTCATCGGATGTCCCCCTTCTCGTAATGGCGCAGAACTTCAACCAACTGGGTGGTCGAGAGAAGGCCCATCTCGACCATGCACAACCCCATCATCTTGCGTCCACGACCACTGTTTTCCAGTCGCTGTTGTTCCACCACAACTCGATCGACATCCTCCCGAGTGACGAACCCGAGTCGAACGGCAAGATCTCCAAAGCGAGTGCTGCCATCGCCCAGAGGCTGACGAGTACTGCTGTATCCGGTCGGATGCATTCGGTGCCAGCGCCACGCAGTTTCCATGATCAGGGACATTTCGCTGTGGTCAGGAGTCCATCCCAGTAGTTCCTTCGCCTTCAGATTGGAAGCGAGCAAGGTTGCTGGATCACCATCTCGGCGTCCCTCCTCGACCACCTTGAAATCGATTTCGGTGACGGACTTTGCTGCTTCCACCACCTCTCGAACCGAAGCCCCCGCTGCAGAACCGAGATTGATCGACTCACCGGCAACCCGGTCGATGCGACCCAGTGCCTTCAGGTGAGCTCTTGCGATATCCGTGACATGGACAAAATCCCTCACGCAGGTGCCATCCGGAGTGTCCCAATCAGTGCCAAAGATGATGAACTGATCGCGAATCCCAAGAGCACATTGCAGGAGCAACGGAATCAGATGACTCTCATCTGCGTGATCCTCGCCAATCAAACCCGAGGCATCTGCGCCTGCTGCATTGAAATACCTCAGGCAGACATGCTGAAGCGGATGTCGTTGAGCGATGGCGGTCAACGATTCCTCGACGATCCGTTTCGAATCTCCATATGGATTGACCGGATGGCGTCGATGCGATTCAGGGATCGGGGTCACTTCAGGATCTCCATACACCGCCGCAGTCGATGAATGGATCAGCACCGAAACCTCGGCCTGGAGCATCGCTTCGACCAGATTTAGAGTGCCTGCAAGATTGTTGTGATAATAAGCAGCAGGAATCTGCACCGATTCTGGGACGCTACACGATGCCGCGAGGTTGAACACAGCATCGAATCGATGCGCCTCGAAAGCAGAGCGAAGGGTGCTCGGATTGTGGGTACTTCCTTCAATCAGTTCCACATCCTGAATCGCCTCACGGTGGCCGGCACGGAGGTCATCCAGGACCACCACCTCATGGCCCTCTCGAAGGCATTCCAGGACGCAATGGCTACCGATATAACCCGCTCCACCCACCACCAGAATTCGCATGTTGCGGCTCTCTTTCGCTGTTCTCTACCTGCTGGAGTGCAAGTCTTGCTACACCGTCACAACAGACGGATTCTACTCCGTTTCCGGGGAGAAATCGCCCCAACCGACCGATCTTGAGTTACGATTGCTGAATCTGAAACCGAGAGGATCATCCTGAATGGCACGCGAAAACCGAAGCAATGATGCCCCCCGCCCGATTGAAGTGTCTACCGCTGTGATTCCCGAGATCCAGTCGAGTGTTCAATATCGTTGTGGAGGCACCACGATTCTGTGCATCGCCACTCTCGAGGAAGGTACACCCAAGTGGATGACTCCAGGACAAGGGTGGGCCACTGCGGACTATCAGATGATGCCCTATTCCGTCACGCCGAGGCTCGAACGAGTCAACAAAAGCACCCCCGATGGGCGAGCGATTGAAATTCGTCGGCTGGTCGGTCGCGCGCTGCGAGCCGGGCTCGACCTCTCCCTGATGCCCGGCTACACCATCCGGGTCGACTGCGACGTGCTTCATGCGGATGGAGGCACTCGCACCGCCTCCATCAATGCCACCACGGTGGCGCTGGGCTTGCTGGTCGAGCAGCACCTAGCGAGCGGCATCTTCGCCACCGACCCGCGTCGGGCGCTGATCCTGGCGATGAGTGCCGGCGTCTATCAGAACTCGCTGAGAGTCGATCTCGACTACCAGGAGGACAGTGGTGCCTCGCTGGATCTGAACCTGATTGGCACTGCCACTGGCGAAGTGGTGGAGGTGGTCGGCGGTTGTGAGAATGGCCCGGTTGCCATGGAAGTGCTGCAGGAGGTGATCGAAGCGGCACGAGGCGGAATCGCCCAGGTCGGCAAACAACTCTCCGATCGGATTGCACCGATTCGCCCGTAGCGGATCCTCCGCTGCCACGATTGCCCTGAGGATCGACCATCTGCGCCATTTCCAGGCCTCAAATCAGTTCCAGGAGGCATCTCGAGTCTCCTTGCGGATTGCTGCTCCCTTCCGTAGCATCGGCGTCGAGCCCATACCCTCAGGGGACCCTCCCCGCATCAAAATCCGGAGACCGCTTGACCCCTCCACCACCACGATCTCTGCTCATCGCATCGGGTAATCTCCATAAGCACGACGAAATTCGTCGTGCACTACCCGAAGGATTTGCCCATCTGATGGTCCCTTCTCAGCTGGAAGCCACCGTCGGATCCGCGGCTCCCGATCCCGTCGAGGATGGAGAAACGCTGCTGGAAAACGCCATCATCAAGGCACAGGCTTTTTCCATCTGGAGTGGCCTGCCCGCGATGGCGGATGATACGGGATTGATGGTCACGGCTCTCGACGGAGCACCGGGTGTTCATACCGCTCGCTGGGCCGGAGAGAACGCCACCTTCGAGGAGAATATGACCAAGGTGCTCGATCAACTGAGTGGAGTTCCCACAGCGCAGAGAAGTGCTCAATTCAGGTGTGTCATCGCTCTCTGCGACGGCGATCAGGTCCTCTTGACGGTCGAAGAAGGCTGCCCCGGATCGATCACCCAGAAGGTCGAGGGAAGTGCTGGCTTTGGCTATGACCCGATCTTCGTTCCCGAAGGTGAAACGCGGACCTTTGCCCAGCTCGAGGCCGCCGAGAAGGACGCCATCAGCCACCGAGGACGCGCCTTGCGCCGATTCAGCGAGTTGTACCAGCAATTCGATCTGACGGGCGGCTCCTGATGAGCTTCCCCATCGAGCGAATCCGCAATTTTTCCATCGTGGCTCACATCGACCATGGCAAATCGACACTGGCGGATCGACTGCTGTTAAAAACAGAGACCATCAACGAACGAGATTTCAAGAACCAGTTACTCGATGACATGGATCTGGAAAAAGAACGAGGGATCACCATCAAGGCAAAGAGTGTCAGGATGGAATACACCGCCGACGATGGTCTCACCTACCAGTTAAACCTGATCGACACCCCCGGGCATGTCGATTTCGGATACGAGGTCTCTCGCAGCCTGGCTGCTTGTGAGGGGGCGCTACTGGTCGTCGATGCGGCGCAGGGAGTGGAGGCTCAAACGGTCGCCAATGCATTCCTGGCCATCGAAGGAAACCTGGAAATCATCCCTGTGATGAACAAGATCGACCTCAACACTGCACGACCCGATGAAATCGATGAAGAAATGACACAGACCTTTGGATTCAAAAAGGGAGAGTCGATCCGCTGCTCGGCGAAATCGGGTGTCGGAATCGATGAGTTACTGGAGGCGATCACCACTTTTGTACCTCATCCGAAAGGCGAGAGAGCGGCCCCTCTCCAGGCGCTCATCTTCGACTCCCACTACGACGAATATCGGGGAGTGATCATCTATGTATGCGTCAAGCAGGGAGTTCTGCGAAAAGGAGAAGACGTCATCCTGATGTCCTCGGGGCGCAAGTACCTGGTCGACGATGTGGGAGTCTTCACCCCTGGAATGACCCCTACAGGAATCCTCGAGGCTGGTGAGGTGGGCTACTTCTTTGCCAGCATCAAGACGATCCACGATGTCAGGATCGGTGACACGGTGACCACCAGACTCAATGGGGCCACCGAGAGCCTGGCAGGTTTCAAGAATCCCAATCCGATGGTTTATTGCGGCACGTACCCCGCTGAGAGTGGAGACTACGAAGATCTCCGCACCGCTCTCGACAAATTGTGGCTCAATGACCCCTCCTTCACCTTCTTACCCGAATCATCCGATGCCCTGGGGTTCGGATTCCGCTGCGGATTCCTCGGTTTGCTTCACATGGAAATTGTACAAGAGCGCCTCGAGCGAGAATCTGGCATCTCGGTGGTCCAGACCGCCCCCACCGTCACCTACGAGATCCTCCAGAAAGATCAGAAGACCCTTCTCATCGACAGTCCCAGCCAGTTACCCGACGTGATGCTCGTCGAAGAAATCCGAGAACCGATCGTCGATGCTCACATCATCGTTCCCACCGAGTTCATCGGAGCAGTGATGAAACTGATGGACGAAAAACGCGGCGAGTGGAAGAAAACCGATTACCTGTCCCCTACCAGGGTCCAGATGAGCTACGAAGCGCCGCTCGCAGAAATCATCTCTGACTTCTACGACAAATTGAAATCATCGACCCGCGGATACGGGACTCTCGACTACACCTTCAATCGTTATCGCAAGGATAGCCTCGTGAGGCTCAACATCCTGGTCAACGGAGAATCTGTAGATGCTCTCAGCGTCATCATCCATAAGGATATCGCCGAGAGAAAAGGGCGGCTGTTACTCAAGAAACTGAAAAATGTGATCCCTCGACACATGTTCCAGGTCGCTCTCCAGGCTTCCATCGGAGGGAAGATCATCGCCCGTGAAACAATTCGCGCATTGATGAAAAATGTTACGGCGAAGTGCTACGGCGGCGACATCTCGAGGAAAAGAAAACTGCTTGAGAAGCAGAAGGAAGGGAAGAAGCGCATGAAGCAGGTGGGAAGCGTTGCCATCCCTCAAGATGCATTCATGGCGATCCTGCGGCTCGATGAGGAGGACAAGAAAAAGTGAAATGGCGCGCACTGCGAGAAAATATAGAAGCACTGACCGTGGCCATACTACTGGCACTGGTGATCCGCCACTTCTTCGTCGAGTCCTACGAAATTCCAACCGGCTCGATGGCCCCTGGCCTCAACGGTCTTCATGTATCGCCCGAATGCCCCAACTGTGGTACCAAAAACCATGTGGGTATCAGTAGCGACAGTCTCACCAACAAGATTCAACTGAGAAGTTACCTGGAAATATATGATGGCCTCTGCCCTGAGAAAGGGATCCCCATCAAGGTGGCCACCGCAGGAAAGGCCAACATCACATGTCCTGCGTGCAAGCAGACTCATCCAGCGGCAGAGTCCCTGCGAAGGGCGAGCGCTACCTCAATACAAACCTGGTGTCGCGAGTGCACCTACATCTTTCCGGTAGTCGTCGAATATTCCGACATCCTGGGTGGCAACAAGATCTTGGTCGACAAATTCGCCTATGATTGGCAGGAGCCCAAGCGCTGGGATGTGGTGGTCTTCAAGTTCAACCGTGAGCGCAATTACATCAAGAGGTTGGCCGGCTTGCCGGGCGAGACGATCCGGATTATCGACGGAGATGTGTGGATCGATGGAGTACTTTCATCCAAGCCCAATGAGACCCAGCGCCACTTCTGGACGCTGATCCACGACAGTAGCGTCGAGGAACAAGGACTGATCGATCCCCCATGGACCACATCGGCTGGCTGGGAGCCGAAGGATGGCGGTTGGGGATTTAACCAGATCCAAGATGAAGGTGAACTTCGATACACTCGAGACATCGACAATCGCTACAACTACAACGCCATGAATTCGAACAGGCGAGTCAGTCCGGTCCGAGACATCTCACTAAAAACCACTCTGAATGCAACTCGTGGTCGACACCCATCCCCGGCACGACTCAACATCTCCATCTGGAACCAACCCGCTGAATACCGCTTCTCTTTCCCGTTCAAATCGGGAGATACTGAACTGTTACTGTTGAGACCGGGAGAGGAAATCGTCACTCTCGGCCAGGTAGAAGATCTCATCCTGGAACCCGGTAGGGATTACCAGATCGAGGCTCAGATCGTCGATCGAACCATGCGACTGCTCATCGATGGAGAACTACTCGCCAATGTTGAGCTGCCCGAGTCTGAATTCGATTCAGGAGTCAGAAGAGTGGTAGCCCAACAGCCGGTCAGCGGATTCGCCATCTCGGCGGTCAATTGCGGAGGATTCATCGAATCGGTCCAACTCTACAGGGATCAGCACTGGACTCAGGCCGCTCAGCATGCAACATCGAAACCGTTCAAGATCGAAGAAGATCGGTACTTCGTACTGGGAGACAACAGTCCATCCAGCCTCGACTCTCGCTGGTGGGGATCGTTTGCCAGATCAAACCTTCTGGGACGAGGCTTTTCCATCTTCTGGCCTGCCCTGCCAGGGCGTAATGAGAGCGGATTCATCCGATGATTCTCACCGTCCGTAATCTCTGTAAATCCTACAACAACAGGCGAGTCGTCGATCGAGTCTCCTTCGATGTCGCTCCAGGATCGGTGATCGGACTGCTCGGTAAGAATGGTGCGGGAAAGACCACTACCTTTCGCATGGCGATGGGAATGATTCGATCGGATCAGGGCCAGGTTTTCTTCAATGGTGAAGAGATCAGCAACTTGCCGATGTACCAGAGAGCGCGACGAGGAATGGGATACCTACCCCAGGAAACATCCGTTTTCCGCGGCCTGACCGTCCGCCAGAACTTGACAGCCATACTTGAAACACGGCCACTCAGTGAACCTGAACGAAATGCGAGGCGTGAGCAACTGATCGACGAATTCAAACTCAATCGAGTGGCCGACAGCAAGGCGGAATTCCTTTCAGGGGGAGAAAAGAGAAGGCTCGAAGTGGCGAGAGCGCTGGTCACAGAGCCAGACCTGATTCTTCTCGATGAGCCCTTCAGTGGTGTAGATCCGATTGCTGTGGCGGATCTACAAAATATGATCCGGTTCCTGGCAGATCGAGGAATCGGTGTGCTTCTCACCGATCACAATGTGCGCGAAACACTCAATGTCTGCGACCGTTCATTCATCATCTATGATGGCAGAATCATCGCACAAGGAAATCAAGATCAAATCCTCCAGGACGCAGATGCTCGTCGATATTATCTCGGCGAACAGTTCTCGATGTAGGGATGGAATACTACCCCTGATGCAACACTCAATTCTCGGACAGCTCCTCTCCTCTTGGCTACTACCTGGCTCGGGACACATCCTGTCGGGTCGAAAGAATACCGGGATCTGGCTGCTACTGGCGATCAACGGCTTGTGGATTCTGGGCATGTGGCTGTCCAATTTTGAAGCGTCATCTCAACAATTCCATCCGTGGTTGTTCTGGGTGGGAACCGGATGTGGCAGCACGCTGGTTCTCTCCTGGTTCGAGCCCGCTTCCGATCTGGCACTTCGGGGTCTGGCAACGGTGCAAAAGTATCAGGATGTTCCGAAGTGGAACGATACAGGTGCACTTCTGGTCTACTGCGCTGGGCTACTCAATCTACTGAGTTGTCTCGACCTGCTCGACGCCAGGATCGATCCTTCGAGGAGGGAAGCCCCGGCAGCCGGTGAGGAGAACTCCCGATGAGTGATCTGGCCGCATTCCTGCTGCTCACTCTGATCATCTCTGTCGTCCATGTGCTGGTAACCCGCACTGCAAAAAGTCCTCCTAGTATGCGTAGGGAGGCTACTCGCTACTTCCTCAGCGCTGCCGGAGGAATGCTCTTACTTGGATTGATCATCGAGGTGATCTCAGAACTCTTCCAGTAAGGATCTCAATTCGTTACCATTGCTGATGGTGAGCGGGTGTAGCGGTCGCGGCATGGATTTCCATGTCGAGGAAAGTCCGGGCTCCGCAGGACAGGGTGGTGGGTAACGCCCACCGGGAGCGATCCCAGGGAAAGTGCCACAGAAAATATACCGCCGTAGATCTTCGGATCCTCGGTAAGGGTGAAATGGTGAGGTAAGAGCTCACCGCGGGGGCGGTGACGTCCCTGGCAGGGTAAACCCCTCCCGGAGAAAGACCAAACAGAGGCAAAGGAGTGGTCCGCTCCGTTCCCGGCAATGTCGGGAGAATGCCCGGGTAGGTCGTTTGAGCTGTCTGGCAACGGTCAGCCTAGAGGAATGATCGCACATCGACCTTGCGTCGATGAACAGGACTCGGCTTACGGCCCGCTCACCACTTCAATCTTGCGATGGCGATTCGAACATCTCGTGCTCTCTTCACAACGCTCTCATCCCATCACCTTGGCAGGTCGACGTCGGTTAGCCCTGAACTTCCGATGACATGAATCCTGGCTGCGCCACCCGCGGTGGACGGGAGCAGCTCCACACCAGTGGGTGGAGTCCATTCGACACCCCTGAGTTGCGCAGCAGTCGCCTCGAATGCACAGCGAACTGCGCGAAGCCTGGCCCCCAATTGGTTGCTCTCCTCGACGAGATAAACATACACCGGATGTACAAAACCTCCCATCAGCAGATACAGAGGAGGGTCGTGGACCGAAAGTGCCTGGAGAGTTTCACGAGACGGATCGAGGGATAGAGGAATCTGGTTATCGAGATACCACCGAAGCTCCAGGGAACTGGTGAGGAGGGACGCCGATTGCCACTCTTCCAGTTCCATCGCCATCAGGGCCTCGATCTGAAGTACTCTGGTGATTTCATCCTCGGGCGAAGATACCTGAGCGAGGATCGCTGCACCATTCTCGAGAAAATCTGGATCATCACTCTCGATCAAATCCAGCCCTCGCTCCAGCAAAGATTTCAACAGACTAAGCCGCATCTGTTCATCTCGGATGAGCCCGCCAGCAGTGAGTGATTCTGCCAGTTCGACTCCGATCAACCAACGCTCCTGCTGCTCTTTCATCGCGGTGCCGGTCGCGGTGCCGATCTCGGTGCCTGTCTCCGTACCTGTCGATTTTTCCTGCGACTGACAACAGGCGATGATGATGGATCGAAGCTGCTGGAGATTGGCAAAACGCAAGGTGTTAAAATCGAAGATTTCAGGTACCTGCACTCCCGGAGATTTCCGAAGAATAGCGCGTAACTCCTCCAGTTGAGCCGTGGTGATGGAGAAGGCATCTTCTTTCACTTGGTCCTGGATAAACTGAACGCTGATGAAAGATACATCATGTGATTCGAAGAGTTTTGGATCTCGTTGCTCGATCGATTTCGCCCACAGATCCGCAGCAGAAATCGCACCGACTTGCTGTCGATAGTCTTCAATCCTCCTGTGATTTGCGACGGACACCGCATTCAGATAGAGAAGAGTACCGATGGCAATGAGAATCAACACTGCTGCGAAGGCCACGCTATTTCGAACCCAACTCTTGTGGAACATGACGAGGCTTCTCTCTCGGTACCGAGTCATGGCTACGACCCATGACTGACTTGCATCGATGAACAGGACTCGGCTTACGGCCCGATCACCACTTCAATCTAGCCCTGGCGATCCACACATCTCGTGCTCTCTTCCCATCGCTCTCTTCATATCCCGCTCTTCATATCACTTTGGCAGGTAGACGTCGGTTGCCACTGAACTTCCGGTGACATGAATCCTGGCTGCGCCACCCGCGGTGGACGGGATCAGTTCCACACCAGTGGGTGGAGTCCATTCGACACCCCTGAGCTGCGCAGCAGTCGCCTCGAATGCACAGCGAACTGCCAGAAGTCGGGCCCCCATTTGGTTGGACTTCTCGATGATGGAATCAAACAGCGGAAGTACAGCACTACTCAACAGAGCGTATACAGGAGGCTCCTCGACTGAAAGCGCCTGGAGAGTTTCTCTGGACGGATCGAGGGATAGAGGAATCTGTTGATCGAGATACCACCGAAGGTCCAGAGAACTGGTGAAGGGTGATGCTTGCCACTCTTCCAGATCCATCACTACCAGGGTCTCGATCTGAAGTGCTCTGGCGATTCCATCCTCGGGCGAAGCTACCCGCGCAAGGGTCGCTGCACCATTCTCGAGAAAATCCAGATCATCACTCTGGATCAATTCCAACCCTCTCTCCAGCAACGTCTTCAGCAGAGCGAACCGTTTCAATTCGCCAACGAGAAACCCGCCAGCAGTGAGTGATTCAGCCAGTTCGACTCCGATCAGCCAACGCTCCTGCTGCTCTATCATCGCGGCGCCGGTCGCGGTACCGGTCTCCGTGCCTGTCGATTTTTCCTGCGACTGGCAACATGCGAAGATGAGCGATCGAAGCTGCTTGAAATTGGCAGGAAGCAAGGTGTTAAAATCGACGATTTCAGGTACCTGCGCTCCCGGTGAATTCCGAAGAATAGCGCGTAACTCCTCCAGTTGAGTCGTGGTGATGGAGATGGCATCTCCTTCCACCTGTTCAGTACGGCGAGCCTGTTTCGTGTCCTCGAGAAACTGAACGCCGCCAGGAAATCCACTATCGTGTAATTCGAAGAGTCGAGGATCTCGTTGCTCGATCGATTTCGCCCACAGATCCGCAGCAGAAATCGCACCGACTTGCTGTCGATAGTCTTCAATCCTCCTGTGATTTGCGACGGACACCGCATTCAGATAGAAAAAAGTACCGATGGCAATGAGAATCAACACTGCAGCGAAGGCCACGCTATTTCGAACCCAACTCTTGTGGAACATGACGAGGCTTCTCTCTCAGTACCGAGTCATGGCTTTGGACTCAGACTGACGGTGAGGAAAAAGGAGTGGGATCCCCCACCACCGCGATCGGGAACCAGCTGTCAGTTCTCTGATACTGTTCTCTGATACGGTTCGATTCGGAAATCAACCACCCACAAACCCAAGTCGTGGGGCCGACACAGTTTCACCCAAGAAAACGAGAACAGGAGGGACAATTCACCACCGAAATTCCTGCTTGTACCTTTTCCCCCACCTGAGAACTGACACTCAAGTGGCAGCCTCCGCAGGCGTTTCCATCGAGCGAAACCACCACGGTCGCTCCCAGCGATGGAAATAGACGGTCGAAAGTTTCCAGCAACTCATCATCCGCAACCTCACGAGCATGCTCCAGAGGTTTCTGTAGCGACTCGACTTCATTGCGATAGTCCTTGGTGTTCTCGGTGACTTCGGCTCGAATCTCCTCCAGTTGCTCTTCCGTCTCGGCGATGTGTTTGTTGAGATCCGATTCCTGGCTGCGCAGTTCTTCAATCTTCTCCATCACCAGGATCAGACTATCTTCGATCGCCGCCTTTTCTTGCTCGAACCGAGCCAGTTGTTCCTTCAGACCGGTGAACTCTGTAGCTTGGGTTGCCTGATCCAACTGTTTACGATTCTTTTCGATCTTCGCTTCGGCCTCTTTGGAATCCAGTTCGAGTTTCCGGGCGATGGATTGTCCCTGGCCGAGACGAGCCTCGATCGGTGTCATCTGGTCACGGAGCAACTGATAATCGGCGAGTGCGATCTCCAACTTCTTCTCACGTTTGGCGATCTCTGATTGATAGAGCGAAATCTTGCTAGAAATCCGTTGGACTTCTCTGAGACGATCCAGCGATTCCAAGTCCACCTCCTCCTGCCGCAAGATTCCTGTTCCTGCGAGATGAGGATCTTAGCCGGAAGAAGAATCTTCTTCCACAAAAGAGGGCCTCGAATCGGTATTCCCGACTCGAAGCCCTGTGATTACCCGAACTGGTCATACTGACGATCAGGATTACTCGTCGAGGAATCCCTCCAGATGGCGAGAACGAATCGGATGCTGCAATTTCTTCACGGCTTTGGCTTCGATCTGACGTACTCGTTCCCGGGTCACTTTGAAGATCTTCCCCACCTCTTCGAGGGTATAGGTGTATCCATCCTCAAGGCCATAGCGGAGTTTGATGATTTCACGTTCCCGGTAGGTCAGGGTTTTCAGGACATCTTTGAGGCGATCCTTGAGCATCTCGTGAGTCGCCACATGGATCGGTGATTCGACCGATTGATCCTCGATGAAATCTCCGAAGAATCCATCATCTGAATCCCCGATGGGTCGATCCAGAGAAATCGGATGCTTGGAAATCTTGAGGACTTTCCTCACCTCTTCTTCTGGAATTTCCAACTCGATGGAAATCTCTTTCATACTTGGATCGTAACCCAGTTTTTGCATCAGTTTCTTGGTTGCATTTCGAACCTTGCTCATCGTTTCGATCATGTGTACAGGAATCCTGATGGTCCGAGCCTGGTCAGCGATGGAGCGAGTAATCGCCTGGCGAATCCACCATGTGGCGTAGGTCGAGAACTTGTATCCGCGACGGTACTCATATTTCTCGACCGCCTTCATCAGGCCTGTATTCCCCTCTTGGATCAAATCGAGAAAGGAGAGACCTCGGTTCCGGTATCTCTTGGCGATCGACACCACCAATCGAAGGTTTCCAGCGGATAGTTTTCGTTTGGCCACTTCGTATCGATTGAAGTATTTGTTCATGCCAAACACACGCTCAGCAAATGGGATGGAACTCTCCATCGTACACTTTTCTATTTCGATGATGTTGGCAAGTTCCAGTTCGACCAGGTCCTTGTCGGTAACTCTTCGCCCTGTCCTCTTGTTGACGATTTCAATTCTTCGCTTCGATTGAATCACCTTGTGGCGCTGACTGCGCATCTCGTCGCGAAGGTTATCGAGGATCTCCCTCTTGAAGACCAACTCTCCCAGGAGCAGGCCAATCTTGATCGCCTTGGCAAATACCTTCTCAGCCAGTTTCTGCTTGTATCGATCGGATAGCTTTTTCGATTCGAGCTTTTTCTTGTCGATCAAGTTGAGCTGGTAGAGCCGCTCGATGGTGGCCAGGTTCTGGCTCATTCGCTGAATCATATCTTCGCGACTGGGTTCACCGGCGGAGGGTGTCAGTTTGATGACCTTGTCGATGGACTGGTCTCCACATAGGACTTCCTGACACAAGCGGATCATTTCTTTCTGGCAAAATCCGGATGAGTAGATCGATGTCCGATATCGATCCCTGCAAGTCTCGATGGTTTTCGCCAGTAGTAATTCCTCTGCACGAGTCAGTAGCGGAATCTCCCCCATCTGAGTCAGGTACATCCGTACTGGATCATCGATCTTCTCCCCGGTGAAATCGGCATCATCTGGAAGTGCATCGATCTTCACCGGATCATCCGTGACCTCGATGTCGAGCTTGTCGAGGAGGTCGTACACTCGATCAATTCGCTCCGGAGTATTGCATTCCTCTGGGAAGCAATTATTGAACTGCTCAAAGGTGACATGACCCTGTGCCGAACCGAATTCGATGAGGCGGGCAAGCCCCTCCTCCATCGTGCGTTTTTCCTTGGTCAGATCGCGAGAAGCACTTCGAGCAGTGGCGATGCGAGGGATTTCCTCGACCGGATGGCGATTCTCTCCGTCATCCAGTGGTTCCTGTACGACGGTCGGTCCTTCAGAGATCCCCAGGGTCGGGAGGTCTCCTTCGGTTTCCTCTGATTCCTCTTCCTCCTCATCGCCATCGGCGATGCTGATTTCGGTTTCTTCATCCCCTTGAAATGCAGGACCTTCTGTTTCCGTCTTGCAGTACATTTCGGACGTCAGATCGCCATCATCCAGTTGCTCCTGGTATGAGTTCATATCTTCCTCTTCGTTACAAATTTCGTACATGGAGACTGGACTCAATCTTCCCCTCCTTCAAACTTATTGATAATTTCCCCCAAGAGCGAAAGATTATGATGAGATTCTCGATCTTGTTTCAATGTTTGTATTGTTTTGTTAATGTCTATCTTGGTCTTCAGGTCCAATTTTGCCTCTCCTATACGACCAATCATCCCCTTCAGGTGATCCACCACCAGATCGATCGCCAGATTGAACTGGAGTTCAACCCGTTCATCCACCGGAGTGTACTCCTGCTCTGCCGCCACTCGCTCGAGTAGCCCGAGGAATATTGACTTCTCCGCTTCATCCTGCAGATGAACCGGATCCGGAATCTCCTTCAATTGTTCGATCCGGATCGCCAACGATCGGAGCCAACGATTCGACCATTGCACCGGGGGGCGCAATCGCAGCAACAGCGCTGCTTGCGATGGATCCCGCAAGATGGAGACGAGAATCGCCTCCTCAAGATCGGGCAGCCCCCGGCTGGATCGCTCCAGCGGCTCCCCTACAACCTCGGTCGTCGCCACCGAAGATCCCCGCCCACTGGCTCCATGGGCCCTACGCGGACCGCGCTGTTGAAGGAGGCGGTGATGATCCGCCAGGATCGTCAACTCTCCGAGACCGGTCACCCCACCGACGATCCGAGCTGCGCTCTCGAGCGCCACCGACTGCCCCTCGAAGGGCTCCAGAACAACCCTGGAGACCTGCTCCAGCACCTGTTGAGCGGCGGAAGCCCCTTTTCCTGGATTCTCTACCAGTATCTGCTTCACGATGAATGCGATGGGGTCTTCTCCCGTTTCCAGTAACTGCTCGAAGTGATGCGCCCCTTGCTCCTGTAGCAGTAGTTCACAGGGATCCACTCCTTCATCGAGGATGACGACCCGTACACCCAATCCGGTTCCCATGAATCTCTCACAAGCGCGTCGAGCAGCGGCCTGTCCCGCCTCGTCTCCATCGAGGATCAGGTCGACCGAGTGGACCAGTTTCTTCAACAGGGCCACATGTTCGTCGGTGAAAGCGGTTCCCAGTGAGGCCACTGCAGTGGCAAACCCCGACTGGTGCGCCATCATCACATCGGTATAGCCCTCACAGAGAATCACTCGTCGCTGACGGCCGATCTCCAGCCGTCCCTCCCGCCCTCCATAGAGCACATGCTTCTTGGAGAAGACTCTCGATTCGGGTGAATTGATGTACTTCGGAGGAGGACCACCCGATGGATCTGGAGACGAACCCAGGTGCCGACCCCCGAATCCGATCACCCGTCCACGACGATGATCGAGAATCGGGAAGATCACTCGATCCCGATATGCATCGTAATACCTTCCACCTTCACTCTTCTCCTTGAGCAACCCCAACTCACACGCGCGCTGGCGAATCCGCATGGCATCGCTGCCGAGCAATGCCAGATCATCATCGAGATGACTCCAGCCATCTGGCGCGAAGCCGATCCTGAATTTCTGGATCGTCTCCTCGGTGAATCCTCTGCCATGAAGGTATTCTCTGGCAGCGGTTCCTTTTTCAGATTGAAGTTGTCTTTGAAACCAGTTCGCAGCGCGTTCCAGAAGATCGTAATCTTGCTGGTCTTGTTCCTCTCTCCTTGGATCGCGGTGAAACTGCTGGATCTCAATTCCAACTCGATCGGCTAGCTTTTGCTTCGCCTCAGGAAAATCGATGCCTTCAATCTTCTGGATAAAGGTGAAGACATCGCCGTGCTCTTCACAGGACCAGCAGCGGAAGGTCTGCCGTGCCGGATTCACATCCATCGACGGATTCTGATCGGGATGAAACGGACACAGTCCTTTGAACACATTCCCTCGGCGAATCAGATCGACATATTCGGGAACCACATCCTCGATGGGATTGGCATCACGGATCCGCTCCAGTTCATCTGTAGCCGCTATCCCCGACATGCCGATTCCTCTCCTCTGATCGCACAACTACCCACTCGACAACACGATTCCAACAGACGATTCCAACACTCAGCGGCTCGGACTCGCATCGATGCCACTGCGATGATCGGTCCACCGACCCTCATGCGGGAAGGAAAACGGATCTCCGTAATTTCTATGGATGAAATCAGATTGCTGCCGTCTACGGCGTCGCCAGTGACTCGGGAGATACCCTGATCAGGGCACCCGGACTGTGCGAAGGGGCCATGGTACTCCTCCTCCTGGGCTGACGCTACCATTCACAAGATCTCTGTCAGACCGATTCTGAATCGAATCGAAGAGCCAGGGAGGCCCACTGATTTGGCGTCATCTGGTCGGGTCGGATCGAAGTCTCAACCCCTTCTTGATGCCACCAGGAATCCTCTGGTGAAAGTTGCTGCCGGAGGATTTTCCCCAGCGTCTTGCGGCGAAACTGGAAGCAATGACGAACCAACTTGACCAGGCCTGCCGGTAGTGGCGCCCGATCGCAGTCTCGGGTCCAGGTGAAGAAACTGGATTCTACTCTGGGAGCGGGGACGAAGGCGGCCGCAGGGACTGACCTGGAGATCTTGCCAATCCCCGTCAGTGCCAGTAGCACCGAGGTGGTGCCAAATTCTCGGCTTCCGGCGGACGCCACCCAGCGCTGAGCCATCTCCCGTTGGACCAGCACGCCGATGCTCTGGAGGTCTTCTCTCTCGGCAACCAGCATCGCCACCAGTGGCCCGGCAATCGAATAGGGCAGGTTTGACACCAGGTGAAACCCCTTGCGCTGCCCCTCCGAAGGGTCCAGATCAGCCAGCACCCTCCTCGAGAGTCGATTCTTGGTTTCCAGCACGTCCCCTTCGATCAACCGGAATTGTGGCTGATCAAATCGCTCGCGCAGGTACTGGCACAGTAACGGGTCGATCTCGACCGAGGTGACCTGACATTCCAGCTCGAGCAGCACCCGGGTCAGGGTCCCTGCACCAGGCCCCACTTCCAGCACTCGATCTCCCGCCTCGATTCCAGAATCGCGAACCAGGGCTTCGAGCAGGTTGGAGTCAAACAGGAAATTCTGACCTCGTTTTTCCTGAAACCGAAAGCCCAGAGCTCGAAGATCTTCAAGAACTCTTTGACGAGAAAAGAGAGACGGAGAATCAGTCATCACTGATTCTCCGTCTCTCTGGCATCTACCCAGTTTTTATTTCTCGAGCTCATTCGACTGGCCGCAATGGCATCACTTTCCAGCAGACCCGATGCGAATCTCTACCCTACGGCATTGAGAACGACCCGACTCTGTATCGGGATCCACCCCTGGAACTGGCTTGGCCCAACCATTCGAGGTCAGACTGATCAGTGACTTGTCGATTCCTTGTTTGACAAATTCCTGGAACACCACATGAGCCCGCTTCGCTCCCAGCTCCCAGTTATCCGCATTCTTGGATTTCTGGATCGGTGTGTTGTCCGTATGCCCATCGATGAAGATGTATCGACCTGGATAATCTCGCTGGATCATTTTGATCAGTTCCCCGATCAACTCCTTGCCCTTCTTCGCCAGGACGCTGCGTCCCTTGGCAAATAGCAATTCGTTGTTGAGCATCAACCCACCGGTCTCGGGATTGGTCCTCACCTGGGGAGCAAACTGTTCCGTCGATATGATCACCTTCGGGACATCCGTAAGGCTCTGGGACAAGGCGGAATTAGAATGCTGGAGCACGTCTCGTTCTTGCATGACACCCGCAAGTTCGACCTGGAGCGATTCGATGCGAGCACTGGCTCGTTGTAACTGTGCATCTCCCTCGTAGCCGGTCAATTGCGAATCCTTCAGTCGCTTTTCCATGTCAGTGTTGACACGGTTGACTCGCTTCAAGCGCGTCGCCACGTCTTCGTACTTGACGTAGGGAACACAGGAACTGAACAATATTGGCACCAGCAAGAGCAGCAGGAGCCGCGTCCAACCGCTACGGTTCTGCTCCAGATGGTGAATCAAAGGAAGGCTAATCATGGTGTGGAGATCCTTTCCGGAGCCCACCGGGGCCGGGCTCCACTCGGTCGCAGCGCCCCCGGATGCGCACAGTGTGCCACGGGGACGACCTGGACGATAGTCATGGATCCATTCCGATTTGGCTCGGTTTGCAGTTCACAGAGATCGTCGATCTGGGGAGGAATCACGGCGGCGACTGGCATCCTCATCCAGCCTCCCACTCTGGCCCACGACTCTGACCTCCCGCTGTTCCCTGATCCTCCCACCGACGTATAACGAGCCCGGCTCCGGCAACCGAGGGTCACCGGAGCCGGGCTCCTGCTCAACGATAGGATTCAACCTGTGATCAAACTTGGCGTATCAAACTTGGCGTATCAAACTTGGCGTATCAAAATGCGTCGACCACCGATTCCACAAGTCCATTCATGAAGGCCACAGCCGCTTCCGATCCCCAGGCGGGAAAACTCCCATCTCCGTTGATCAGGTTCATCAGCAATGCGGTGGGAACCAGCATCAGCAAGACCGTCAGGGCCAGCAGCGCAGTCATCGCCGTTGCAGGCTTCTTCCGCACCATCTGCATCTCGGTGGCACCCGTGAGCAGTAAATCATCCGCTCCGGTATCCCCCACAGTCTCGTCATCGGAGAAATCGAAGGAGTCATCAAAGGAGAGTTCGTCGGTGTCGAGCACCGTCTCATCTCCTACTCCTCCCAGGTCCAGTTCCATCTCCCCTTCGAGGATTCCACCTTCATCTTCGAGGAGACCCTCGATGTTGAGCACGGTTTCCTCGGAGGAAAGGTCCTCGAGTTCGAGGCCTCCATCCTCCAGCAATCCGTCGGAAGATTCCGAAAGGACCACGGTCGGCTCGGTGGAACGGCTATTCTGAAAAGCTTCGAGGTCTCCCTTGCGGAAAACCACTTCGCCTCCATCATGCTCCGCCCGAATCTCCTGGTTACTCACCAGTCCTTGCAGTTCCTCTGCAGAGATTCCCAGCATCGCAGCCGCCTGGTCAAAGTTCATGCGATCAGACATCGAATCGGACCTTCCCATGGTGGTCGCACTATTTGTTGCGACCACCCTTCTTCATTTCTTCAACAGTGGGTTTTTGCTTGCCCTTGGCCGAGTAGGACTGAGGTACCAAGTCATAGGAAATATCACGAATACTGTACAGTTGGAAACCGTTCCCACTTTCGTAGCCGGTCCACAACCTCTTCGCGTTGGTGTCCAGGATGGCAAGCCCTTCCGCCTGTCCTTTGCCCTGCATCACGAAAGAAGTCATGATGTACCCGTTACTGGAGCCACTGTCCTGGCCGTAGGCCGACTTCGACTCCTGTGGAGACATCCACAGCACGCCATTGGCTCCCAGGGAGATCCCCAGCGCCAGCGCAAGCCAGAATCGTCCGCCCAACGGCGGTGAGGAGGTGGTTTGGTTCTGTGTTTGATTCCGTGTCATGTCAGATTCCTTTCATCTGATTCACAAGACTTCTCTACTGCTGGATCCGACAAGCAGTAGATCTGCAATAATCCCGGTTGAACTGATGGTCACCCTCGCAACTCATCGGGCAACGAAATCCGATGGATGCCGCATCCGATGACACATCCGATGACGCACCAGCGACTCGCAGATTCAACACCATTTCGTCATTGTTTCTCGAATGGACTCTCGGGAAACCACGCGGCGAGAAAGGCCTGGATCTGGCTCCTTCACCCCGAGTGTAGATTGTAGCCCAGAGCCGCCCATGGGCAAGGGGTCGCCAGGATCGGTCGCCAGGAAGCCGGCGATCGGAGGGTCAATCGGAGTGTGGTCCCAAATATCGGCCCAATCGTGCGAGGAGAGAGCCCTGCGGTTCTTCTTCTCCATCCTCCAACCGTTCTCCAGCGGCCTTTGCCAGCCCCTGAAATGCCGGGAGATCCTGCAGAGGTCTGGCCAGTAAGAACTCACTGCGACCACTCTGCCGCTCTCCGCTGACATCCCCTCCTCCTCTCAGGTGAAGATCTCGTTCGGCGAGCAGGAATCCGTCATCTTCGTCGAGGAACGCCTGGAGTCGCTCAGCCGCCACCTGCGAGGAGGGCTCCGCACTGAAGAAACACCAGGATGGACGCTCACTTCTGCCGACCCTTCCTCTTAACTGATGTAATTGAGCCAGGCCAAATCGATCCGCTCCCTCGATCCACAACACCGTCAGTTCCGGCACATCGAGTCCCACTTCGACGATGCTGGTGGCGACCAGCACCGGAGACGAACCGTCACGGAATCGCGCCATCGTCGAATTCCGTTGATCGTGGGATAGTTTGCCGTGAAGGATCGAAATTCCCACATCTCCCAGCACCGTCTTCCTCAACTTCTGGGCCAGTTGTTCGACGCCGATCGGATCATCTCCATCCCCATCCTCGATGCGAGGAACCACGAACATCACTCGGTTCCCACCGGCGATTTCCCGTTCGAGGAACTCCATCGCATCGTTCAATTGATCCGGGTCGACCCGACGGGTCTTCACCTGGGGCCGACCAGGGGGCCGTTCATCGATCCTGGACAGATCGAAGTCTCCGCGAAGAGCCAGCGCAAGACTCCGAGGAATCGGGGTCGCCGTCAGATGTAAACGGTGAACGTGATCCCCCTTCGAGGCGAGTAGTTGACGCTGCTGAACGCCGAACCGCTGCTCCTCATCGACCACCACCAACGCAAGATCGTTGAACTTCACCGAGGAGGAGAGTAACGCGGTGGTCCCCACTGCGATCAACACCTCTCCCCGGGCGATCGATTCCTTGATATCGTCCTGGGTTCCTGTGATCACCTCGGCCACCTTGAGGCGTGATCCGTCCAGATATTTTTCGAGGGTGAGGCGGTGCTGCTCCGCCAGAGCGGTAGTGGGTGCAATCAGCACCGATTGACGACCCGTCGCAGCCAGAGCCAGGATGGCCCAGATCGCCACCGCCGTCTTTCCACTGCCCACATCTCCCTGAACCAGGCGCGCCATCGGAAAGCCCGCAGCCAGATCACCGCGAATCTCCTGCACCACTCGTTGCTGGGCTTTGGTCAGGGAGTAGGGAATTCTGGCGAGAATTCTCTGCTCCAGAGTGGCACTTACCACCAACCGATCGATCTCTCGAGCCATCCGCCGAGCCCGCGTGCGAGCCTGCTGGATGGCGTGAAGATACAACTCGATGCGCGCCAGCCACGATCGACACGCTTCGCATTCGGCAGAACTGGCCGGCGAATGATATCCGCGGTAAATGTCCAGCAGGTTTCTATCGCAACCGATGATCGCTGGCACCGCATCATCGAAGGCCAGATCGGTACCCTCGAATATTCGCTGGATGGAATTGCGGATCAAAGCCTGGGAGAGTCCATCGGTGGAAGGATACACCGCCACGATCTGGCCGTGCCCGGTCGGAAGCGGTTCCCGTTGGTCGCAGCGGCTCAAACTCGGATGTGCCAACACCGGGGTCTGAAAGCGGCGAATCGCTCCGGTAGCCCAACCCTGCCAGCGATCCCCGATCGGCGGAGGATAGCGGGTGAACCAGTGAAGGGTCACCTCCTGCTCCGGCTCATCGGCGGATCTTAGCCGAGCTTCCCAGCGACCACGTCCCGATGGGATCCACTCCGCAGGTGCATCGATGGTACCGAAAATACTCCTGCGACCACCATCGGGAACATCTCGGATCTTGCCGTGCACGATCAAATCTTCATGGCGAACAGGGAAATGGTGCAGCAAGTCTCCGAAGGTTTCGAGGCCGAGCCTTTGAAATCGCTGAGCAGTGGCAGGACCGACCCCTTGCAGTTCCTGCAAGGGAGACTGTAGAGGATCCGGATCTAGCGCGGCCCGGGGAAGAGAGTCAGGCTCAGGATTCGCCTCGCCCATCGGGCCTCCAACCCATCAACCACGAAGGTCCTTCATCGTTTTATCGATCTCGGCACGGAGTTCCAGATCGGTAGAGATCGCCTGCTGGATCTTTCGGAACGAACTACTGACGGTCGAATGGGATCGCCCCCCCATCTTCTCGCCAATTTCGGCCAGCGAATGATCCGTCAATATCCTCGCGAGATAGGTCGCAACATTTCTCGCCATCGAGGTATTGCGGGTCTTCGATCTCGAGACGATCTCTTCGGGAGGAATGCCCCAGCGCCGGCCGATTCGATCGATGATGATGTCGATGGTAATCCTTCTCTGAAGTGTGATTGCGATCGGATCTAGAATCGCTCTCGCTTGCGGGAGGGAGACCGCCGAGTTGGACAGTTCACACTCTGCGACTACTCGCACCAGGGCACCCAACAACTCACGGCTGCTGTTCCTCACTTCCCCAGCGATGTGGTGGATCACTTCCTCGGGAACATGAACTCCACCGCGCACGACTTCCTGCCTCAGAATCGAAATTCTTGTCTGCTGGTCAGGAGGGTCGACCAACACCACCAAGCCTGCGGAAAATCGATTCTTCAACTGACGATGAAGACGATCCAATTTCCGAGGAGGAACATCACAAGCCAACAATACCTGTCCCCCCCGTTGAGCGATCGCATCCACCGTTTCCAGCAGTTCCTGCTGACTACTCGGCTTGCCTGCGAAGGCCTGGATGTCATCGATGGCGAGAACCCTCAATTCCCGAAAACTCTTCCTGAACTGATGGAGAGTTTTTTGCTGCAGAGCTCGAATGAACTGATGTACGAAATGTTCGGCGGGAAGATATCTCATCCGTCGCTCTCCCTGGATGAAGAACTGCCGGGTGATCGCTTGCAGAAGGTGGGTCTTTCCCAACCCACATCCGCCATGGAGGAACAGTGGATTGAAGGAGATCCCTGGAGTCCGTAGCACTTCCAGAGCCGCTGAATAAGCCAGTCGATTGGCCTGACCCACGACAAATCGATCCAGCGTATGATCGCGGCGCAGTCCATCGGGTCGGCGGGTCAGCACCCCGTCCAGGGGCCTCGCCACTGCGCTCCCCGGATCGGTCGCCGGAGCGGGCGCCATCGCGCCTGCTACCGTCAAGGGTGGGTCCTCTGGCCCGACTGGACCGCCTCGGCCGACTGGACCGCCCAACGGGAGCTGGCGCACCTCCGTCGGCAGCTCCGCAGGAGGGGCGCTAGCGAGTCGCAATTGAACCGAGTCGAGGCCCAATTTTCGGGCTTCAGACTGCAATACATCTTTGAAATTGTTGGCGATTTTCTCGAGCGAGAAACGGCTCTCCAGATGTAGTTGGAGCACACTTGCATCCACCACCACGGGTGTGACCCGTCGAAACCATCTTCCCATCTGGGCATCCCCGATGATGGGGGTGATGGCCGCACGGAGATGATCCCAGTGCAGATCTGCGTTCATGGAAGTAATTTCCTGAGCGCCCAACCTATTCCCCCCCCCATTCAAGAATTCGAATCATCCACGCATCTGCATATCTCACTGGTGATCCCGCATGTCAGCGGTCACTCAACGAAATGGAACACATTGAAGACGTCGAATCGAACCACAGAAAAATTCATTTCACCTCACCACGTGGCACCGATACGACAAACTCAAACACACTCTTCTCGAACCATCGGATGTCTCCGATGCAAGATCTAATCTGACCGCTCCGTCATCACAGATGATCAAAACGGACCTGCAGATTTGCCTGAAGAACTCCTACCCATTGTCCGACGTCAGAAGACATCAGACTTTCAGTGGATGCGGACCCGGAGTCGATTCGCACCTGGGCGAATCTCTCCCATCGACTTTACCAGTCGATCATGCATCGTTTTATTCCTGCCAGATGACAGGATCGGAGTCACTTCAAGAACGAATCTGCCGGAGGGGAAAGGAACTCCCGATCGCAACGAAAGTTCATCGTGTTCGCACCTCCACGGCAGCGCCCGACCGTAGCAAAGCCAGACTCACCTCGCAAGGGTGACGCATCGATGTGATCTGAAATTGCTGGGGAAGAGAAGCGTTACCAGAGAGTCGTCAATTCAACAAAGTAGCACGCTTGATAAGGCAGTTATCGGCCGGAGTGTGTTGACTCACCGCGCAACTTGTACTGATCTTGATTCCACATCCGCTGCTTCTCGTACAGACGTCGCTGTTGCTGGACCCATAGGTGCCAGCGTCGGCTTTGTTGTGCCCTTTTTGCTGACAGCTTCTGCCGATCCCAGGAATACTCACCGGAGATTCCGCTGATGTTCACGATCAACTGCCATGATAGTTTACGAACCCACCGATTGTCTGCAGAGAGTCCTTCCAGGGCCACATCTACACTCCTGAAATGAGGAGTTTTGAGCAAAATCCTCAGCGCCGAAATCCTCGCCAGATCGAAGGAGGAGCGGGCCACGGGGATCACAAAGGGAATCGCAGCGGGGCCCACCGTAGCCAGCTGTTGTTCGGCTCGAGAACGATTTCGGGCCCGTTGGCGCTGCAGTTCCCCCACCCATTCCTTCACCTGTTGAATCTTACGGCCCGACAACTCGGGGAGTTCCGCTGGCAATTTTACCCTGGAATCCGCCCTGGGCAGCAGTAGTGGCGACCGAGTCTTCTTCTGCGGGGGAACCACTGGCGTAACCGGTGGAGCTGGCTGCTGGCGATCAGAACCCGTGGAATCGCCAACAGAAGGTCCGATCCGGCGATTTTTCTCGATGGAGCGGACCGTCGAGTTGGGGATCTGCATCGTCCCCAATCCACCGATCTGCAGCACCAGACGCTTCTGGTCCTGATCGAGAACCAGTCCATCGATACGACTGCCATTGACCAGCAGCACCGTATCCCCCTTCAGGGGGGTGGGCAGCAGCGCTCCCAGCAGCAGCAGTAGTATCATGCTGCGGTGACCGACATCGTCTCGTTTCTCACTCATCGCTGATCTTCTTCCTGTCCTGAGTTGACCTGACGCGCCAATTTTCGTTGCAACTTCTCATCGAGAGGAGGCAACGGCGGCTGCACCAGACCAGCACTCGCCACGGTACCCGAGGACTTCATTCCAACCGCCGGACCGAGGCCAATTTGCCACCCCGATCTGAGTAAAGAGAGTCGAATCCTCCGGGCCGAACTGTACGTAGAGAGTATACCACCCTCGACCATCCGATTTCGGATCGCACGCAGGAAACCGGCTCTCCAGGGCCCAGGATTGCGTTTTGGCGAGAAGGGATCGAGGAATACAGCATCGAATCGACCTTCCACCGTGTCGATCAGCTGCTCCGCCTCACCGACCATCAGGGTCAACCGTAACCCGGGTTCGATCCACCGACGCTGATCGACCAGGTGGTGCAACATCACCGATAGCCGTGCCTCGGGCAAAGCCCTGAAGAACGGCTTCAACTGCTCCTCATCCAGCAGATCCCGCTCCAGCGATACGATCTCGATGGCCGCCCCGGGTGCCTTCCGCTGGATGTCGTGGATCGCCCAGCCGAGATTGGTGCCGAGGCCAAAACCGATGTCCAGAATCCGAACCTGACCTCGAACGAGCGCAGTCCGGGCCACCCGACACGGCTCGATGAACCGGTACCTCGCCTCGAGGTGTGCTCCACTGAGGGAGTGGTAATGCTCGCCAACCTCGCGATGAAAGAGAGTCGCTGAGCCGTCTCCGGTCAGGATTCCAGGTGGGGCCACCGGTGGATCTCCTGTCCTCGCAACGTCGCCAGCAATACATGGAGAGCGTACTGGGTCGCCACTTCTCGGATCCGTTGACGATTCCCCTTCCACTGGTATCGGTGCGATCGGATTCCTGCTGCGCTGGCCAACCCCATCCAGACGGTACCCACCGGAGTCTTGTGAGTGCCACCGGTAGGGCCGGCCACACCGCTCACCGACAGCGCCACATCGGCACCGCTTCGATCCCGCGCCGCTGCCGCCATCGCTTCCACCACCTCGCCACTGACCGCTCCGAAGGCATCGATCATCGATGGATCCACCGAGAGCTCGCTGACCTTCATCGAATTCGAATAGCAGTTCCATCCTCCGAGGAAGATTTCACTGGATCCCGATACATCGGTGATCTTCGTCGAAATCATGCCACCGGTACAGGATTCGGCCAGTGCAATTGATTGCCCGGAAGAACGAGCGGCCTCGACCAGATGCCCCTCGGTTCCGATCCCGCCGCAGCCAGAAAAGCGTGATTGATACCGCCTGGAAGCAGCCTCCTGGAGCGACACACCCGCCGGCAATCTCACTTCGATCTGGGTCGTTCCTTTGACACAGATGTGATGAAGATCCGCACGACCCATCTGCTCCACGATCCACTCATCCAGTTTTGATTCGGGCACAGCGATGAACTCGAGGATCTCTCCCTCGGTGTCAGCGACGCCTCTCGCTCTCGCCCAGGGAAGCAGGTGACGCTGCACCATCGCATTGAACTCGACCGGAACCCCGGGCAGGGCAAAGCAAATTCCGCCCCCAGGAAGTACTATCTTCAATCCCGGTGCCGAACCCTGATCATTTTCGAGCCAATCGCAACCCTTCGGACGAAATGCCTGGTTTCGATTGTTGCTCGATGGCGAGACACCTCGATCTTCGAGGTAGGTACAGATCCGCTGCCAGCAATCGGGGTCTTGCTCGAGCGGAACTCCGACGGCATCGGCGATCTCTTGACGAGTACGATCATCCGCAGTCGGACCGAGGCCTCCGCTGATGATGATCACCTCGGTGGCGGCGGGAGGAGATTTCAAGGCGCTTGCCAGCGCTCCCGGAGTGTCTCCAACGGAGAGATGCCATGCCACCTCGAATCCCAAGGGGGTCAGCAGGTTCGAGATGGTACGACCGTGACACTCCTGGATCCTGCCCTCGAGGATCTCATCTCCTACCGCAATGACTCCGACACGAATCTGGCCTGGTTGCGAGATCTCATTCGCATCCGAATCCATCATCGCATCCACTCCATCCAGTTCACCCAGTTGACCCGCGCTCCATCATTCGGTCGCTGATTTCTTCTTCCCGATCATCGTACAGGCGATGATTCCGATCTCGTACAGAAGGGTCAGTGGCCCCGCCATCAGCAGTTGAGTGACCACATCCGGAGGGGTCAGCATCGCGCCCATCAGAACCGCTCCCAGAATTGCGTACTTTCGATACTTGCGAAACGATTCCACCTCGATAATCCCGCTCCTGTTGAGAAAGATCATCGCCAGTGGCAACTGGAATACGATTCCCATGCCGAGAATCAGCGTGAAGACCAGGCTCAGATACTCCTTCAAGGTGAAAGTTGCCTGAAGCAACTCAGGATCGCCATATCCGCCCAAAAAGGACAGGCCGATGGGTATCAGTACCAAGTAGGCAAAGGACACACCCGAGGCCAACAACAGGAATGCCACCGGCAAGAAGGGTCGAACAGCTTTTCGTTCTCGATCAAAGAGCCCTGCAGCGATGAACTTCCACATCTCGTAGGTGATCCAGGGTAGGGCAGCAACCATCCCCAGCATCAGGCTCAACTTGACATAGGAGAAGAACGCCTCGGAATAGGAGAGGAGAGCCAATGGCTTGGCTCGATGACGCCAACCACTCAACTGAGCGGAGTCCTGCTCGATGACGATGGAAAGCCGCGCCACCTGCTCCAGAGTAGTGGTCGTCTGTGGATCGGGAACTCTTACCACAGGTTTGACGACACCCTGCTGTGGATCTGCGGGTGGAGGATCCTGCAGCGATCCGTCGGCACTTTTCTCAGACAGATGGCTCCAATGTTTCCAGAGAATTGAATTCTTATTCAACTGGTCGATGCAATCTTGCACCGCAGCTTCCCCTCCCCAGGGCAAGTCACCCAGACTCAGTTGCAGTTGATCCGCAGCTTGCTGGAATCTCTCGGGGGTTGCGCCCAGAACACGCATCGAGGAGCGTGCCGGATCGAGGGCGGCCAGTCGTTCCTCGATCAATCGGGCCATCCTGCCGACCACCGGGGAGGCTTCTTGAGAACTGCGGAATTGATCCCATCTCTCCCACCAGTCCTCATCTTCTCGGGAGATCTTCAAGATCAGAGCCGCTTCGGCTTCTACGATCCCTGACAACTCATCCGTCGCCTGGGAGATCTTCTCCTGCAGTTTCTGGATCTCCTGCCGGGCGGTGATCTGCGACATGGCGACCCGGTGTGGGCCGGTGATCAATTCCATCAGAGTGTCCTGGAAGAAGAAAGCGGACACCCCGAAGATCAGGATCACCATCAGCGATCGGATCACCCTCGAACGCAGTTCCTCGAGATGATCCCCGAAGGACATCGTCTTCAGTTGATCGTCGGGATCCGCTTCGCTGTGATCGACCATCGATTGCTCCTCCTGCAGGAATCACCAAGACTTCAGGCTCTCGATTTCAGTCGCTGTCTCGTGACCCGCATGCTACGAGTCCAGCGCTGCTCGGATCCATCGCCTGAAGGTGGATCACCGGAGAGATCAGGATGCCATGCCGGCAGACCCGCAGCAAACAAGAGTAAGGATCTGCACGATCTGTGCCGGAGATCCCGTGGGTTCCTGGCCACGAAACGCCCGCGATGGAAAAACGGCGGCGAGGATGCCCACGCCGCCGTCCTTCTGTTCTTACCGGCTCGTCACTAGAAATCGATGAATTCCAGCAACTCTTTCTCTCTCAGAATCGTCACACCGAGGTCCCGAGCAAGATTGTACTCTGGAGTATCCTCGTATCCCTTCACAGCCACCACGAAATCGGTATCGAGTGCGACCGTGTCGGAGATGGTGCCTCCGAACAACTGGATCTTACGATTCATGTCCTCCATCGAATAGCGACCGTTGGTCGCGCTCGTTCCGGCAAATACAAAGGAGGGGATGTTGTTGCTGTCGTAGAAGGGGCTCGTGATCATATCGCCGGCGGAGATGGGATTGAATCGATCAAGATTCTCGACGATTGCCACCTCAGAGAAGTTCTCCTCGACACTCAAGACCTCGATCTTGCCCTTGCTGATGCGTTTTCCACCCTTCTGGTAGGTGAACACATCGAAGACCAGCCCACGTCGCATCCGATCACGGGTCCCTGAACTGATCCATGCCTTGCCCAGTTCTTCTGAAACACGAATCACTTCGCCGTCAGGCTCGACCATGGCAAAGGTCTGCTCTCGCACAATTTCACGCTTGAGTTCATCGATGCGGTCATTGGAGCGCTGGAGCAGGTTCTGCGAGATACTCAGATCCCGCTGCAACTTGTAAACCACCGCACTGTGATCCTGTTCGAGACGCTCCACCTCTTCACGAAGGTTGTTGTTATCCTCGCGAGCGCGGGTCCGGCTCTGTTCCAACTGAACCTGTAGATCGTTCGAGGAGGAGCGAAGTGTATCGATCTCCTCATTCAACTGGGATCCGAGATTACTCTTGGAACTCACCACTTCCTGGTACTCGTTATCCTTCGCCTCTGCGGCAGAACGCTGGCTCTGCAACTCGTTATGGAGGAAGCGGATCGTATCGATCGAATCGGAATAGATGTCAGCCATCGATCCGTATTCTCGGGCGCTACTGGTCCCCCGCGCGGTGGCGATATCGCTACCGGCCTTTTCGATCATCGTCTCGAACTCCGAGACCGGCACCGCATCCTCGTCGGAGCCGTGGATCAGAACGCGAAGTTGATTGATCTTGGTGGTCTGCTCCTTGATCTTCTTGTTCTTGGTATCGACCTCATTCTCGGTACTGGTGAGCTGGGATCTGGTCTGCTCGTGATCGCTCATCGTTTGGAACACTACGAAAAGGAGCACAAGAATGAAGACCAGTGAGACGATGAGAAAAGAGAGCTGAGCTCCCCCCTGGTTCCGGGCCATCGGGTTCCTCCCTGCAGGTTTCACAGTAATTGCGAAACCTGGCCACTATCGTCGATCCAGACCTGAACATGAAATGCCAGGGTCCGGCAACGACTCGGTTAAGGTTCATTTCCTTCCGGGTCCCTGTCTACACCACCGATTGGGCCCAGCAGGCCAGAATCAGAAGTGCAGAAGAACCAAGCCACGAAGCAGGATACCGACTGCGCCGGACACCACCTCGTAACCGATCCGTCCCCGGGACCGGAAGCGGTGATCCTACGACGAGGGTGCCAGCCCGTCAAGCAGCCCAGAAACAGGCGGATGGACATCCGGAGGCGCTGAGATCGGTTTTTTGGCGGGCCTGGACCGTTTCCGACCGTACACTCCCCCTGAATGACCTGTCGCCACGGATGTTCCGAATCACAGGTGTGCGGTGGGCCCTGAGGCCCCTTGGCCACCGGAAAGCGAAGTCTTGTCCCAGCACCTGTTCCTGATCGATGGACGCTACCAGATCTACCGCGGCCACTATGGCATGAGACCCCTGACCGATAGCCGTGGTATGCAGGTTCAGGCGATCTACTCGATGGCAGACCTGCTGCTGAGATTGTGCCGCGACCAGCAGGTCGAACTGTGGGCAGTGGCGATGGAATGCGATGGCCCGACATTTCGCCACAACATGTACCCCCAGTACAAGGCCAATCGAGATGCGATGCCAGAGGAGTTGAGACTCCAGTTGCCGTGGATCGACCGCATGCTCGAGGCCTTTCGAGTTCCCATCCTGCAAGTCGATGATCACGAGGCGGATGATTGCATCGCCACGATGGCCACCCGCGCGGCGATGGAGCAGATCGAGGTCAGGCTGCTGACGCGAGACAAGGATCTGGAACAGGTGATTTCTGAGCGGGTCAAGTTTCTCGACGAGCGAAGCGGTGATCTGTACGGTCCCGAGGAATTATTCGAGAAGAAGGGCATTCGACCCGATCAAGTGATCGCATATCAGTCGTTGGTCGGCGACTCATCCGACAACATTCCAGGAGTGGCTGGCATCGGTCCCAAGACTGCGGTCAAGGTGCTGGCGGTGACCGATGACCCGGAATCCTTGCTCGAAGATCCGGTCCCCGAGGGGATCCCTGCTGCGGCGTTGAAGAAGATTCGAGCTTGCCCCGATCAGATGAAACTCTCGAAAGAACTGGTGACGCTATCCATCGATGCCCCCATCGACACGGCGCCGACCGAACTGCAACGGATCTCTCCGGATCGTGATCGGCTGGCGGAGTTGTTCAGGGAACTGAACTTCAGTCGTTTCCTCAAGATGATCGATCAACCGGTGGAGAAGCAGGCGAGCCTGTTCAGCGGATTTGAAGATCCCTCAGCTTCCGCAGAATCCTCTCCCTCAATCACCACCAAGTCCCCCCCCACCCTTGTCAAGACTCCGGAAGAGCCGGTCGATTACCAGCTGGTGACGACCCTCGATCAGTTGCAGCAGGTGGTGAAACGTTGTCGTGATGCGGGTCGCTTTGCCTTCGACACCGAGACCAGTTCCCTCGACACGATCCGCTGCAAGGTGGTCGGCTGCAGCATTGCAGTCGAAGCGAAGGAGGCGTGGTACATTCCCTTCTCCTCTCCAGCCGGTGACGGTCCCATTCCGATGGCACAGTTGCTCGAGCGACTCTCCCCGCTGCTAGAAGATGAGGGCGTCGGGAAAATCGGTCAGAACATCAAATTCGATGCTCAGGTGATGAGGAATCTGGGAGTTCATCTGGCTGGAATCTGCGGCGATCCGATGATCTCCGCCTACCTGATCAATCCTCTTCGTGGACGCTACGGCCTCGATGGCCTGGTCGGAGAACGCCTCGGTCACACCATGATTCCCATCCGGGAACTGATCGGAGAGGCCGGATCCGAGACATCGATGGACCAGATCGAGCCGGAAAAGATCTCTGACTATGCTGCAGAAGATGCGGATTGGACCTTACGCCTGCACCAGGATCTGGACCAAGAGATCACGGAGTTGCAACTTCGTCAGGTACTCGAGGAGGTCGAACTACCACTGGTCGAGGTACTGGTCTCGATGGAGCGTGAGGGGATCTCACTCGACCTGGATCAGTTGAAGAAACAGGAATTGAACCTCTCCAGCGAGATGGAGCAGATCGAACAACAGATCCACGAAGGTGCAGGAGAGCCATTCAACATCGCCAGCCCCAAACAGCTACAAAAGGTCCTGTTCGAGGACCTCGGGCTCTCCACCAAGGGCCTCCCCAGGACCAAGACTGGTATCAGCGTCAAGGCGGAGACCCTCGAAGAGCTGGCGATTCGGCACCCCGAGCACACTCTACCCGCGGCGATCTTGCGCTATCGTAGCCTGGCGAAATTGCTCTCCACCTATGTCCTCGCCTTGCCCCAGCACCTGCATCCGGAGACGGGCAGGATCCACACCGAATTTCGGCAGACGGTGACCGCCACCGGCAGACTCTCCTCGAACCGCCCCAATCTGCAGAACATCCCGATCCGCAGCGAGGAAGGGCGGCAAATTCGCCGCGCGTTCATCCCCAACCGCCCCGGCTGCATCTTCGTCTCGGCAGACTACTCACAGGTCGAACTTCGCCTCCTCGCCCACCTCACCGCCGACGAAGGGCTACTCCATGCGCTTCACTCGGGAGTCGATATTCACGCCTCGGTCGCAGCGAGAATCCACGGTAAGAGCATCGAAGAGGTCGATCGCGACGAGCGTGCGGCAGCGAAGGCGGTCAACTTTGGCCTGATGTACGGCATGGGAGCCTTTGGACTCGCTCGAGATATCGGTGGATCGGTGGCGGAAGCCAAGGAGTTCATCGAGAACTACTTCAGTCAGTTTCCTGCCGTCCGAGACTGGATGGATGCGACCAAGCGCCATGCCTACGAGCACGGAGAGGTTCGCACCGTCACCGGGCGCCGGCGCCCGATACCGGAGATCCGTTCCCGCCTCGCTCGAGAAAAAGCGCAGGGAGAACGCTATGCCATCAACAGCGTGGTGCAGGGTTCGGCCGCAGACCTGATCAAGTTGGCGATGATCGAGGTACACAAGCAGGCGCTAGCGAGAGGACACGAGGCAAGAATCTTGCTCCAGATCCACGACGAATTGTTACTCGAGGTTCCCGAGGCACTGGCGGATGATTGTCGTGATTGGCTGAAATCCAGCATGGAGGGGGTGATGGAGATCTCGGTTCCCCTCGAAGTCCAGATCAGTAGCGGCAAGGACTGGTTTGATGCCTCGAAGTAACCACTCCAATCATCGGAATCCAGCGGTCGCAGCCCCATGGACCGTTGCCGTCACAGGTGGAATCGGATCTGGAAAGAGCACCGTGGCGAGGATCTTCGAAGGCCTCGGAGCTCACAGAATCGACGCCGATCAGATCGCCCAGCAGCAACTGGATCTTCCGGAGGTCATCATCCAGGTGGAGCAGGCGCTCGGTTCGCAAGTGGTCTCGACGGATGGAAAGCTCGATCGTGCGACCATCTCACGGCTGGTTTTCTCCGATCCAGGCTCCCTGAAACTGCTGGAGGGCATCATCCACCCCAGGGTACGGAAACAGATCGAGGTAACACTTGCGGAAATAGCCCGGATGGGGTTCGATGTGTCCAGCCCGCTCCCTGAAGGGCGGCCATTGATCCTCCTGGATATCCCTCTGCTCGAAAGTTCCCCCCTCAAACAGAATGTTGACCGGGTGCTCTTCGTGGCGGCTCCAGCCCAGCAGCGAGAAAAGCGAGTCCAGGAATCAAGAGGTTGGTCAGCAGGAGAGAGAGATTCGAGAGAAGCCTCCCAGGCGCCCCTTGCGGACAAGGAGGCGGCTGCGGACGCAACGATCTTCAATGCGGACAAGGTGTCCACCGAGGAGATCAAAAAACAATGCAGGAAATTCCTCGACCAGTGGATCGTCCACTGTCGCGGGGAGCAGGAATGAGAAGACCGAGGTGAATTTCTGATGACTCCACGACCAGCCAAATCAACCGGAGATGAGTCTTCCGGAGAACGCGGATCCAGATCCAGAGCTGGATCCTCTCGCTCGAAGAAGATCAGCCGCAGACCGAGCAAAGCCAGCGGATCTACCGGGCGCAAGAAACGAACCACCCGCAAGCCTCCTCCACCACCAGCACCAAAACTCGAGGGCCTGCCGATGGATGTAGAGGACCTCGACGAGATTCCTGTTCCCATCTCAGGTCACATGCCAGAGTTGCACCTCTCCGAGATGCACAAGATGACGATGGCAGAGTTGCAACAGATGGCTCGAGATGACGGATTCGAAGAGATCGCCGGCAAGAAGAAGCAGGATCTCATCTTCGAGATCCTCAAGATGCGCGCGCAGGCGGCAGGAGTGATGTACGGCGAGGGAGTTCTTGAAGTCCTGCCAGACGGATTCGGATTCCTTCGCTCCCCTCGTTACTCTTACTTCCCTTGCGCCGATGACATCTACGTCTCCCCCTCACAGATCAGGCGTTTTGGACTGGTCACCGGCACCGTGATCCAGGGACAGGTTCGCCCCCCCAAGGAAGGTGAACGGTACTTTGCCCTGCTCCAGGTCGATGCCATCAACTACGAGGATACGGAAAAGGTCCACGATAAGGTCGTGTTCGATGACCTCACCCCGCTCTATCCCGATGATCGCCTCCTGATGGAGACCGATACCGATATCGTCGAGACCCGGATCATCGATCTGGTGACCCCGATCGGTAAGGGACAGCGCGGCCTGATCGTGGCTCCTCCCAGGACCGGCAAAACCGTCATCCTGCAGCTGATCGCCAATGCCATCGCAACCAATCATCCGGATGTGGATCTGATGGTGTTGCTGATCGACGAACGCCCCGAAGAAGTGACTGACATGGAGCGGAATGTCCGTGGAGAGGTGATCTCCTCCACTTTCGACGAACCTTCCAGTCGTCATGTTCAGGTGGCAGAGATGGTCATCGAGAAGGCGCGGCGACTGGTTGAGTATGGCCGTGATGTGGTGATCTTGCTCGATTCGATCACTCGTCTGGGCCGAGCCTACAACAATGAAGCTCCCCACTCTGGCAGGATCCTCTCCGGTGGAGTCGACGCCGGCGCACTGCAACGACCGAAGCGCTTCTTCGGTGCGGCCCGTAACATCGAGGAAGGTGGCAGCCTGACAATCCTAGCCACGGCATTGATCGATACCGGGTCCCGGATGGACGAGGTGATCTTCGAGGAGTTCAAGGGAACCGGAAACATGGAGCTCCACCTTGACCGACGCCTGGCAGACAAGAGAGTGTGGCCCGCCATCGACATCAATCGATCAGGCACCCGTAAAGAAGAGCTGCTGATGAGTGCCGAGGAGATCAAGAGGTTGTGGATTCTCCGCAAGGTCCTCAATGACATGAACCCTGTCGATTCGATGGAGATGCTCAAGGCAAAACTGAAGCAGACCCCATCCAATGTGGAGTTCTTGCTGGCACTCAACACCGAACGGCAGGATTGATCGGTCGCCCACTGCGCCTGGCCTTGATTTCAGTGAGTTTGTAATACAGGTTTCCCCTCCAGGGCCACCCCCCTGCGACGATACGAGAGCACATATCAGAAAATGGGCCGCTGCGAATCCGCAGCGGCCCATTTTCTATAGCCTTGACT
>DUAN01000003.1:0-6114 GCA_012960845.1 Planctomycetota bacterium | reverse complement strand
AGATTTCTATCCAGGAATAATCTAACCGTTCGTTCGAACCACCATCGTCAGAGTCCTGGGTTCTGTCTGCTTCTCATTGAGCACTCGAACCGAAATCCTGAAGGCGGGTGGAACGTATGCCGCCCGATAGCGCAATCCTCCCGGATCCTGATCCCACTTGCTCGAAGGAATCGCTTCCTTGAGAAAGATCCGTCCATCCTGGTTGTAGAGCATCGTGAATTCTTTGGATGGAAAAGAACTTCCACCATCGGTCCAGATGAACATCTTGTCACCTGGACGCAATTGAGAGAACTTCATCTTGGTTCTGGAGTAGTTGAACTGCACGGGAATGTTCTCTCCAGTGGTCAGATTTCTGATCCCGGCACGAGCATTGGTCCGAGAAGTGGAGAGGAAGCCTCCGTAGAGGAATCGCTTGGCCAGGGTTCCATTCCTCGACCGAAGATTTCGATCCTCTGAAACCACCAGCTCAGGAGTGAGTTCAACGGAAGGGCTCATGAAGCCACCCGGTTTGTTGTCGAACTGATTGTCGTAGAAGTACTCGATTCTCAGATCGGTCACATTGGAGCACAGTTCGACGATTTTCTTCCGCACTCGAACCTCTGTTGAACGATAGTTATTCAATCCCAGGTCGATGTAGCGGATCGACTTCAGCAGCACCAGAGATCGACTGTCGGAGTAGCTGAGTTCATCATCCGCTGGTATTTTTCCGTCATTCCTCTTCAGTTCCAGTTTTCTTGGATCCGCAAGGAAGTACTCGACATTGGCCATCCGGATCGAGCCATCGACCTCGACCGGGGCTTTGAAGTAGATGGAGTCGTTCCAATGCTCCACTGGCTCGTCCGGCCTCGGCTCGTCCAGATTGTATTTACGTTCAAACAGGGTCGCTGCTTCGTCGTACTTGTTGGGGGTTCCACCCTCGAGATTCGGACCCACGTCCTGGTCCTTGAGTTCTTCTCCATCATCCCAGTAACCGGTCGAGCGCCCTTGATCCTGATAGAACTCGAGCGATGCGGTCGGCACCATCTTCGACAGGTTTTCGTTGATATCATTCAGGGCGTAGCGGAACTTCTGGTACGTCTCCACTGTGGTGATGGTGGAGTCATAGATCCTCTGGGAGTCCGTGCCCACCTGGGAGATAATCAGCGAGATGATCGCAGCCAGGGTCAAGGCAACGAGCAGTTCGAGGAGGGTGAAGCCTGTGTCCTTTTGGACCGGCTGTGGCTCATCGATGGACAAGGATCTGAGTCTCGTAAATCGGATCCGCACTGGTGGTTCCCTCCCTGAAGGACCGGAATACGAGGATATCCACCTCGTACAGATCCCCTGCCGGAATTAATCTCACATCTGTGGGGTAGTCAAAATCCAAGCTGCCATCTTGCCTGGCAGAGCGAATCGAAAATGCGAATGAGTACTGATTGATCGGATCGTCATCGACGACGTTGTAATCCTCTGCCCATTCCGAGTCGAAGAACCTGTTACTCAATCGATAGACTCTTCGCACATCGTAGGTTTCGTACTCTTCATATCCGTTGGAAATCTTGCGATCGTCACCGTCGTCGTCCGCTTTGGTGGGATCCCCTCTTCCATTGGCGCGTTTATCAGAGGTCCCGTCCTCGACTTCCCTGACTCCGCCCACATCTTCGACTTCCCAACTGATCCCATCCGATTCCGGAAACACAAAGATCTTTCCCCGCTCGTAGAATTCGCTCCGCTTCATCTTGGACTTGCCGTCAGGATTGGGACTTGGCAACAAGATGTAGTAATCACCATCTGTACGGACAGTCTTGAGGCTCGACGGTAACGGGTCGACCACTCCATCATGACTGAAGATGAAATAGGTCCACTTCCCATCGGCACTCTGGCGCTTGCGTTCTCTCAGACCTTCTCGAATCGCCTGCTCTACCGATTGAGTGATGATCACGGCATTGGTGGTCTCTACCGCCTGCTTCCCTGACCGCATGGCGACCGGGAAAACCGCCAGTAACCCCAACAGCCCGACTGTCAGAATCACGACTGCCAGCAGGATTTCCAGGATGGTAAATCCCTGGTCTCCGCTTTTCTGGCGCATCAAGACTCCTCCTCCCCGATCTTGCTCATGACTCGACCGGTGGGCCGTATGTCGATGTAACAGGCGGTTCTCGATCCTTTCTGATGAAGGATCAGATCTCCTCCGCTGGGAGGATCGGATTGGAAGCGATAGCTGGGTATGTCATCCAATTTCCCGAAATCTATCGTTCCGTCCTTGAGCAATTTGACGAAGATGTCTTCTCTCCCGGGCTTCCAGTGTGTTTGTCGCTTTTCTTCACGCTGCGATTGCAGATCCACCGGCATCTCGTCCACCGAGGTGTCAGAACTGAGCACTTCGTAACTGATGTGCTCACCATCTCGGACATTGATGGATCGTAATCCTCCAACGAACCCGCCCTTGTCATTCCCCTTGGGGTGACGGTACATTCGGAGTCCTGATTTCAGAAAAACCACCGAGTATTCCTGTTTCTTGGTCACTGCATTGTTTCTGGCCTCGTGGAATGTGCTCACGATGATGGCCGCAGCATTTTCTATGCGACGATCCTGAAAGATGGCCGAGACTGCTGGAGCAATGAAGCCAGCAGCCACGATGATAATGCCGATGGTTACGATCATCTCGACCAGAGTAAACCCTGATCTGGATCGATCGGCCGTGATATTCATCTCCATCACGATCCCTTCTGCCAGTTGGAAATCAGATCGTCATAACTTTCATCCGAAGTATGGCTAGAGGAACCATGACTCCAGATGTCGAACTGCTCGATGTTCTGAGGGCCGGTCCCGATGGTACCTTCGCCTACATCTCGTGGATCCTCGGCATGGACCGACTCTTCATCATCCCAATCGAGGTGCGATTCGCCATCACTTTGCGGACTGTAACCTCTGTCTCCTGATTCAACATTGTCGTAATGAATCGGCTCTCCCCATGCGTCCAGCAGTTGAATCGCTTCTGAATCTCCATCCGAGGGTGGCGAGAGTTCATCATTTCGAAACTCTCCCAGTGGAGGCTCTTTTCCAATAACTCGGATCTCTCCATTGGGCAGGGTTCGAGTATAGACCACCGGTTGGGTCAATCTGTAGGTCAAGGCGGCACCGCCGGTCAGATAGGATCCATCCCTGGTGATCAGATCGTCGCCATCGAGCCCATCGATGGGGAATGCACCCACTTTGGAGTGGTAACCATCGATCAGCAAACTGACGCGAGCGAGCAACGCCTCGGTCCTGGCCACCGACGCACTTTCGAGGTACTTGCCGGCTCCCACTGCTAACATCGACATCAGAAAAACGATGAGGGCGATGGTGACCAGCAGTTCGACCATGGTGAATCCAGCAGATTGCGCATCTGTAGAGCGAATCAACTTCGGTTCTGGACTACCAGTTACCGATGTCATCGTATTCCTCTTCTCCATCTTCGGCTACGCCGTAGCAAGCATCGTTGACGCTATCGGGGCCCGCCGACCAGAGATCGAATCCTGACCGTCGGATCATCCAGTCCTCCTTGGTTCGCTTGGAACGATTCTCACGATAGAAGTAAGGCACTTGCCAGGGGTCCAAGTAGAACTTCTCCACATCGGAATCGAACAGATCGCTTCGTCCTGCTTTCTTGTACTCTTCCTCGAAATCTTCATCTATCACGACGATGTTCGAGGTATTCAGTTCGAGGTAAGGTGCATTTTTTCCACCTTTTCCATTGGGAGGACGCTCGCCTGCGATCCCTTCGAACATCGCAGGAAAACCGTTGAACTCCTCGGGGTCATCGACCTCGAGATCCCACCCGGGATAGACCCCTTCATCGCGATTGAACTGTTCGAGTGCGTTCTTGAGGGTCGAGATATCAGTGGTGGCCTGAGCTTCCGCAGCCTTGGCCTGTGCTTGCTGGATCATCTTGGTCACCAGGGTCGCCAGCACCGCGATGATGGAAACCACGATCATCAATTCGATGAGTGTGAATCCACCGACTTTGCGCTGGCTACCTGAGGCAGAAATTATCGCAGACTTATCCTGGCAACATTCCCCACCTCGAATGCGCTTGAGATGGAGGATGGGGTCAAATTTGAAGTACATACTGGTATTTCCTTCCGAGAGAACTGCACCCCTGTGGAATCTGGGACGAATTCCACCCTGCAGGTGCATGCGCAGCTACTGGCCGTGCAGTCCTCATTGTGACGAGCCAGAACAAAGAGGCAAGCCCCCACAGCGAATGGAGATGCGTTCATTTCGGGGTTCCCCGCTCCCCATCAGCGTGCCACAGACCCGCCTGCCGCTGACCCGCCTGCCGCTGACCCACCTGCCGCTGACCATCAGGGCGCTGACCATCAGGAGTCGATCAGGTATTCTTCGATAAAGCCCGTATCCAGATTGCCTTTGACGAAATGGAAGTGCTTCAAAACCTCCCTGTAGAAGGGAATGGTGGTGTGGACTCCCTCGATCACGAACTCATCGAGTGCCCTTCGCATGGTTCCAATCGCCTCTTCCCGGCTCTCCCTGTGCACGATGAGTTTTCCCAGAAGAGAGTCGTAGGTACTGGGGACGGTGTAGCCAGAATAGACGTGGGAATCGAAACGAACCCCCATTCCTCCAGGAACCCTGAACTCACCGATTCTCCCCGGCGAAGGAGCAAAGCCATTGGCGGGATCTTCGGCATTGATCCGGCACTCGATGCAGTGCCCCTGGATCCGTACATCTTCCTGCCGATATCGAAGAGGGGCGCCCCCCGCCACGCGGATCTGTTCCTGCACCAGATCGATGCCGGTGACCATCTCGGTGACCGGATGCTCGACCTGAATTCTGGTATTCATCTCGATGAAGTAATAACTCCCATCGGGATCGAGGAGGAACTCGATGGTCCCTGCCCCACGGTAATCTGCGGCCAGAGTCAGATCGATGGCACTCTTTCCCATCCGTTCTCGAAGATCATCATCGACTGCCGGAGAAGGGCTTTCTTCCAGCAACTTCTGGTGACGTCGCTGGAGCGAGCAATCCCGCTCACCCAGGTGAATGACACTTCCGTAGGAGTCCGCCATCACCTGGATTTCGACGTGTCGAGGTTTCTCGATGTACTTCTCGATGTAGACATCGGAGTTCTTGAATGCGAGTTCTGCCTCGCTACCGGCAGCATGGAAAGCCTGGCCAAAGGAGGATTCGTCCCTCGCGACTCGCATCCCCCGGCCGCCGCCTCCGGCCACCGCTTTGACCAGTACAGGGAATCCAATCTCGCGCGCCACTCCCAGCGCTTCTTGCTCATCTGCGATCACGCCTGGAGAACCGGGAACCACCGGTACTCCGACCTTCTTCGCCAGTTCTCTGGCGGCAGCCTTATCGCCCAGCTGACGGATATTCTCCACCGTCGGCCCGATGAACTGGAGGTTACAAGACTGACAGATCTCGGCGAACTGAGGATTCTCCGAAAGGAACCCATACCCTGGATGGATGGCTTCGACATTGGAAATCTCGGCAGCAGCGATGATCTTGGAAATATCGAGATAGGAGTGCTCACTGGCCGCGGGACCGATGCAAATTTTATCATCGGCAAGGTCCAGGTATCCGGCACCACGGTCCGCCTCCGAGTAAACCACTACCGTCTCGATGCCAAGTTCTCGACACGCACGAATAATCCGCAAAGCAATCTCACCGCGGTTGGCGACCAGGATTCGAGAAAATGGTTTCATCGGAGGAGCTCGATCTCAGGAGAAAAGAAACAGGGGTTGGCCAAACTCGACGGGATTCCCATCATCGAGAAGCACGGATTCGACGACACCAGTTCGGTCTGCCTTGACCTCGTTCATCACCTTCATCGCTTCCACGATACAGAGCACTTGCCCTTCCTGAACCTGATCCCCCACCTCGACAAACGGATCTGCGTCTGGCCCCGATGAACGATAGAAGGTTCCCACCATCGGCGACTGGATCGTCTTCGCAGGATCGAAGGCCGCTGCAGCATCACTCGCTGGGGCCTCCACCGGAGCGGGCACAACGCTGCCTGTCGGCGCCTGGAGAGTGTTCATCGAAACCACCTCCCTGACCTTCTCTGGTCGTTTCCGCAGGCGGATGCGTTGATCACCGTCGACCACTTCCAACTCCTCGAGT
>DUAN01000002.1:7753-8940 GCA_012960845.1 Planctomycetota bacterium | reverse complement strand
TGCGGCCAGTTCGACATGGAAACCAGCTGCGACCTCGAATGAAGCCAGCGCCTGATCTGGTGTCAGGACCGGAGCGGCCGGAATATCCCATTGGCGCCAGTTTTCAGCCTGTGTTTCGCCCTTGCGATCTCCATTCTGCGCTGGCAGCAGGGTGCACAGCAGGATCATCGATAGCGCCGGGATCATCGGATTCATCAGGGGTGATCGCATCGGGTTCATTTCTTTGCTGGTGGTGACTGTCTTCGGCTCAATTTACGAAAGCCCTCCTGGAGGATGAACAGGGGCCCGATCAACAGAAATCGCGGATCCTTCATGAAGGATGGACGATTGCCCTCGATTCCATGGCCGATGAACTGGAGGATCCAACCGCCGACGAAGAGTCCCACACCCCACTGCCAGTCGAAGAAGACCACCACCAGGGAGGCGACGATGGCCGGGATCCCGATGAAATGAGTGAGGTGGTTGAGCGGATGATTGTGATCGGCGCGATAACGATCGATCCAGCGCTGGATCCCGCTGTCTCGATCGTCCGGGTGGTTCTCTTGTGGCTCAGGCGTACCAGGCATCGGTGACCTCCGTTGCGATTGTCCATCGAATCGGACTCCGGTTCCATCTTTCACTGGGCTCGACAAGGCGGGCTCGACAAGGCGGGCTCGACAAGGCCGACTTGCTTCGCCGCTTCGGGCAAGCGATGCTGGGCCCAGCCGGTCCACCGTACCGGCCTGGAGGACCATGTCTGTTCCATTTTTTGTCGGCCTCGATCTCGGGGGTACCGAGGTCAAGGTCGGCCTGTGTAACCAGCGTGGCGAGGTGGTGTGGTCCGATCGGCGACCCAGCCAGGCCCATCTGGGTCAAAAAGCGATCCTCGAGGCCCTCGCAGCGGCTGTCGATGGGGCCTTGCTCGAGGCCTCCACCCATCCCGGTGAAGTGGCGGCCATCGGCCTGGGAACACCCGGGGTGGTGGATCCAGCCAGTGGCATCATCCGTTTTCCAGTGGCCAACCTGGGAGGGTGGCACGGCACCGACATCGTCGGTTTCTTGGGCGATCGATTCGCTGTTCCAGCGGTGGTCGAAAATGATGCCAACTGCGCTGCGTGGGGGGAGTACTGCACCGGTGCCGGAATCGGAGCTCGAACTCTGCTGCTGGCGACGGTCGGAACCGGGATCGGGGGAGGCGCCGTCATCGA
>DUAN01000002.1:0-7721 GCA_012960845.1 Planctomycetota bacterium | reverse complement strand
GCGGTCCCTCCGGTGGTGCGATGGAACTGGGCCACATCATCCTGGAGCGATCGGGACGTCGCTGTAATTGCGGTCTGGTCGGATGCGTCGAGGCGTATGCCGGTGGTTGGGGCATGGCGGCGGAGTGGGGCCGAAGAAGAGGCCTCGAAGAATCTCCTGGAGTCTCGCTACTGGTGCAGGCGGGGATCGCCGGAGATGCCCTCGCCAATGAGATCCTCGATGAAGGTGCAAGCGCACTGGGAGCGGGGATGATGAGTGCGTTGCATCTGCTCAATCCCGATGTGGTGGTGATCGGAGGAGGCATCATCGATGCACGTCCGAGGCATCTGGAGCTGATTGAATCGGAGCTTCGGTCGCGAGTGCTGCCAAAAGCGAGCGCGGATCTGAAGGTGGTTCGTGCGCAACACGGCAATCGAGCCGGCTGGATCGGTGCAGCGATGTGTGCCGAGAAGTATGTGAGGGGAGGTAGCGGAGGATGAGCAATCCTGAGGATTCTCTGCAGCGCATCGTTCTTCGAGATGCCGAGGCGGTCTTGCCGGACCGGATCATCCGTGCAGACCTGGTCATCGAGGGAACGGTGATCGCCAATCTGGCGCCGCCAGGCAGCGCCACAGGAGATGAAATCTGGGATCTGGGCGGCCGCAGGGTCACCCCTGGATGTATCGATGCTCACATCCACGGTGTCAACGGCACCGATTTCTCGAGAACCGATGCCGAAGCGATCGCCGCGAGTGCCGAAGATCTTGCGGCGATGGGAATCACCACCATCTACCCGACCATCGTCCCCGGTACCGAGCAGGAGATGGTCGCTGCGCTGCGAGAGTGTTCGCGCGCCATGGAACTGAGCAAGTCCATCCTGGGCATCCACCTCGAGGGTCCATTTGTTTCCTCGGGTCGTATGGGAGCCTTGCCAGCAGCTGGAATTCACAAGTGGGACGAGGGGCTGTTCGATCGGCTGCTCGATGGCGCTGGAGGTCAGTTGAGGATCATGACCTTTGCTCCAGAAGAGATTCCGCTGGAAGTTCAGCGTAAGTTTGCAACGGTCGGAGTCCGTGGATCGATCGGCCATACCTGTGCCACCGCACAGCAGACCGATGCGGCCATCGATGCCGGAGCACGGAGGTGTACACATCTGTGCAATGCCATGCCTTCGATCCATCACCGGGACCCCGGGCCAGTGACCGCCTTGCTCCTCGATGAGAGAGTTCGCTGCGAAGTGATCCTCGATGGGCATCATCTCGATGATGACATGGTGAGGATGGCACTGCGAATGAAGGGGGCAGCGGGTCTGATGGCTGTCAGTGATGCGATGCCACTGGCGGGAATGGGCATCGCATCGGGGAGTTTTTGTGGGCAAGAGGTTTGTTCCGATGGCTCGAGAGCGACTCTAGAGAATGGAACTCTGGCGGGAAGCGTGACCCTGTTACCGGAAGCACTGGAAAAAACCTCGAAGCGGCTCGGGTGGGATCCATCGGTGACTGCAGCACTGGGCGCAGCCACTGCGGCTGCCGATCTAGGGCTCCCGAGGCGCGGTGCGATCCGATCGGATCATCGAGCGGACCTGGTGATCCACGGTCTCGCAGCCGAGCAGGGCGTGGAGGTGACGGTATTGCGTGGCGGGATCCCGGTGCGGGATCCCGAAGGCCCTAGATTGCCCGATGAGATGGAGAGAATTCGATGAGCGAGGAACAGATCAATGATCCGGCACAACTGCTCGGCAACATCACCCCGCGAGGGACATGGTGTAGCCTCAGGATGGTGCGGAGCGTCACAGAGTCTTTCACGGTTCGTGATGATGTGCTGCTTCCACCGTCAGTTTCCGAGGATCACGGTGCCATGGTCACCGTGATCGAAGGTGAGGGAATGGGGCTAGCGGCGACCAGCGATCTGTCTCTCGGAGGACTTTATCAGGCGGCGAGGGTCGCTCAGCGCTGGGCTCGCGCCTGTGGATCGAGAGGAGTGATCGACTTCTCCACCGCTCCGAAACCAGAAGTATCGGGCGAATGGAGCCACTCCATCGATCAGCCCTGGTCAGGGGTCTCGAACAGGCAGATCATCGATCGGGTGCGATCTGCATGCCAGGGTCTGCGTACCGATGACCGAATCGTTCAGCGTACCGCTTCGGTGAAAAGAGTACGGACCGAGACCACCATCGTCACCACTGACGATGTTCGGATCGATCAAATTCATGATCGGGTGATTCCCTGGCTCGAGGCGGTCGCTTCCGATGGCCAGGATGTACAGTCGCGTACCAATGGGGGGCGTAGCGATGCTCAACTGGGGGGAATCGAAGTTCTCGATCGGTGCGGCTTCGATGATATACCGCAGACCATCGGCAGCAACGCCATCGAGACCCTGCTGGCGCCGATCTGCCCCACCGGCGTGATGGATGCGGTGATCGGCCCGGAGCAGATGGTTCTCCAGGTGCACGAGTCGATCGGCCATGCGCTGGAACTGGATCGAATCCTCGGTGATGAACGAAATTATGCAGGAACCAGCTTCGTCAAGATCGAGGATCTGGGCTCGCTTCGCTGGGGACCAGAAATCCTCAACGTGGTCATCGATCCGACCGTCGAGGGAGAAGTTTGCAGTGCAGGCTTTGATGACGAGGGATTGCCGGCACGGAAAACGCCGCTGATCCAGAACGGATTGCTGGTCAGGGGGATCGGCGGAGCCCTCAGTGCGCAGCGGCTCGATCGAAAAGATGATGCGATCGCGGTCTCTCGAGCTTGCTCGTGGAACCGCCCCCCGATCGACCGGATGGCGAACCTCAACGTCGAACCGGGAGATTCCACCCTGCAACAACTGATCGGTGCGGTCGAGAAGGGAATCTGGCTTGATGTGAATTCCTCATGGTCGATCGACGACCATCGCTGGAAGTTTCAGTTTGGAGTGGAAGATGCGCGCCTGATCGAAAATGGTGAACTGAAGGGGCGGGTGAAGGATGCGGGTTATCGCAGTACCACCATCCCCTTCTGGAACTCTCTCGATGCCGTCGGCGATGCGGCGACCTGGAAGATCCGAGGGACTCCCAACTGTGGCAAGGGTGAACCGAACCAGATGGTCTTTGTTGGACACGCGATGCCTGCATGTCGTTTTCGCGGGCTCGAAGTTTTTGGTCGGGAGGGTTAGATGCAGTCGTGGTTTCATGATCTTGCAGACTATGCCGATTCGCTGCGAGGTGAGGGCGAAGAGTTGACCCTCGGCCTCTCTGCAGAGGAGACAGGATTCTCGAGGATCTCCTCGGGGCGAGTTCGGCAGTGTGGATCGATCGAACAGAGGGATCTTTCCATCTCGCTGAGAAAGGGAGGCAAGGAAGTTTGCTCCCGGTTGATGCTTACGGGTTCATTGCAGAATGATCGTGCGCCACTGAGAAATTCGATCACTGCGCTTTCGAGCGCAGTGGATGACCTACCCGAGGATCCGCATCTGCCCGATTTGCCGCGACCGGTTCGAGACGAGTATCGTGGCGATGGAGTGATCCCTGAACCGGATGAGTTGACCGATGCCCTGGCGGGGCAGCTGGAAGGTCTGGAAACCTGTGGCATCGCCATGACGGGGACGATGTACCGTGCTGCTGCGACCAGTGGAGGATTGAGACGCTGGTTCGAAGCACCTCGAACGGTGATCGATGGTTCGATGCATCTGCTGGGTGGAGGAGCGACTCGTTGGGTCTGGGCAGCCGAGAGCTGGGAGCCCAACTCCGCTCTGAGGCGCAGAGAACAGGCTCATGCGATGGCTGAAATCCTCGCTCGCCCGATCGAGACCGTCCCGGTCGGAAGTTATCGTGCATGGCTTGAACCGGCAGCGGTGGGGGATCTGATCCAGCCGGTGTTGTGGGGTGGCGGTTTCTCCGCACGAGCGGTGAAAACAGGCTCCAGTCCACTGGCATGCTTGTACGACGGGACCAAACTCGATTCGCGGGTGGCGTTGCGCGATCATCCATCAGCAGTCGGTGCGCCTCTGTTCAATGATGCGGGTCATGGCATACCCGCGCCGGTGGAACTGGTCTCTGCTGGAGTCGGTCACGAGAAACTGACCAGCCCGAGAACTGCCAAGGAGTTTGGCTACGAGCACAATGGGGCGGCGGGGGGAGAGATGCCTGTCGGTCTCGAAATGGGCCCCGGTTCCATCGATCCCGATCAGTCTTTCGAGCAGCTGGGAGACGGGATCTGGTTGTCCCATGTTCATTACACCAACCTCTCCGCTCGCGAGGGCGCTCGTGTCACGGGAGTCACGCGCTGGGTTGCGTTGAGGGTCAAAGATGGGAAGCCGGTGGCTCCGATCGGTACCGTGCGGATCGATGATTCGCTGATTCGATTGCTCGGAGATGGCCTGGTGGACCTGGGGTCGAGAACCGAGGTCTTGCCTGAACTGCATAGCTATTCGAAACGACATCTTGGAGGTGTTAAGCTCCCGGGGATGATGGTCACCGATCTCCGCGTGGTGGGCTGATCTACCAGTAGGCAGTGCGATCTCCGGCGCAATCCTCCAGCCGAACGCTCAGATCTTGAATCCCCCGTTGATCCGGTCGAGCACGCCCACCGCGGGTCGAAGATCCCCCTGCATCAGGGTCGCCAGAGGCTCTCGGGTCATCTTTGCATTGGCCGCCAGTGACTCCGCTTCCATGTCGATGTGAATCAGGCCGGTCAGGACTTCCCCCTTGTTGCGGGTCTGCTGGAGGGCGGCAAAGGAAGCATTTCGATCGGTCGGATCGAATTCGTGCTCCAATTTCCTCAGCAGTAACTTCGAACCATCGTGGAGGGTGACCTCTTGCAGTTCTCCCTCGGCATACTCGATGTCGATCTGCTCCTGGGGGCTGACATAATGGGGATCGTGGAAGGTGACGCCCATCTCCTTCTGATGCGTATAGGACTTGGTCGATCCCTCGTGGTTGTTGAAGGTCACGCAAGGTGAGATCACATCGAGAAAGGCGAGTCCGTCGAAGGAGAGCGCCGCCTTCAGCAAGGGGACCAGTTGTTTCTTGTCACCGCTGAAGGAGCGAGCGATGAAGGTGGCACCCAGTTCCAGCGCCAGTCCGCACAGGTCGATGGAAGCTTCGCGAGGAAATGCTCCACGCTTTGATGGGCTTCTGCGATCCGCAGTGGCAGAGAACTGTCCCTTGGTCAGGCCATACACCCCGTTGTTTTCGATGATGTAGACCATCCTGGGGTTGCGACGGATGATGTGAACGAATTGACCCATCCCGATGCTGGCGGAGTCTCCATCGCCACTGACTCCGATGGGAGACATGGTGGTGTTGGCCACATGTGCACCGGTGGAGAAACTGGGCATCCGGCCGTGAGTCGAGTTGAGGCCCATCGCATTGCCGAGGAAATACGCCGGCGTCTTGGAACTGCAGCCGATGCCACTCATCTTGAGGATATTCCTGGCATCGATATCGAGGTCGTAAGAGGCCTGGATCACCGCCTCCGAGATCCTGTCGTGACCGCACCCCTTGCACATCGTCGACGGCCCGCCCTTGTACTCTGATTTGGCGAGACCGAGCGCGTTGGTGGCAGGTTTCTTCTGTTCTTCGCTCATCAGGCCTCCACTCTGCGCGGCTGTTCGATCGAATCCTTGACGAAACCTGCCGAGAGCGGCAAGCCGCCATAGTAGGTTGCCGATCGAATTCGAGCGGCAAGTTGAGGAAAGTGCATTCGTAGTAGTTGAGCCATCTGCCCCTGCTGATTCTGTTCGATCACGAGGATTTGCTCGTGATCGTCGATGAAGGACTCCACCTCGTCATGGAACGGGAAGGAGCGAAGGCGCAGGTATGAGGGCTTTTGTTCCAACGATTCGAGAGCTTCTCTCATCGCCATGTCAGTGGTTCCGTACGCGATGACGCCGAGGGTGGAATCGCCGTCCTGACGGATGGGAGCGGGAAGATCGACCACCATGCCATCGATCTTTCTCGCCAGTCGGTCGAGGTTTTGTTCGTAAACCTCGGGGGACTCGCTGTACTCGGCGTTCTCATCATGACCTGACCCTCGAGTCAGGTGAGCGGCGTCAGGGTGAAGGGTGATTCCGGGAATGGTTCGATAAGGGATTCCATCCCCATCCACGTCTTTGTAGCGACCCCAGTCATCGAGTCGAGCGATCACTTCATCGGTGGCGATCTTGCCACGATGAATGTCATTCTCTGGCTCGGGAAGTGGATCCGACATCCAGCTGTTCATTCCGAGGTCCAGATCGGACAGGAAGATCACCGGAATCTGATACTTCTCCGCGAGATCATAGGCCTGGCAGGAGAACTGAAACGACTCGATGGGACAGGCGGGGATCAGAAACGGGAAGCGAGTATCGCCGTGAGAGTGAAAAGCCACCTGCAGTACATCGCTTTGCTGGGTTCTGGTCGGTAGTCCAGTGGAAGGTCCGACACGCTGGATGTCGTAGACCACCGTCGGGATCTCGGCGAAGTAGCCGAGGCCGAGGTTCTCCGCCATCAAGGAGATTCCGGGTCCACTGGTCGAGGTCATCGATCGAGCTCCAGCCCAGCCGGCTCCCAGTGCCATCCCGATGGCCGCCAGTTCATCTTCGGCTTGAATCACCACGAACCTGTTGCGCCCATCCGGGTCCGAATCGCGGCAGCGACCGATGTGTTTCTCGACCGCTTCCGCCAGCGATGAAGCGGGGGTGATGGGATACCAGGCGACCACCGAGACACCGCCCCAGATCGCTCCCAGTGCGGCAGCCTCATTTCCGTCGAGAAGAATTTGATCCCCGACCTGGTCGGCAGCAGCATACTTCCACGGATCCTGCTTGGTCAGACTCTCTGCAGCGAAATCAAAGCCGATCTGCGCTGCTTCGATATTCAGGTCGACCACCGCTTCCTTGCCGGGGAAGACGGTTTGTAAGGCTCCTCGAATCTTCTCCATCGGAATGTCGAACAACTGGGCGACGACTCCGACATAGATCAAGTTCTTGAGGCGAGGCCGCAATTTCGCATTGCTGATCTTTCGGGCCAGTTGATCGAAGGGGACCGAGTAGCGGCAGAGTCCCTCGAACTCGCTGTCGGCGGTTTTCCAGTCACTGTTTTCGATGACCACGGTGTTCGGCACACTCTCCCGAAGATCGCGACCGATGGTGGCTTGATTGAGCGGCAGCAAAACCTGCCACTGAGGGTTCATCGTCTGCCAACCGCCTGGACTGACACGAATCTGGAACCATGTCGGGAGTCCTGCGATGTTCGACGGGAACAGATTCTTGGCGCTGGCGATCAGCCCCATCTGGATCAGCGCTCGCTGAATCACGATGTTTGAAGTCTGGCTCCCGGTACCGTTCGGGGTAGCAATGCGGATCGAGAAATCGTTCACGACCGGATTCATCCGGTTCCTCCCGTCGGGTTGAGTCGCTACTGGTGGCTCCTGACAGGATGAGAGGATCGTGGGATCGGGTTCGGGAATCAAGCCAACCCTGCTGTATTGGTCGCAACTCTCGTGCGAAAGTGGCTCCAGAAGGGTGGTCGCAAGTTGGAATTGGACTGGGCGATACTGGACTGGGCGATCATCGCAGTGGTCGGAGTCGTGGCTGGAACCCTCAATACCCTGGTGGGTGGGGGGACGCTGCTGGTACTACCGCTACTGGTGTCGCTGGGGATCGACCCGCTGGTGGCCAATGGCACCAACAGGATCTGTGTGGCCTTTCAGGCGCTGGTCGCTGGGTTGACGATGAATCGTGGGTTGGAACGATCGAGAGGCTCGAAACCGCACGAATTGCCT
>DUAN01000001.1 GCA_012960845.1 Planctomycetota bacterium | reverse complement strand
GGATCTCGGGGATGATTCTTTCGAGTCGTTCCTCGATGGCGGGCAGTGCGTTTTCTTCGGTCAGTTGAATCTGTCGTGGCGTGATGACGTGCCGGATCAGTTTATTCAAAGGAAAGGTCGTTGAGTTTCCAGAATGGAGGAGTGCCATTCAACTTGTCGTTTTCTCTTGCGTAGTCAATAGCCTTGAGGCCGTCCTTATCCCGTTCCAGGGGATCGACTCCCGCTTTTAAAAGCGTTTGGATCACTTCAGGATCTACGGAAGATTTTGCAGCATGCATCAAGGGTGTCAAACCCGCATTGCAACGAGCATTTACATCCGCACCTGATTTAATGAACGAATGGACGAGACTCGCCGGAGAATGATGCAGAATCGCAGAGATGAAACCTGTTCGGTTTTTTTCCCAGGAAAGGTTGGGGTCAGCACCTTTTTTCAATAATGCGTGAACAACTTCAGGTGGGTGGTTGTAATGAATAGCCAGTTGAAGTGCGAAATCGCCATTGAGTGCTCGCGCGTTGATATCCGCAACCTTGCGTATTAGCGCAAGAACGGATTCTGGAGGCGAAGCGTCAGAAAGAGCACGTAACAACCCAGTGTATCCAAGTTCATCACGGCTATTGGCTCTTGCTTTTAGGGCAATGCGTTCTGAGCGTTTTGAATCGAGGATGAAGACAATGGTCAAAGGGATTAGAAGGGCAGCTATGATCCCACCTGCCGCTTCTTCGGGAGCAGATTTAATAATCGCGCCAGGTAACAATACGATCAAGATTAGCAGCAAAGTTTTGCCTTTTGACTGCTTGGGTGCCTTGCCAGGGTCGTTGGCCTCGCTCGGTTGGTTTGTCTCGACATCTTCTTGGTTCAATATGTGGTTCCTATCACTCTGGCTCCCTGGCTTCCTGGCTCCCGTGAGCATCACTTCACGTACGACACCATTTTTTCTCGAGAAGCCCCATGGAAGGATCGAGGTCGTCTTGAATGGGTCCGCAGAAGAGCAATCCAGCGAAGAACAGGTGAATCGGTAAAGCCATGATCACTCCTTGGTCGCAGAATAGAATGTTCTTCAACTCTATGAAACATCATGAAGCAGCCAGAACTCGGAAGTGCCATTGATCTTCTCATTTTCTTTGGCGTACTCGATCGCAGTTCTCTTGGCCTGGTCTGCGTGCTTTGGGTCCACGCCTTCTTTCAGGAGAATGCCGATGATCTCAGGCTCTTCACTGTACTGTGCAGCCAAGATCAAAGCAGTTTCCCCAGTTTTTGTCACGAAATCCGTTTTCGCACCTTTCTTGATGAGTTTTTTAATCACGGTCGAAGGATGCCCCGATTCAAGGGCAAGTTGCAATGGAGTTTGTAGCGCCAAAGTCCTCTGGTTTGTGTGTCTCGTTTTACCAAGGATATCCAGGACGAGGTCGGGCGGAAGTTTGCTCTGTAACCCCAGTGTGAGAGCAGATTCTCCCGCGGAGTTTCTCAGATCTAAGTTCGTTCCAAAATAGAGATATTTTTTAGTTTCTTCAATTTGGTTGCCCAGGATCGCGATCATAAGCGGCGTATTTCCAGCCTCGTCTTGTATGTTATTGGCGGCTACGCTGGGAGGAAACCAGGCCATCATAACCCAACATAATATTATTCCTGTCACGAAAATGAGAAGTAATCCAATACGGTCGCCCCAAAAACGAAACGAAAAGAAGTGAGACGTCTCGTAGTTATACAATTGGATTAGAAAATAGCCCAAGATACCAAGGCTTACATACACACCTAGCGCAGCGGCCCACCCCGAAAATCCAAATGCATCAGCTTTAGGGACTTCTTCCTCTGACATAGCTCACTCCTAATCGCGCCTACAGTCCGAGCGAATCTACGGCAGGATCTCGGGGATGATTCTTTCGAGTCGTTCCTCGATGGCGGGCAGTGCGTTTTCTTCGGTCAATTGAATCTGTCTTGCCGTGATGACGAGGGTGTTCTTGATGCGCACCTTGGTGCGTTCGGCGTTGTAGACCTGGTTGCGGCGGGTGCGGTTGCCCTCGGCGCCGGCGACGATGCCGGCGGACCCGATGGCGGTGATGGAACCGGCGACCGAGCCCTTCTTCGAGCGGTCATCGAGTTCGGTCTTGACGATGCCGCTAACCGCCTCGTCGATGCGCGTCTCGATGATCATCGTCCACGCCTCGCTGCGGCTCTTGCGGTCGATCAGGTCGCCGACGGCGGAACCGATGAAGGCGCCGGCGATGGTCGCATTCTGACGGGTGCGACGACTGTTATTGCGCGCCTGGTTATTGCCGATAGCGCCGCCGGCGACGGTGCCGAGCAGTTTGCCCATCGAGGAGGAGTCGTCGGGCAGGTTCTCGTTACGGCCCCAGAACTTGATGACGGCGGTGATGTCGTAGAGCGCCTCGGCGGGATCCTTGGTGACGGTCCACCCCTCCTCCTCCATGCTGGCGACGAGCATTCCACGCAATTTGCGGGTGTCGAGATCGAGCCCGGAGGGGTTTCTGACCTGGATGGTGACGCGACGGTCGTCGCCGCCGGGGCGATCGCCGATGAACTCGGGCACGCCATCGACCCACTGCGCCTGGACATTCATCTCCTTGTAGCGCTCGCTACCGCCGGAGACGCTGACACAGCCGACGGTGGCGAGAGTGGCCCCCATCATCACGGTGACCAAAGAGAAACAGATCAACGATCGAAACATCGGGGACTCCTCGCTGCAGTTTTGGGGCGGGCTCGATGCAAAACAGGCGCGACTCCGATGGGGAGTCACGCCTGTATCATGTTTCATCGTAACCGAACAGGCAAGGGGAGCCTGCAAGATGTGTCTGCAGTGGCGGCTAGTTGCGCGGCATCAGCGGACACGCCACCTGCGGACGCTTGCGCATGAAGACGAAGTCCTCGAGGGTCTGGTTCTTGTTGTGACAGACGAGGCAGGCGGTCTCCTTGACCGCTGGCCACTGGTGGTTGACCGGATCGCGCGGGTGATCGGGGTTGAGACCGTGGCAATTTTCGCACTGAACATTCTTGTACGGTTCGGCATCCTTCGGCGCGATGAACGCCTGGCCGTATCCGAGCACATGACAGGCGATGCAATCCTGGCGCCACTGATCGCCGGTCTCCTCGAGACTGGCGAAGGCGGTCGCATGCTTGGTCTTCTGCCAGAATTCGGTTTGCTCGACATGACACACCGAGCAGGTGGTGGCGGTCAGGTACTTGGCCTTGTCGTGTAACGGCGGCAACTTCTCGAGGTCGAGGAACTCGGCGTTTTTGCGAAACGCCTCGACCATCGCAACGATCTCCGGATCTTCCAGCAAGTGCGGCTCCATCGAGGCGCGCTCGTACCAGTAGGTCGAGCGGCCCGCCGGAGGAGCCTCGTCGTAGGAGAGGGAGACCATCGGGCCACCGCCATCGATCCAGTCGATGTCGATGGTGCCGAGGCGTGCACCCTGGCTATCGGTGCGAGCCAGCAGCGTGTGGTTGATCGTCTCGAGGCTGTCCGCTTCATCGATCCAGATCTTGTGGTTGCCCAGTTCGATCATCGGATCGAGCATCAGATCGATGCCATCGACCTCGGCAGCGAGTTGACGATTGGTTTCGAGGTGATTGGCCGACAGCAGGATCACCATGTCGCACTGTTGGCGCAGCTGGGGGACCAGCTTCTGGGCGGTCTCGATGGAATCGAGCAGCGCCAGCGGTCGCTCGGGATTGGCCTTCTCGAGGAAGTAAGAGGGAATCGTGTCGATGGTCAAGCCGAGGATACCGATCTTCATTCCCGCCATTTCGATGATGGTGGAGGGGGGGAAGATCGGTTGCTGGTCATCGGCATAGACCAGGTTTGCCGACAGCAGCGGGAACTGCGCCTGCTTCTGGAAGTCGAGCAGTGCCGGCAGGCCCAGCGTCAGGTCGTGGTGGCCGACCAGCATCGCCTGGTAACCCATGCGATTGTACGACTCGATGATCAGTTTTGCCTTGGACAGCAGTTGTTGCCGGGCGAAGTCCTTCTTCTTGCCATCGTCGGTGCCAAAGAGGGTGTTGCCGCCATCGATCAGCAGCAGGTTCTGGTGATGGAAACGAGTTTGATCGATGTAGGCCGAGCGACGGGTGATGGATCCCTGTCGCACCTTCTTGCGCTTGCAGCCGCAGACATCGATGTAGCCGACGTTGTTGATGGAGAAGACCAGGAACAGATCGTGTTCACCGCTGTTCGCCGAATCATCGGTGGCGGCAGCGGCGGGCGCTGCGGCGCTGTCATCTTGCGACAGCGACCGGTTCGAGTTCGATCCGGGTTGAGCGCTGGCCTCGGGGCGCTGTTCGACCAGTGCCGGGTAGACCATCATCAGGAGGATGGCCACGGTGATGATCTGGGGGAGCGATCTCTTCATGATGGGTAACTTTCCTTCACTTCTCTTCAGTGTTTCTCTTCAGTGTTTCTCTTCAGTGGTGGACAGGCGATCCGGGGCATCCCTTGCACCGGGTCGAAGGGCACCTTGGTCTCACTGGGATTATGACATGCCCAGCAATTGTTGTCCTGCACCGCTGGCCAGGGGAACGCCTGCGGCTGGCTCGGATGTCGTGGATTCTGGCCGTGACAGCTCTCGCACTGGACATCTTTCCAGCGTCCCGGCTGGTGGGCATCGACGAAGGTTTCGCCATATCCGGTGACATGGCACGGCATGCAGTCGTAGCGGAACTGATCGCCGGAGGCCTCGAGAGTGGCGTAGGCGCGTCCGTGAGCGGTTTTCTTCCAGAATGCGGTCTGTTGCGGATGGCACACGGCACAGGTGATGGACCCGAGGAATTGAGAAGATGGCTTGAAGGTCATCTTCTGCTCATCGATCGGCGTCTTGTAGCGGGTCGAGGCGAGAAATTCCTGGACGATTTCTTCCATCGCCGGGTGACGACCGATGTGGGGCGCCAGTGCCACCGTCGAGAGATCGGCGATGTTGGAGCCGGCAGGGGCATCTTCATCCCAGATGCTGACCCACGGCTGGCCGCTCTCGCGCAACCACAGATCTGCCCGGGACAGTTCCGATCCCTGACCACTCGGCTTCAGCAGCACCGTGCCCTGATGCAGGGTGGTCTTGATCTTGTCGTTGATCCAGGTGTTCTCGGAGCCGTTGCTGGAGTTGGGTTCGACCACCACATCGACTGCGGGCACCTCGGCGGCGAGGCGATCGACATCGGCACGGTTGATGTGACCGAGCACCACACACAGGTCGACTTCATCACGGTGTGCCTCGATCTCGGCGAGGATCGCCGGGTATGGATCGGCGAAGGTCGAGCCGGCGCAGTGCTTGTCGATGAAGCGTTGTGGGGGCACTCGCATCGCACCGACGATCAGCACCTTACGCCCCTGGCTGGTGACGATGGTCGAGGCGGCGAAGGGGGCGTTGCCGTCGCCATCCTTGAAGTTTGCGCACAGCACCGGAAACTTCATCCGTGCGGCGAGTTGTTTCAATCGATCGAGGCCCAGTGCCAGGTCGTGTTCTCCCAGGGCGGCGGCGGAGGTGCCGAACAGGTTGTAGGCATCTACCAGTAGCAGCGCCTTCTGATGCATCTGTTGCTGGAGTAGTGGATTCGGGTGCAGTCGCCCGAGCGAGAAGAGCCAGTCGCCGCCATCGACCAGCAACGGTTGGATCCCGTCTGCCTTCAACGAGTTGAGATAGGTCATCCGTCTCGACAAACTGCCGAGCTTGATCTTTCGCTTGGGTCAGCCACACGGTTCGATGTAGCCGTAGTTGTGGACCGAGGCGAGCAGCAGGAACGGAGTTTCTTCCTCGTCTTCAGTCTGCGCTGGATCGGACTGCTCTGAATCGGACTGCGCTGAATCTGACTGCGCTGAATACGGATACACCGCGTGCGCTTTCGCCGGGGTGGCAGGGAGCGCTGGCTGCAGCAGGGGTGCGATCAGCAACGGTGCGCAGATCATCAGAAGTAGCGGAAACTTCAACATCACTCCTTCGTCCCGATCAGGGACAAACTTCCAGGCAGGGTAGCGCCTCGATGGAACCACGGGGGTAAAGGAGGGTCGCTTGTTGGTCGGAGCTGGTCGCCAACTGGGCCAGCGCCAGCACCGAGTCCTCGATGGTGACCGAGCCGTTGTCATCGAAATCGGCGGCCGCCAGGCAACTGGGCTGGGGTCCATCCTTGCCGAGCCAGTCGACCAGTTCGTGGAAGTCGGCCATGTCGAGATCTCCATCGGAGTCGACATCGCCGCGCACCAGGATCATCGAGGCGGTGACCGGAGCTTCCAGCGGCGGAACGGTGGTCGGTGTCGGTAGGATGTCGGAGAGGAGCAGTACTGCGACCAGCAGTGCTGCTGCACTGCTCCACCAGCGACCGAAGGGGAGAGTGGTCGGTGAGGAGCCGCCATCGTCCGAGGGTTTGCTCGATCGATTGGCCGTGGTGCGGATCTGTTCGAGGGTTGCTTGCGACAGTGCCGCAACCTGGTCGGGACCGACGCCAGTCAGCGCCTCGATGGTCAGCAGCAGTTCAGTGCTCAACTGGTCATGGACGGTGCGGCAGCCGTGGCAGCTGTTCAGATGGGAGGCGATTCGCTGCTCTTCCAGCGGACCCGACTCGCCGTCGAGAAACCGCGGAAGAACGTTCCGCACACCATCACAATTATCGAGTGAAATCATCGGGCGATCGCTCATGCGCTGCCCCCTTTCGCGGATTCGGAGCGCTTCAGCTCCTTGCGTAACGCCGCGCGAGCTCGACGCATCAGGTAATCCACCTGGTGGAAGGACATGCCGAGGCGCTCGCCGATCTCCTCGTAGGAGTGGCCCTCGATGTACTTCCATTGCAGCGCCAGTCTCATCTCATCGGGAAGGCGATGGACCAGTTCGTCGGTTTCGAACGAGGTCGATTCCTTTGAACGGTGCCGGGCCCGCGCCAGCAATTCGGAGCGTGCTTGCTGGAGCACCACTCGCTTGCGTTGCTTCTGCTGGATCCACCGATGGGCTCGATTCTGAACCAATCGGGAGAGCCATCCGATGAAGGCGCGTGGCTCTCTCAGCGAGGGGAGAGAGCGCCAGATGTGAAGGAGGGCATCCTGGGCGACGTCGTCTGCATCATCTCGACCCACCTTGCGACGAGAGAGTCCCAGCACCAGCCCGCCGAAGCGTTCGATCAGCACGCCGAAGGCGGCCTCGTCGCCGCCGGCGGCGCGCCTCACCAGGTCGACATCTTCGAGCTGAGAAAGGGACTGCGGAGAATCCGCTGCCGCCTTCTCGGGTCGATGATCGCCAGGAGCTGGGCACATGCTGGATCTCCGGGGCAAGGGGGTCAGTCGAGGGCCAAGTGACCTCGATCACAGACGGGGCGCTTGGTCCGCATTCGGGCCAGGATCACCTTCCTGAGCAGTATAACATGAAGCCGGGACCGTCCCGGATCACTCCTCGCTACTCTGCAGTGGAAGTGGCGTGCTGGGGGGCCGATTCGGAAACCAAATACCTCAGATGGAGCGAATCTGGCGGAATGCCTCGATGGCCCGCTGGAGCCCCTCATCGTCGATCTGGCGGTGCAGAACCGCTCGCAAGCCGCGTTCGCCGATGGCCAGCACCCGCACCCCGAGCGCCTCCAGTTCCGCCTCCATCTGCTGGTATCCGGCGCTATCGATCTGGTCGAAGGCGACGAACAGGATGTTGGACTGCGGTGGGTTGGGCTCGATGCGGGCGCCCGGCAGTTGCGCCAGCTGTTCGGCGAGTTGCTGGCAGCGGCGATGGTCTTCGGCGAGGCGATCGATCCCCTGGGACAGGGCGACCCGTCCCGGTGCCGCCAGCACTCCGACCTGGCGCATTCCGCCGCCGAGTAACTTGCGCAGTCGTCTGCCCTCGGCGATCTGCTCGGCCGATCCGCACAGCAACGAACCGACCGGACAGGACAGCCCCTTCGATAGACAGAAGGAGACGCTGTCAAACTCTGCCGCCAGTTGCGCCGCCGGGATGCCGAGCGCCACCTCGGCGTGAAACAAGCGAGCCCCATCGAGGTGCATCTTCAATCGATGCTCGCGGGCGGCCTGTGCCACCGGTGCGATTTGCTCCGCTGTGATCACCCGTCCACCGCACATGTTGTGAGTGTTTTCGAGACAGATCAGTGAGGTGCGCGGCTGGTGCGGATCGTCGGGGCGGATCGAGGCTGCGATGTCGCTGGCATCGAGACAGCCAGCGACCGACGGTAGTGGATGGGGGTGGACTCCCCACAATCGTGACGATCCCCCCGCCTCGTACAGGTAGATGTGACTGTCTTCCATCAGGAGCATCTCATCGCCGGGTCGAGTCAGGGTGCCGATGGCGATGGAGTTGGCCATGGTGCCGGTCGGGACAAAGAGCGCCGCTTCCTTGCCGAGGCGCTCGGCACTCTCCTGTTCGAGCTGGTTGACGGTGGGATCGTCGCCGAACACATCGTCGCCGAGGGGAGCCTCAGCCATCTGCTGGTACATCTGCTCGGTCGGGTGGGTGACGGTGTCCGATCTCAGGTCGACGCGCTGCATCAGTCCTCCAGGGTCGTGTGAAATTGAAGTCTCAGTGGCGAGATGACACCACGAAATCTCCTTCAACGGTAGTGTTCCTCGAAGTGTCATCGATGTGTTATCGCTGCATCCTTGAAGCGTCATCGGCGACTTGGGCTTGTACAGTGGCCGCGGGCAGGAGACCCTGCAGCGCTGCGGTGGCTGTCACCGCCGCTGACCGGTAGAGCGAGGAGGATCTCGATGGAGATGGATGACAAGGTCTGCATCTGTTTCGGGGTTTCGCGGCGCAAACTGGTCAACTTCACTCGCCAGACCCAGCCGAGTCGACCATCGCAACTGTCGAACTGCTTCGGTGCCGGCACCGGCTGCGGCTGGTGCATTCCTTTTCTGATGAGGATTCATGCCGAAGGGGTGGCATCGCAAGGGGAGGATTCGCCGTCATCCCGGGGTGCCGCGAATCCGCTCGAGATCAGCGCCGAGGAGTACCAGCAGCTGCGATCCAGTTATCGCCAGCAGGTCAACGCCGGCGAACTGCCGAAGAATCGCC